>NZ_JAZFNF010000007.1:0-497730 GCF_050586165.1 Rhodococcus sp. 24CO | reverse complement strand
CTACCGGAAGGAGGCAAACCGCGGCGGACTCGACTGGAGAACAAAGCTGCCCGCATCCGAAGTGAACGCAAACACCGCCACGTCAAGATTCAGCACCGGGCGGCACAGAACACCGAACGGAAACGCCGGAAAACCCTCCGGCTACCCCTACCCCGCGCACACATCGACTACGGCGACGACCCGCCACCGTTCTGAGTGCTAGCTGTGTTGCGGCTCAACCATGCCAAGCTGTAGTCCGCAATTTCACGCCAACCGTGATCGATGGTGAGCGAATGACCACGGTCGTCGAACACCTTGTACTCGTTGACCGTTGGCGCTTTGTGATACATCTTGAAGGAACTGTCGGTGCTGGTTTTCGGGACAGTTCGATCTCTTCCGCCGCCGATCATCAGCAGCGGGCCGCGTTCGGCGTTGAAGTTGACGTGTGCGGGGCTGTGGGGGCTGAAGTTCGCGAGGGCAGCCTCGAAGAGTGGTTGCCCGGGTGCCGGAATTACGTATCGCTCGTAGAGTGCGTCGGATTCACTCTTGGTGATCGCACTGGCAAAGGACTTGTGAAAGGAATCTCTGGTGTGCGAGTAAGCCTTCCGATAGTTTGTCGGATTGGACAAGACCGGGAGAACGCTGCGGAGTTGCACGAGGGGAAGTTTCAGGACGCCTTTTGGTTGTGCGGGGTCGATTGCTATTGCAGCGGAAGCTAATTTCTGACCCAGAAGCTTCTGTGCGATAAGCCCGCCGAAGGAATGGCCGACCACGATCGGTGGAGTATCCAAATCGGCGATCACCTTGGCGTAGTGGTCGGTGATCTCGTCGATTCCGTGTCCCGCAATGTTTTCGGGGTGTTCTCGGGATTCTCCGACTGTGGCGCCGTCGCCAGGCCAACCGGGTGCCATGGTGCCGTACCCGCGTTCGGCGAAGGCCAGGGTCCAGGGCTCCCACGCGCTGGGATGCATCCACAATCCGTGGATGAAAAGTACCGTCGGTTTGGCGGCAGGGGGCATGAGGACTCCTGTGATCGATCAGTTCTGATCGTCAGGGGATGCCCATTTTTGTCCAAGTCATTCACCCGGACGCCGCAACCGACGTCGGAGCCGCACACAACTGGCAAGATTGCTGGCATGTTCAGAACTTCGAATCAGCGATCCATGGCTGTGTGGTCCGCGGTATTTGTTCTCTCCCAGGCGAATATCATCAGACTTCTGGGGCCGGTAGGCCCGCGGGTCCTCGAAGTGCAGACGGCATTCTCCGCACGTCGGTACCACGAGGTTCTGGCGAAAATGGACAGCGCGGAAACGGCGCGTTTCCGCAGTCACTACTACCCGGACTTCGTCCATCCGGCGATCTACGCGATTGCATTGCGCGCCGCCGGCCGACGGTTGGGGGAGCGCACCCCGCTCTCGCCGACGGTTCGCAAGGCGCTTGCCGCGGCGCCGGTACTGTCCGCTGCCGGTGACTATGTCGAGAACATCACCGGGCTGTATCTGCTCGACCATCGTGACAGCATCACCGACAGGACGGTGCGGTTCACTACCGCGGTGAGCATCAGCAAATGGGTGCTTGCACTGGGAACTCTTGGATATCTGTCGCAGGGATTTGTCAGAGTATGGGTAACTCGACTTCAGAGGAGTAGTGATGGCGCCGGAACTGGATATCGAATACTTTGCGGACGGTGAGGAATTCCGTCGGTGGTTATCCGAGAACTACGAGGTGAGCCCCGGGGTGTGGCTGAAGATGGCCAAGAAGTCGTCAGCCCATTCGTCGATCGACTACGACCAGGCGCTCGATGTCGCCCTGTGTTTCGGGTGGATCGACAGCCTGCCGAGGAAGGTCGACGACAACTTTTTCTTGCGGAAGTTCTCACCGCGCACGGCGCGTAGCCCGTGGTCGAAACGCAACGTCGAGATTGTTGCGAGGCTCGAGAGCGAAGGATTGCTCGAGCCCGCGGGCATTGCTGCGATCGAGAAAGCCAAAGCCGACGGTAGGTGGGAGCGTGCGTACGAAGGTTCCGCGAAAGCCGAGGTGCCGCAGGATTTTCTCGACGCATTGGCCTTGAATCCCCAGGCGCAGGCCTTCTACGAAACGTTGAATTCGACTAATCGGTTCGCGATCTTCTATCGCCTGCTGGAAGCGAAGCGCCCGGAGATCAGGACCCGCCGGATACAGAAGTTCATCAGCCAACTCGAGGAGGGTAAGAAGTTTCACTGACGAGGGCTGACACAATGGCATTCGTGACCGAAGCATTCGTGACCGAAGCCAAGACTTGCTCAGCGTTGTCTGCCGTCGACGAACCGTTGGAAGGCACGGCGGCCGTTGTGCGTGGTTGGGTGTGCCTCGAGTTTGTCGGTGCCTGGGGTCGGGATGTTCTCGATGGCACGGCTCTCGGGGAGGAGCTTGCCACCGAACTGAGTCGTCGCGCGGACGCTGCGGACGTGCGCGTGATGTTCATCAGGCATCCGGGTCGACACGAAATAGCCTCTGCCGGTCACACGGTGCTTCTTGCTCGCTCCGATCCTGACGATTCGTGGTGCGAGCGCATGCAGATCGATTCGCCGTTCGATCTTCTCGACATCGACTTCGCTCTGCTCAGTGGGCCGGCCCCAGGACTGGGCGTCCGGGTCGATGAACCGGTGGTGCTGGTGTGCGCGCACGGAAAACGTGATCAGTGTTGCGCAGTTCTGGGCAGGCCGATTGCAGCGGAGTTGGTTCCGGCGTTCGGCGAGAACGTGTGGGAATGCTCGCATACGGGCGGTCATCGGTTTGCGCCGTCGATGATCTTGTTGCCCAGCGGCTATACCTACGGCCGACTGTCCGGTGCGGAAAGCCTTGCGGCGGTGAAGTCAGCGGTCAGCGGTGAGGTGCATCTTCCTGGGCTGCGGGGCCGGAGTCCGTGGAACTCGGTGGGCCAAGTCGCGGAAATTGCTGTTCGGCAGTACATTCCCTGCGGCATCGACGACCTGAGTGTGGACGATCTGGGCGGTCAGCTGTGCATTGTCGAGCACGTCGACGGTCGGAGCTGGGAAGTGGAAACGCAGACGTCGGAGTTGGCTCCACGTCCACCGAGCTGTGGGGCGGATCCCAAACCTGTTCGGCCCGTTGTTGCCACGTCCGTTCGCGAACTGGGTTCAGGCCTGATTCTGAATTAGCCGTCGTGCATCAGTTCAACTCTGACGACCCTGGCCTCAGAGGTCCATATACGCAATCGGGTAGTCATCCTCGAGGATGACTACCCGATCAGGGAAAACCGGGAGCGGGTCAGTGCCCGATGCCGACCTTCGCGTGGATTTTCTTCATCCACCCCGGCGCCCACCAGTTTGCTTCGCCCATGAGTTTCACCAGGGATGGAACGAGGAGCATGCGGATGATGGTTGCGTCGACGATCAGTGCCACGATCATGCCAACTCCGAGGAACTTCATCACTCCAAGACCTGACATGGCAAAAGCACCCGTTACGACAATGAGGAGCAGTGCTGCTGCCGTCACGATGCGGCCCGTTCGCTCGGTGCCGAACTTGACGGCTTCTTCCGTTGTCGCGCCGTCGTTCTTCGCTTCGACCATGCGCGACATGAGGAATACCTCGTAGTCGGTGGACAGTCCGAAGACAACGGCCAGGATCAGGACGACAAATGTTGCTTCGAGGGGCGTCTGGCTGACACCGAGAAGTTCGACGCCATGGCCTTCCTGGAAGACGAAGGTGAGGACGCCGAAGGTGGTGGCCAAACTCAAGGCCGCCATCAGCACAGCCTTGATGGGCAACACAATTGATCCGAAGGCGAGGAACAGCAGAATCAGGGTTGAACCGACCATGATCAGAATCATGACCGGCAGCCAGTGCAGGACAGCGTTATTGCCGTCGTCGACGGTGGCTTGCCCGCCGCCGACCAACAATTCGGCACCGTCGGGCGCAGGTATCTCGCGTAGGTCGGTGACAGCGTCACTTTGGGACTGCGGCGTGGAGCCTTCGCTGTAGAACGCTTGGATTGCGATCAGCGAATTGGTGCTCGCGACGACGGTAGCCTGTGCGATGCCCTCTACTTGGCTTGCGGCTTCGGCTACTGCCGTGCCTTCGGCCGGGTTGAGTGCGGTATCGCCCTCCGCCTGCAGGATCAGTGTCGCGCCGTTGCCGGTCTGGGGAAATTCGTTGACCAGCGTGTCCATGGCCGTGCGAGCGGGGTCGTCGGCGGGCAACGCGGTGTACGAGAGTTCGCCAAGTCGTGCGCCAAGCAGCGGCGACGCCAGGACGAGAAGCAGGGTGACAATCGTGATCGATACGGCAACAGGTCGTTTCATCACCCACGTGACGACGCGACCCCAGAACCTGCGTGAGCGTTCTTCTCCGCGTTGGGCTGCGCCCTTGCGCCATGTCAACGAGTTGATGCGATGGCCCAGAATGGCAAGCAAGGCGGGTACCGCGGTCAGCGACAGTACGGCCGCGCTCAGCACGGCGGCGATGGCGCCGAACCCCAGTGAACGAATCACAGCTTGTGGGAACACGAGCATGCCGCTGAACGCGCAGATCAGCAGCAGACCCGAGAACATCACCGTACGACCAGCCGTCAGAACGGTGCGGGTGGCTGCGGCGCCCGGTTCGGAACCGGAGTTCAGTTCCTCGCGGTACCGACCGACGACAAACAATCCGTAGTCGATGGCAAGGCCGAGCCCCAGCAATGAGGCCACGTTGATCGAGAACGAACTGACCTCGGTGACCGACGTCAGAACTCGCAGGACGGCCAAGGCGCTCAGCACGCTCAGGACTCCGACAAAAACCGGTACGGCTGCGGCGACAAGGCCGCCGAAGATGAAGACCAACAACACGAGGGTGATCGGGATGGCTATAGCCTCCGCGATAACAAGATCCTTCTCCAGCGTGGTGTTGAAGGCGACACCCACCACCGTGTTTCCGGCGAATTGTGTTTGCGCGCCTTCCACTTCGAGCGTGGGGAGCAGATCGGAGAATGTGGCGGAGGTGACTCCGGAGTCCGGTGCCAAGGTGATGGCAACCGCGCCCATCGTTCCGTCGTTGGAGACCAGATTTGCCTTGGTCGCGGCATCGGCGGTCCAATACGACTTCACCGAGGCCGTCGGCACGTTGGCCGTGAACTCGTCGACTGTGGCTGTCACGGCCGGGCCGATGTCCTCGAGACTTCGGCCGTCGGTCGGTGTGTAGATCGCAATGATGTCCGCGGTTTGCGGTCCGAGGTTTTCCTCGACGATTGCTGCGACCTTCGCGGAGTCGCTTCCCGGGTCGACAAACCCGCCTTGGCTGAGCTTTCCGAATACTCCGAGACCCCACACGCCACTGATAAGCACGATGAGAACCGCGAGCGAGAGCACCCACCATTTTCGGGAAACGACGGTTTGGGCCCAGCGTGTCATTGATCAACTCCGGTGAAATTTTCGGACATGGCCGTACCGACTGTATCCGGGGGAGGGATTCCTGGGCATGACACGCCGTTGCCGCTGAACGTAAGTCACGCTCAGCGGCAACATCGGCTAAAACCTGGTGCGTGGAGTCAGCGATTGTCCTTCTTGGCCTGGCGCCGTGCACCGGCGGCGATACTGGACGCTTCGAACTTCTTCTTGCCCGGCGAACTACGAGTTTCGTCGACGCGGGCCTTTCCCGCGGACGCGACCTTTCCGTTACTCGTGTCGATGTCGCTGAAGGATGGAGCGTCCTTGCGAGCTCGGCCCAGCCGTTCGTCCTTGAGTTCGCGGGCGCTTTGACGCGAGACCGCTGCCAAACGGCGGCTCACTCTGCTGAGCGCGTCTTCGAAAACTTCTGCTTTACCGGCGTTGCGCGCATTTGCCGACTTACCGGATCCGCGGCCCTTCTTCTCGGCCACTTTTGCCGAACCCTCACGTCGGTACAACTTCGTGTACTTGTTGCGGGCCCGACGAATGCGCGTGTGCAGGGCGATCAGTTCGTCTTCGTCGAGTTCGGCAATCTGATCCTTTTTGGTCTCGAGGATCAACACGTATTCGTCCTCGGAAAGGGAATTCAGTATCTTTTTCACGTCTATTCCGATCTGTCCAGAGTTTCCGAATTTCGGTGGTACCGCATGCTAATCCTTTTTCGAGGTGCGCGGCGGAATACCGTGCTCAGGAGCGGGTCCGGAATGTACGTGGCGAGGCCGTTGCAACTCGGTTCGGATGTGTCATGCATACTGCTGGAAGCACTTGCAAGCCATGCGTGTGGGGGAAGCCGGTCCAAATCCGGCGCTGACCCGCAACGGTAGGTTCGTTCCCGAATCATCGAGAACGAATGAGCCCGAATGCCCGCCGCGTGGTGTGCGACATCCATTCGTCGTGGTCTACGAAACGGAAGTCCCGCGAGAGCCCTGCCCGCGGATTCCCTCTGCGCGGTCGGTGTTCTCCCAGGATTCTCATTCGTGGCTCTGAGCCCTTTTGCGAGGTCCCGTGTCACTCAAGATTTCCCCCACCCGCACCCTTGTCGTGTTGATCGCGACAGCGTTGATGGCCGCCGGTTGTTCGAAAGGCGAGGCAACCGAAAACTCCGCGTCGACGGAGTCATTTGCTCAGCCGGTCAGCATCACCAATTGCGACCGTGAAATGGTCTTCGATTCACCGCCGCAGAGAATTGTGTCCTTGAACGGCCATGTCACCGAAGCACTTATCGAGATCGGCGCGGGTGATCGCATTGTCGGACGGGCATACAGCGACAACCCGCCGACCGCGGAGACGGCCGAACAGTTCAACAAGATCCCCAGTCTGTCCGACACGTTCCCGAGTGCCGAGCAGATTCTGGACGTGGATCCGGACTTTGTTGTCGGCGGAATGACCAGCGCATTCAACGAGAAGCAGGGAAGATCACGCGACGCCTTTGCCGAGAAAGGGATCAATACCTTCCTCTTCTCGGAATACTGCGGCACCGGATTCCCCGATATCGGACTGCTCGAAAACGACTACACCCAACTCGGCCGCGTCTTGGGAGTCGAGGATTCCGCTCGCGCCGTAGCCGAGCAGATCAGCTCCGGCCTGGACGCAGTCCGTGCTTCAGTCGGCGACGCCGCGCCGGTGTCCACCTTCTTCTACGACGGTGGTGAGGATGTTCCGACCACGATCGGTGGTGTCGGCGTCGGGCAACTGGTTGCCGCGTACTCCGGCGTGACAAACATCTTCTCCGAAGGCGCCAAGCCCTACATCGATGCAAGCTGGGAGGCTGTTGCCGAGCGCGCGCCCCAAGCGATTGTTGTCATCGACTACGGAGACAAGACAGCGGATCAGAAGATCGACTTCCTGCGGTCGCAACCGTTGATGGCAACCACTCCGGCCGTAACGCAGAACCGATTTGTTGTGGTGCCTCTCGCTGATCTCTTCGAGAGTTCTCGTCTCGTGCGCTCGGCGAACACCATTGCAAGCGCTTTCCATCCGAGTGCGCTCACACCGGGCGCCGACGCGTCGAAGTGACCCTTTCACGTTCCGGTTTCGGGGCTCTGCTGGCCGGATTGCTGCTGGCCCTGGCAGCCATGCTGGGATTGGCGGTGTCCTTCGGTTCGGTCCGCATTCCGATCGGTGACGTGTGGGCGATAGTCGGAGCACGCTTGGCGCCAGGGACTTTCGAGACCTGGTGGTCGGCGGCGCGGGAGTCGATAGTGATCGACTCCCGCCTGCCGCGCGCCCTCACCGCTGCCGTGGTGGGTGCGTCGTTGGCGATCTCAGGTGCGGTGGCGCAGGCGGTCACACGCAATCCGTTGGCCGATCCGTACCTTCTCGGTGTGTCGTCCGGCGCGGGTTTCATGGTGGTCCTGGTCTCCGTGCTGGGCTTCGGTGTCGGCGTCCTGGGAGTTTTCACGATTCCCGTTGCAGCCTTTGTCGGTGCGATGATTCCGCTGTTCCTTGCCCTGGTGATCGGTGGCAGATACCCCCAGCCCACGGCAATCATCCTGGTGGGAGTTGCTCTGGCCCAGATCTTCTCGGCGCTCATCACGTTCTGTATTCTGGTTCTGGCCGACGATCGGCATGTGACGTCCGTGATGCACTGGATAGCAGGCGGATTCGGCGATTCGAGATGGTCGACGCTGATCTTTCCGACCGTAGCGCTTGTTGTCGTCGGAGTTGCGTTGCTGCTCAGCGCGCGGTGGATGGACGTCCTGCAGACCGGCGACGACGGCGCCGCTGCCTTGGGTATGAACGTGCGACGCTTCCGCGTGTTGTCGCTTCTTGCGGTGTCGGTACTGGCCGGCGCTGCGGTGAGCGTCGCCGGCGGTATCGGTTTCATCGGATTGCTGATTCCGCATCTTGCCGGATTTGTGGTGGGTACCAGAGCAATTCGTCTGCTTCCCGCCGCTGCGTTGCTGGGCGCGGTGGCGATGGTGGCCGCTGATACGGTGGCACGTTCGGTGTCGGAATCGACCGAGCTCCCGGTGGGTGTGATTACTGCTTTGGTGGGAGCGCCGATATTTGTCTGGATGCTCTACCGGCAGTACAGGAGGTTGGAGCAGTGATTCTCGAACTCGTCGATACCCGGGCCCGCCTGGGAAGTCGTGAGGTGCTGCACGGCATAGGTTTCCAGGCTTCCGCAGGTGAGATTCTCGGTTTGGTGGGCCCCAACGGTAGTGGCAAGACGACGGCGCTGCGTTGCTGTTACAACGCGCTGACTCCCAGCGGTGGTGCGGTGCTGATCGATCGGGTGGATGCGACGGCATTGTCGCGCAGGGAGATTGCCCGAACCGTCTCGGCCAGTGTTCAGGAACCAGCGGTGTCCAGTGGGCTTTCGGTGCGTGAATCCGTTGCCCTTGGACGTACACCGCATCGAAATTGGCTGGATCGCACGACGGAGCAAGACGGCAACATCGTGGATCGGTGCATAGAACAGGTCGGTCTCGAGGCACTGGCCGGTAGGGACGTCGCGACGCTGTCCGGTGGTGAGCGTCAGCGAGTGTCCATTGCCCGGGCGCTGGCGCAGCAACCGAAGATCCTGTTGTTGGACGAGCCGACCAATCATCTGGACCTGCGCCACCAGCTGATCGTGATGGAGCTGCTCACGGAGTTGGCGTCGCAGGGGTTGGCCGTCGTGGTCACGATGCATGATCTTCGCCTGGCCGTCGAATATTGCGATCGACTGGCGGTACTCGAGGCGGGAAACCTGCGGGCATGTGGGCCCACCGCTGCGGTGCTGGAAGAATCGTTGCTGGCCGAGGTTTTCGGGATCAAGGCCCGCGTGGAGCACGGGGTGCGTCCGCGGATGGAGATTGTGGGGCTGGCGTGAATGACGAGATAGGCGCGATCTACGCGCGGATGGCGACGGCGGTTCCGTTTTTCGAAAGCCTCGACGCCTATCCGGCGACCATCCCGGCCGCGGTGATGACGGACCCGGCCTGGATGGCAGCGCGCGTCGCGGATACGGCAAAGCGGTGGGGGAGTGACGAGAGCCGGGTCAACGGCACCTTGTGGTGGTATTCGGCCAGTTCCACGTTGACCGGTATCCCGCTCGGAACGGGATTGGTCACCGGTTTTGCCGCTGATCCGTCGCTTGCCGAGGCTCGGATCTTCCTGCGTGACGACGGCTATCTCGGTGGTTTTGTCGCCGCTTCTCTCATCCCGATCACTGTCGGTGTTGCCGAGTTGGCTCGGGCGATGTACGAGGCATTGACGCCCGTCATCGAGGTACTCGCCGAGGTGTCCGGAGTGCGAGAGAAGGCGTTGTGGGCGATCACCACCGATTCCATTGCCAACCGCGCGCTCGATGCGGCAGGCGCACGGCGTGAGCGCGGAAGTGCCTGCGCTGCTGGATTGATCGATGCCCTCCGTAGTGCGGGCGCGCCCATTCCGCGACCTCGTTTTGTGGATGTGAGCGCGGGGGCGAGCGCCGTGCGAGTGGAGAATCCGTTGACGCCGGTGCCGACGGATCGACGACGGTTCACCCAGCGTGCGTCGTGCTGCCTGATCTACGAGGTGCCAGGCGAAGCCAAGTGCACCAGTTGTCCCAAGCGGGCGCCCGAGGATCGTGCGGGGTTGCTTGCCGCTCTTGTTTGACGGATGGCGGGTGAGCTGCCAGACTTGAATGTATCGAACATAAGTTCGATGCACGATGCGTCTTCCCTCCCAGCATCGCGACTGTCCGCAAAGACACTGTTCAGGACGCTGTGAGGCAATTATGGGTTGGGGGAACGGACCGCCGACGTGGTCCGAGATGGAACGAGTTCTGTCGGGACGCGCCGGCCGCGTAGAGCACGAAGATCTGTTTCCCGGCGACGGAAACGACAGTCCGGCATGGTCACGCAAGCGCGGGGAGTACACCGCCGGTGAACTCGCTCGCGGCAACAGCACCGTGCCGTACGCCGAACTTCACGCCCATTCTGCGTTCAGTTTTCTCGACGGCGCCTCACCTCCGGAAGAGTTGGTGGAGGAAGCCGTCCGACTGGGCCTGGAAGCTATTGCTGTCACCGATCACGACGGTTTCTACGGAGTGGTGCGGTTTGCCGAGGCGGCTCGTGAATGGGGAATGCGGACGGTGTTCGGTGCGGAGTTGTCCTTGGACTCCACACCGCGAGTGGGAGCGGCAGATCCCGGCGGGACACACCTGTTGGTTCTCGCGCGGGGGCAGGAAGGCTACCGTCGGCTCTCCCGTGAAATCGCTGCTGCCCACCTGGCCGGTGGTGAGAAAGGGAAGTTGCAGTACAACTTCGACACCTTGACCGAAGCTGCGGGTGGGCATTGGCAGATCCTGACCGGGTGCCGGAAAGGTCATGTGCGGCAAGCTCTCACCTCCGGCGGGAAAAGCAGCGCCGCGGTGGCTTTGCGGGATCTGGTCGAACGTTTCGGCGCCGACCGGGTGGCGGTGGAACTCACTCATCACGGGTTGCCGGAGGACGACGAGCGCAATGCTGTTCTGGCACAGCTTGCCGCCGAACAGGGATTGCGAACCGTAGCGACCACAGCGGCGCATTTCGCGGCGCCCCCGCGTCGCCGGTTGGCCATGGCGATGGCTGCGGTTCGCTCCCGGCAGAGTCTGGACGACGCCGCCGGCTGGTTGGCTCCGACCGGTGGTGCGCACTTGCGTTCGGGTGCAGAAATGGCGTCGCTGTTCTCGCTCTACCCGGAGGCGGTCAGCGGAGCTGCCGAACTGGCACGTGAGTGCGCTTTCGATCTGAGGCTCATCGCTCCCAAGCTGCCGCCGTTCGACGTACCGCCTGGGCACACCGAGGCGTCGTGGTTGCGTGAGCTCACGATGGCGGGGGCGTTGGATCGTTACGGCCCGCCCGAAGATGCGGAGAAGGCGTATCGACAGCTGGAACATGAGCTGGCCATCATCACGTCCTTGGACTTTCCCGGGTATTTCCTCGTTGTCCACGACATTGTCTCTTTTTGCAAGAACAACGACATCCTGTGTCAGGGAAGAGGTTCCGCGGCAAATTCGGCGGTGTGTTACGCCATCGGCATCACCAACGTCGATCCGGTTCGTAACGAGCTCCTGTTCGAGAGATTCCTCGCGCCCGAGCGCGACGGTCCGCCGGACATCGACGTGGATATCGAATCCGACCGTCGTGAAGAAGCTATCCAGCACGTGTACACCAAGTACGGCCGCGAGTATGCCGCACAGGTAGCCAACGTCATCACCTATCGAGGGAAATCGTCGGTGCGGGATATGGCTCGGGCACTGGGCTTTTCGCAAGGACAGCAAGATGCGTGGAGTAAGCAGGTCGGACGGTGGGGCGGCATCGACACAAACGCCGAGACGGATATACCGCGCCCGGTGCTGGAACTGGCGGCACAGATCGAGGGGTTTCCCCGGCACCTCGGTATCCACTCCGGCGGTATGGTCATCTGCGACCGACCTATCGCCGACGTCTGTCCGGTGGAGTGGGCGCGCATGGCCAATCGCAGTGTCCTGCAGTGGGACAAAGACGACTGCGCCGCCGCGGGGCTGGTTAAATTCGATCTCCTGGGCTTGGGAATGCTGTCGGCCCTGCACTACATGATGGATCTGGTAGCCGAGCACAAAGGCATCACCGTTGATCTCGCGCAGTTGGATCTCCAGGAAACTGCCGTGTACGAGATGCTCCAGCGGGCAGATTCCGTGGGAGTGTTCCAGGTGGAATCGCGGGCGCAAATGGCGACGCTGCCGCGTCTCAAACCGCGGAACTTCTACGATCTGGTCGTCGAGGTTGCCCTTATCCGGCCCGGTCCGATCCAAGGCGGGTCGGTGCACCCCTACATTCGTCGGCGCAACAAACTCGAACCTGTCACCTACGATCATCCGTCGCTCGAAAAGTCCCTGAAACGCACACTTGGTGTTCCGTTGTTTCAGGAACAGTTGATGCAGATGGCCGTCGACGTCGCGGGATTCACACCGTCCGAGGCAGATCAACTGCGTCGGGCCATGGGGTCGAAGCGTTCCACCGAGAAGATGGAACAACTGCGCGCGCGGTTGTATCAGGGAATGCGCGACCTTCACGGAATCGATGACGCAGTTGCCGACCGTATCTACGAGAAGTTGTACGCCTTTGCCAATTTCGGTTTTCCGGAGAGTCATTCGCAGAGTTTTGCCGCCCTCGTCTTCTACTCGTCGTGGTTCAAACTGCATCATCCGGCAGCGTTCTGCGCCGGACTGCTCCGGGCGCAACCGATGGGGTTCTATTCACCACAATCGCTTGTCGCCGACGCCCGCAGGCATGGGGTACGAGTGCACGGAGCCGACGTCAACGTCAGTCTGGCGCATGCCACCGTCGAAGCGGCGGGGTTCGAAGTGCGGTTGGGGTTGGGCGACGTGCGCAGTATCGGTGACGCGCTGGCCGAGAAGATCGTCGAACAGCGCACTCTCGGCGGCCGGTTCACGTCATTTCTCGATCTGACCGGAAGAGTGGAACTCACGACGGCACAAGCGGAATCGCTGGCGACGGCCGGTGCGCTCGATAGTTTCGGGATTTCGCGAAGAGAAGCGTTATGGGCTGCGGGCGCAGCAGCGGGGGAGCGCCCTGATCGGCTGCCCGGAGTCGGGGCATCGGTCACTGCCCCCACCTTGCCCGGTATGAGCGACGTCGAACTGGCGGCCGCCGACGTGTGGGCTACCGGAGTATCTCCCGACACCTATCCGACGCAGTTCCTCCGCCCGCAACTCGACGCACTTGGCGTGGTCCCGGCGTCCGGACTGCTCGACATTGCGGACGGTGATCGAGTGTTGGTCGGGGGAGCGGTCACCCACCGTCAACGTCCGGCAACCGCGGGCGGTGTTACGTTCATCAACCTCGAAGACGAAACCGGGATGGTCAACGTGGTGTGTTCGGTGGGGTTGTGGGCGAAGTACCGAAAGCTTGCCAACACGGCGCCGGCGCTCCTCGTCCGGGGAAAGGTGCAAAACGCGGAGGGAGCTGTGACCGTCGTGGCAGACCGGATGCAGCGCATGGACCTCCGTGTCACGGCGAAGTCTCGGGATTTCCGCTGACAGTGCAATCGATTAGCGCATCCAGCGCATGTTTGGCAATTTTGTCGATGAAATTCACCCCCGATATCACCCTTTTGGTGATTAGCGCCGCCGTGGTGCCATTCACCCACTGTTTCATCCTTTATTTCACATTCTTTGCCTTGTTGTTCGAGTATCTTCTCGATGTCCGTGGACTCGCCGAGGCAACTGTGGGCGTCCGTCGGGAAATTCTCGATGCGGCGCGAGCGTGGTGAGTTTTCGGGCTTGCCGCTAGGGACCTTCGGCGATGGTCGACTGTTCGTGGTGGGTTGTCACGGCGCAGTGCCGCGGTGAGGAATCTCTGTCACAAATGCGGTTGAACTGGGTTTTTCAGGGAAGATGCTGGACGTGTTTGCGGTGAGGATCGGTCCAGGAGGCAGGCAGGAGTCGATGCGGGAGTGAGTGTCGTCAGTGAAATGGGACGAAAGTCACATTGGCGACAAATCATGCAAAAT
Organism: Rhodococcus sp. 24CO; assembly: GCF_050586165.1. Taxonomy (NCBI): domain Bacteria; kingdom Bacillati; phylum Actinomycetota; class Actinomycetes; order Mycobacteriales; family Nocardiaceae; genus Rhodococcus; species Rhodococcus sp. 24CO. The sequence goes on along the minus strand of NZ_JAZFNF010000007.1, from coordinate 483,858 downwards.
CGGACGCGGGACGAGGCGCGGTCTCCGGCAGTTGTCTGCGAGTTACCCGTGAATCTGCTGGCAGTGGGTATTTCTTGATAGTGCGACGGTTTGCGCGGAAAAGAAATACGGCACTTTGGAATTCTAAACCTCTGAAATCGAGCAGTTTTCGCGCTGGTTTTTTTAAAAGGAACGACGTAGCGTCCACCCGTGCAATCAATCAGCTAGTTGAGTGCTGAAGTACAGGCAAGTGAAGTACAGGGCCGGGTTCCGGACTGGGGAAGCCGGAACACGGTGCGAAGGGGCGGGATTCATCCCGCGGAGGGAAATCATGTCGGAACACAAGGGCCTGTGGGCTGAGGCCTGGTCCGGGTTGGGGACTACGCACGGCGTTCGGCCGACGGTTCGGCCTACACGGCCTCGCCGCTTGAATCATGTCTTCGAAGCAAGTGCGGACTCGGTTCCGGGCGCAATCGCGCTCGAGTGTGATGGATTTGCGATCACCTACCGCCAACTCGAAGATCGATCGAATCAGTTGGCACACATGTTGATCAGTGAGGGTGTCGGGGTCGGCTCACGTGTTGCGATCTTCCTGAACCGCTCGGTGGATACCTACGTAAGCCTGTTGGGTGTGCTCAAGGCCGGCGGCACTTTTGTGCCGATCGACCCGGGCGCACCGTCCGATCGAGTTGCCTACGTTGTCGAGGACGCCGGAGTTCAACTCGTGCTGACCTCGACAGAGTTGGCGCCGAACACCGAGGAATGCAACGTCGCGAGGCTTACCCTCGACACCAACGTGGCTGTGTTGAACTTCCAGCCGCAGCATCGGCCCATCCTGGACCTTGCGTCGGACCCTGACCCGGCCTGCTACATCCTGTACACGTCGGGTTCGAGTGGTCGACCCAAAGGCGTCGAAGTGGCCCAGTCGAGTATCTGCAACTTCCTCGACGTAGTCCCCGACGTCTATGATGTCAGGCTGAATGATCGTGTCTACCAGGGCATGACAATTTCCTTCGACTTCTCGATCGAGGAAATTTGGCCTACCTGGGCTCGCGGCGCAACCATCGTCGCCGGGCCGACGGACAGTCGGCGTCTGGGCGGCGAGCTGGCGGATTTCCTCGAAGAACGCGCCATTACGACGCTCTACTGCGTACCGACATTGCTCGCGACTATCCCGCGTGATCTGCCCAAGATTCGTAATCTGCTGGTCGGTGGTGAAGCGTGCCCACGTGAACTGGTGGAACGGTGGGCACGTCCGGGGCGCAAGATTCTCAACACATACGGGCCCACCGAGGCCACCGTCACTGCAACGTGGGGTGAACTCCTGCCAGGCCGGACGGTGACGATCGGGCGACCACTGCCGACTTACTCCGTCGTCATTCTCGACGAAGCCCGCGGGCTGGTTCCCCACGGTGAAGTGGGCGAAATCTGCATCGGCGGACGCGGTGTTGCACGTGGCTATGTCGGGCGCCCCGACCTGACCGCCGACAAATTCATCGATCACTTTTCCGTGCCGACGGGTCAGAAGCTCTACCGGACCGGCGATCTCGGACGCTGGACGGCCGACGGTGAGATCGAATACCTGGGCCGTGCCGATGCCGAGGTCAAGATTCGTGGTCACCGAGTTGATCTCGGTGAGATCGAAAGTGTTCTCCTGGAACATCCGTCGGTGTCCGAGGCCGTGGTGGCGCTGGTTGCCGCATCGGAGAACGAGACGCCGTCGGAACTGTGCGCGTACATGGTGCTCGTCGACCCGATCGAGGACGAATACCTTGTCGGGGAACTCGCGAAAGCCGTGTCGCAACGACTTCCGGCGTACATGGCGCCGGCATTTGTCGACTTCATCCCCGCCTTGCCCGTGATGCCCAGTGGCAAAGTGGATCGATCGAAGCTCCCGGATCCGACCCGGCGACGTTTCTCGGCTCCTACCGGCCCGGTAGTCGAACCGCGGAACGAGCAGGAAGCGGCAGTTCGCGATATCTGGGCGCGGGCGTTCGGCATACCGGCAGAAGAGATGTCGGTGGAAGCCAACTTTTTCGAGGATCTTGGTGGCCATTCGCTGCTGGCCGCAACCGTTGTCTCCGCTTTACGTGAAAGTGGTATCGGCGCAACTCCCTCGATCCGCGATCTGTACAGCCATCCCACCGTTCGCTCGATCACGCACGCGCTGGCAGCAGTGGGCGCCCAGCATCCGATTGCCCCGAATGTTGCTGTCAAACATACGGATACGGAAGTGGCCCGCGCCGGGGGCATCCAGTTGGCAGTGATTTATCTATTCCTGCTGATCACGACGCTTCCCGTCTCGTACGTCTACACGAAGAACGACGGTTTTGTGTCGGTACCGGTTCTGTTCGAGATGTTGGCAGCCATCATGCTCACGTATCTCTGCGTGCGCTGGTTCCTTCCGGTGATCAGTGCGCGCCCCCTTGCCGCGGGAATCAAGCCTGGACGATACAAACTGTGGGGCCCGACGTATCTGCGACTGTGGACACTCGATCTGCTCCTCGCGGTCGGTGCGTTACCCGTGGTCAGCGGATCGCCGTTGATGTCGATCTATCTCCGCATCCTCGGTGCGCGCGTCGGACATCGCACTACCATCGCGACGTCCTCGATCTCGTTGCCCACCCTGGTCGAAATCGGTGACGGGGCGTCGATCGGTTACGGCGCGACCATCCGGCCGTGGCGCGTCGAATCCGGTTCGGTGACGGTCGGGAAGATCGTCATCGAGGCAGGTGCGTTTGTCGGTGCAAACGTCGTGCTCGAACCGGGATCGACGGTCGGGGCGCGCGCTGCGCTCGGTGATCAGTCGCTGCTTCCGTCCGGTCATACCGTGCCCCAGGAGGCCAGGTGGGCGGGATCGCCCGCAGTGCCTGCGGAGTTCCTGGATCCGGCAGTGGAAACCATGATGCGAGCCGAAAGTGTCCGTGCCCGTTGGAAAGTGCGTCACATCCTGGCGGCGCTCGCCGGCCTGACGGCGCTCGAAGTGGGTGCCATCGCTCTGATGGTTCCGGGTATCGCACTGGTCTGGGGCGCCCTGCTGGCGTGGGGCGTGTTGGCGGGACTGGTGGCGACGCTGTTCACCGGACCGATTTTCGTGATCACCGTCTGTGTGTTCGTTGCCGTGAACAAACGACTCGTTCTTCCCAACGCGCCTGCCGGAATGCATCCTGTCCGATCGGGTCTCGGTATCCGCAAGTGGATGGTCGACAAGTTGCTCGAGTTCAGTTTGTTGTTCACGAACTCGCTGTACGCAACGCTGTACACCGCGCCGTGGTTGCGGCTGCTCGGGGCGGATATCGGTCGCGGAGCAGAAGTGTCCACCGTGTCGCATATCGACCCGGATATGCTCACCGTCGGCAAGGACAGCTTCATCGCCGACATGGCCAGTGTGGGAAGTGCGACCTTCGCAAACGGCCGGATCATGTTCCAGCCCACCAAAATCGGCGATCGTACCTTCATCGGCAATGCCGCGGTGATCCCGTCCGGCATGGAGATCGGCGACAATGCGCTGATCGGTGTCGCGACGGTACCGCCCGTGAACGGTGTTCCGGAAGGTACCTCATGGCTCGGTTCGCCGGCCATCTACCTGCCCAATCGTCAGGACAGCGGAGACTACGACGACGCGCTCATCTACACACCGCCCCAGGACGTGGTGCGTGATCGCTACGTGATCGAGTTCTTCCGCGCCACCTTGCCGCCCACGGTTCTCGGCGTGAGCTTCTACCTCTATCTGTTGGTCTTGTCCTCCCTGGCATTCGGGCGCGCCCTTCCCGTTCCCGCGTTGGTTGCGCCGCTGGTCGCGATGGCGTCGAGCCTTGCGGTGATCGGATTCTGTGCGGCCGTGAAGCGAAACACCGTGGGACGCTACAAACCTCGGGTGGAACCGCTGTGGAGTAAGTTCGTCCGTCGGTCCGAATTTGCGACCGGGCTCTACGAAAGTGCGGCTGTGCCGATCGGCGTCGGGATGCTGGTGGGTACCCCGTTCCTGCCGATGGTGCTGCGCTGGTTCGGCACGACAATCGGCAAGCGAGTCTGGTTCGGAACCACATATCTCACCGAATTCGACCTCGTCCATGTCGGCGACGACGCCACTATCGGAACCGAGTCGTCGCTGCAGACACACCTGTTCGAGGACCGTGTCATGAAGATGTCCACCATCACCATCGGCGCCGGCGCCAGCATCGGGACACGTTCGATCATCCTCTACGACACGGTTGTCGGCGAGGAAGCCTCACTCAGTCCGCTGTCGTTGCTCATGAAGGGCGAGGAGCTTCCGGCGCGGACGAGTTGGCGCGGAATTCCCGCCGAGGGGATTCGCGCCGACGACAGCTCGACTGTTCTCCTCGAGAAAGCTGTTACCGACCAAGGTGTCACCGACATCGTCGTTGTGCAAGGAGTGTCCGCATGAAATGGGTATCGCTGTCTCGGAACAAGACCCGTCGAAGCACGACCTACAGCACGCGGCCGCATCCACGCGCACTTGTGTACCGCGGCCCGGCGTCGCTACCGGGGTGCCCCGAAGCCGTGGCAGACCTGTTGTCGTCGAGCGCCTGGAACTTCGACGTGCGCTTTGTCGGTCCGGACGAGGAGTTGCAGATCGACGATTCGACGCTCCATTCGGCGGCGCTGTACGCGCAGCCTGGCGGCGGTGACCTGGACAGGGCGTTCACGCACCTGCGTCGCCATGTTCCGGCGATTCAGCAATTCGTCCGATCCGGTGGACGGTACCTGGGATTCTGCCTCGGTGGCTACCTCGCGGGCCGCAGCCCCGGTTTCGAACTGTTTCCCGGTGATGCGGACCAATACGTCGCGTTGCAGAACGCCGAAGTGCACGACACGAAAAGTGCTGTGCTCGAGGTGGACTGGAGCGGCCGGATCGAGGAAATGTATTTCCAGGACGGACCGTACTTCTCACTCGACCGGCATTACCGGGACTACTACGACTGCGAGGCCGCGATTCTCGCGCGGTATCAGAACGGCAGCATTGCGGCGCTGAAGGTCGACTACGGCAAAGGTCGGGTCGGAGTAGTCGGGCCGCACCCCGAAGCGGACGAATCCTGGTATCGGGGAGACGGTTTGCGCGCGCCAGAGCACCTCGCGACCGACCTGGGGTACCGCTTGATCAACGCGGTGATGACTCGATGACAGCTAGCCCGTTCGCGCCGACGGAACAGATTCCGGTTGTGGAAAAGCAACGACTCCTCGGGATCGACGCCGCCCGCGGTATTGCACTACTGGGAATGATGGCCGTCCACTCGCTGATTGCCGTGAGCGACGACGGATCCCCGACGCTGTCCTACGGCATTTCGGCGGGGCGATCGTCTGCATTGTTCGCAGTCCTGGCCGGTGTGGGAATTGCCTTCACAACCGGGCGCGCGCGGGTTGGCCGCGGTGATCGTGGTGCCACTGCAGCGTCACTGGCAGCGCGTGCCGCGGTGGTCGGCGTCATCGGATTGATCATGGGTTACACCCATCCGGAGCTCGCCGTGGTGATCCTGCCGTACTACGCGATCCTTTTTGTTCTCGCTATTCCGATTGTCTTCTTGCCTACCCGCGCAGTTGCTGCGCTCGGCCTGCTGATCGTTCTTGCCGTGCCGGCTGTCATCGAATTTTTCGGGGCATCGCTCCCGGCGCCGAGCTTGGACAACCCGACGTTGATCGGCATCATCGAGAATCCACTCGGGTGGACCGTCGAGCTGCTGTTGAACGGGGAGTTCCCGGCGCTTCCCTGGACTGCGTACATCTGTGCCGGCATTGTCATCGGCCGATTGAAGCTGACGTCCGCCAACGTGGCCGGTGCACTGTTGGTATTCGGGGCAGCGCTTGCGGTCGGCACGCGAATTCTGTCCGAGGTCTTGATCTTTCATCTCGGCGGGTTGGAACACCTCATGGCGGGCAGCGCATTGTCGCGGGAGGAAATTCTCGACATCATCGCTTACGGCGCCGACGGTTCGGTGTTCGGTTCGACGTGGTGGTGGCTTGCCGTGGACGGCCCGCACAGTAGTACGCCGTTGGATCTGTTGGGAACCATCGGGTCGTCGATGGCCGTGATCGGGGCGATGCTGTTCCTCGGCCACCTGGCGGGGACAAGACTGGACAGGTTGGTCAAGGTCGTGATGGTGCCCTTGGCTGCAGCCGGCTCGATGACCTTGACGCTGTACGTGCTTCACATCTGGTTCATCAACTCGAACTACGACACGTACGGCGCGTGGACGGGGTACATTCTGCAGGTTCTGGCCGCTGTCGCCATCGGACTTTTTGTGAAGTTGACGACCGGCCGTGGACCATTGGAAGCGTTTGTGACGATGGTGGCAAACCGAAGCAAGCGGGCTGTTACCGGGAGGGCGTCCACAACTGCTCCGGCGTACGACGCCTGACCGTGTCGATCAGATCGTGGCCCAGGTCGAATCGGATTCCGTCCGGATTGGTGAGACCGCGTGTGTACCAGGACCGCTCGGCTTCCGGGTGTGGTCCGACAACGCCGACGCGGCCGAGGCCGAAGTCGCTGACCACGGCTGCGATCTTCCCGTTGCGGTAGCGCGCCAAGACCTCCACCGGGGCGTCGTCGCGCAGTACGAAGATGGGGCCGTCCTGGAAGAACATCGTGCGTTCCTCCTCGCGCCAGGTGACGTTGACGATCGTGTTGGCTGTTGTATCGATCTCGGACTTGCGGGACGAGATATATCGGGCGGTGTCTCCCGGTATCAGTCCGAAACCCGGTGTGGCCCCGGCCAAGTAGCCGCCCAGGCAGAAGCCGAGATAGTGTCCGCCGGTTCGGACCCACTCGCGGATCGACTCCGCGTGTTGTTCCATGTGGACCCATGCTGCCGACAGTTCCCCGCCGCCGGGTTGTGCATAGACCGATGCACTCGCCAACGCTGCCGGCGTCAACGGAACATCTTCGTCCGGACCGCAGAACGTCACGTCGTACGGATCGGACGAGGATTCGAGTAACCGACCGACCGCCTCGGGACAACCGGGTGATGATGCCGGGCCGCGATAGACCAAGGCACGCCGGGGACGGATTCGGGTGGAATCGGCTGACGCGACAACAGTTCCGCCGATGGTGACCAGCGCGGCGGCCGAGACGAGGAAGGTGCGGCGATTCATCGTGTGATCAGTGCTGACACGATCAGCTTCGCCCGGCAATCATGGCTTCACTTTACCGAACGTGCGGTTCGGCCAGGTCGTCGCGTCCGCTGTCGGCGGCACCCGCGTACCGTTACGGCAGAGCTTGATGACCGAGCTGGCAACCGCTGATACGAGAGTAGGACTGCGCACAATGTTGGAAGTCGATATCACTGCACTGGAAGCGGCACTGGCGGCAGGTGAGCCGTTGATCGATGTGCGGGAGGCAGACGAGTTCGCTCAGGTGCGTGTTCCCGGTGCCGTACTGATCCCGATGAGCGAGTTCGTATCGCGCATGGGGGAGATCCCCGATGCCGAGACGGTGTACGTGATCTGCGCAGTCGGTGGCCGCAGCCTCCAGGTTGCCGAGTACCTCCAGGGTCGTGGCATCAACGCTGTTTCCGTACGAGGCGGAACGATGGAGTGGCACCAGTCGGGGCGTCAGGTCGAAACCGGCGCCGTCTAAGCGGGCGCGGGCAACGCTCCGCTACGGATGGAGTTCACGGTGCGCGCCGCCACTGTGGCCCAGATGGGGATGAGTGCGAGCAGCAGCGCAGCGGCAACGGCGAGGATCGTTTGTGAACCGGTGGCGATACCAAAAGCGTTGGCGCCGACGGCACAGGCTCCGATCGGGAAGGTGAAACTCCACCAGCCGAGAGAGAACGACAACCCGCCGCGCAGTGCCCGGACCGTGACCGTCGTAACGGCGATGAACGCAACCACGCCGAGTGCGCCGACCACGGTGCCGTACACAAGCCCGAAGGTATGCAGGGCGTCGGCGGTGTCTGCGCCGACGGCGTGGCGCGCCGCGTCGGCCAGGAGATTGGCGGCGCCGATCGACTGGCCGATCACGCCGAGCGGGATCCACAGTGACGGAATGGCATTGAAGGGGATCGCGTCGACGCCGCGAGCACGGTTGTCGGCGAACTGCCGGGCGACGGCTGTGGCGATGACCAGTGCCGCCGAGAGCGCCAGCGCGAACATCACGTAGCAGAATACGAGAACCGATGTGCGGAGTGCACCGTCGGTCAGGTGTGTTGTCACGGCCGCTCCCGTTGTCGCGGAAACCATCGGGGGTACGACGGGCATGAGCCAGAACGGCATGGCCGTCGTCATGCCGGCGTCCCGGACCAGACGGACCATCATGACGACATAAGTGCACAATCCCAGGGTTGTGCCTACCGCCCAGAGAGTTATCGAGATTGTCACCGCCGCGCTGTGCCCGAGATAGTTCGCGCCCGTGACGCCGGTCGCGGACCCTACTGTCAGCAGGGACATTGCCACCGCGCCGTAGAACGGGAACATCGCGGGGCTACGGAGGTAAGCGAGTGCAAGATCGCGGTGCGTGATCCAATGCGCGGCAAACGCGCCGATCAAAGCGATCAGGATGGCCGCGGCGAGGAACCAGAAGAGATCCGCCACCACGTGTAGTGCCGCGACCTCGTGTTGGAGAGACGCGGCTGCCACCGACACGATTCCCGTTCCCATCGCTGCCGCAAACCAGTTCGGGGTGATGTGGGCGAATGCGGACGGGGTAGCGGCGCTCATGCATTCCAGTGTGTCGGTGTTGGGTTTGCCGACGGTAGAGGGCCTGTTGTTGAATGCCCACAATTGGCGCTTGTGGGTCTAATCTGAACGCATGTCGTTGTCCCCGCGGGTCCCGGAACTCAGCGCCCTCGACGTCCTTCTGTCTGTGGGCCGCCTCGGAAGCATGGGTGCTGCCGGTCGGGAGCACGGGCTCAGCCAGCAGGCGGTCAGCGCCCGGGTCCGATCGGTCGAACGCCAACTCGGGATCAAAGTCTTCGATCGCGCCGCAACCGGAGTGCGCCCGACGGCTGAAGGTGGGCTGATTCTCGAATGGGCCAGTCACATACTTGTCACCGCGGAAGAGATGGCATCCGGTGTTGCGGCGCTGCGCGGCGAACGCGACGCGGCCGTGACGGTTGCGGCAAGTATGACCATCGCCGAGTACCTCGTGCCGGGGTGGACCGTAGCCATGCGCCATAAATTCCCCAGCGTCGTCGCTTCGGTCAGTCTCCACAACTCTTCCGATGTCTCGGCGCAGGTTCAGGCCGGCCGAGCCGACATCGGTTTTGTCGAGGGGCCGGACGTGCCGACCTCACTCGCGTCCTGTGAAGTGGCGCGTGACCATCTGGTTGTTGTCGTGCCGCCCAACCATGAATGGGCTAACGGCGCTCCCGTTCCGGTGGCGGAGTTGGCCCGCACACCGCTCATTCAACGGGAATCGGGGTCTGGCACTCGAATGACACTCGAAAATGCCGTACCCGATTGTGCGCCACCACTTCTCGAACTGACGTCATGCACTGCCGTCAAGGCAGCTGTAGTTGCGGGCAACGCGCCGGCCGTGTTGTCGTCGTTGGCTGTAGCCGCTGATCTCACCGACGGCCGATTGGTGGCCGTGACCGTCGAAGGTCTACGGATGCCCCGCAGATTGCAGGCAGTCTGGGATCCGGTTCGCGGATTGCGCGGCGCGGCGCGAGATTTCCTCGACATCGCACTCGGCTCCAACACTGCTGTTCACTCGCGCTGACGCTCAGACCGCACCTTTGAAGCCGTGCTGTCGCCACGCCTCATAGGTGACCAACGCCGCTGCGTTGGAAAGATTGAGTGAGCGTCGGCCGGGAAGCATCGGGATCCGCAGACGCTCGGTGATGTGCTCGTCCGCCAGAACTTCCTCGGACAGCCCCGTCGGTTCGGGACCGAAGAGCAGAACGTCGCCAGGTTCGTACGCGATATCGGTATAGGGCACGGTCGCGTGGGCGGTGAAGGCAAACACCCGTGCCGGGGTGACAGCCTCCCACGCTGCCGCCAGGTTCTCGTGGACGGTCACGGTCGCCAAGTCGTGGTAGTCCAACCCCGCTCGCTTGAGCTTCGGTTCGGACAGGTCGAACCCGAGTGGGCCCACCAGGTGTAGTTCACAACCGGTTCCCGCGACCATGCGGATCGCGTTACCGGTATTGGGTGGGATGCGGGGCTCGTGGAACATCAGCTTGAACACAACCAACTGTATCATCTCACTTTGTGTCAACCTCTGCGAATCCTAGCCGTGTCCTCGGTCGATTGCGGATCTCCCGCGCCACTGAAGAGTCAACTTCTATCGAGCGGCAACGCGAGATCATCTCCCAGTGGGCCGATACCCACGGTCACACCGTGGTTGCTTGGGCAGTGGATGAGGACGTATCGGGGTCTGTCGATGCGTTCGACACCCCGGCTCTGGGTCCGTGGTTGACGGACCCGAGCAAGATGCACGAGTGGGACATCATCGTGGCGTGGAAGCTCGACCGGCTCGGCAGGAACGCTATCCAGCTCAACAAGCTGTTCGGCTGGTGCGGTGAGCACGGTAAGACGCTGGTCTCGTGCTCCGAGTCGATAGATCTCGGAACCTGGGCAGGTCGGATGCTGGCCGGTGTCATCGCTGGTCTTGCAGAGGGGGAGCTGGAGGCTATCCGGGAGCGGACCTTGGCATCACGGGCCAAGCTCCGAGAGCGTGCCCGGTGGGCTGGAGGTAAACCCCCGTTCGGGTACACAGCTGTCAAACGGACAGACGGCCAAGGCTGGGCCTTGGAGATTGACCCCCTGGCTTCGACGCTCGTGCGTCGGATCGTCGACTCTGTGCTCGATGACCAGCCATTCACGGCAACCGCCAGAAACTTGAATGAGGAGGGTGTTCTCACCCCAGGTGACTACTACCGCACCGTGAGAGCTGGTACTCCGTCGTTGCACAAAGACGACGGAATCATCGAACCTCGGTCCAAGTGGGCACCGACCACTATCCGGCAGCTACTCCGGTCCAAGGCTCTCCGAGGACACGTTCACCACAACGGCGAGACGGTTCGTGGTGACGATGGTCAGCCGCTCCAGATGGCTGAACCGCTTGTGACGACTGACGAATGGGAACTAATCCAGGCGTACCTGGACCGGAGAGCCGAGTCTCGCAAGGGGATCAAACGATCCGAGTCCAGCCCTCTATCTGGTGTAGCGGTCTGCCTGGTGTGTGGGAACCCTCTGCACCACACCCGGCACAAAACCAAAGGTCACTACTACCGGTACTACCGTTGCGCTGAGAAGCACACGACACAGATCCCAGCCGCGTACCTGGAGGAGCTGGTAGAGGAGCATTTCCTCCGGCAGGTCGGGGACATGGAGGTCCGGGAGCGTGTCTGGGTTCCTGGTGACTCTCGGGATGCGGACCTGAAAAACGCTCAGTCGGCTCTGGATGAGTTGACCAAGGCTCTCGGGGGTATGAGGTCAGCTCAGGCTGTTCAACGGATCCACGAGCAGCTCCTGGCTGTTGACACCCGGATCATCGCTCTCGAATCGACCCCAGTTCGTGAGGCCCGGTGGGAGTACCGGGCTACCGGCGGCACGTACCTTGACGCTTGGGGAGCAGCCGACACCGATGGTCGGCGCGAACTACTCCTCAGGTCCGGTATCACTGTTGCCGTACACCTGGAGACCGGAGGGGTCCGTCGGTCGAAGTTCCACGATGGAACAGTGTCCGCTGATATCCGTATTCCCGTGGGCTTCTACGAGTCACTCGGGCTGCAGAGGCCCGAGGGCATCACCGGGACGTTCGAGGCGATGACCGAGTTCGACATCGCCGGGGTTGAGATCCAGGATCGTACGGCGGTGTTCACGTCGAAGTCCGGCGAGCGGGTCGAGTTCCCGCTGGAGTGACCGGGCACCGGGGCCGGCCAAAAACACAGCAGGCCCCGGCACCACTCATTCGTTATCGCCTGAGAGCACTGGTTCAAGAACAGCCCTGCCCTTGTCGGTCAGATGACCGCCCGCACGGCCAGGCGACCGCTCCAGTAGCCCCTTTCGGGTGGCCTGCCATAGATGATTCTTGATCGCGGACGCCGACTTGCCTGTGAGTGCGGCGAGGTGCTCCAACGGCTTGTCCTGTCCGTTGTTCACCACGCCGACGTAGACCCGCGACAGAAGAGCCAGATACTCCGGTGTGATCGCACCGGATGCCGCGTGATCGGCCAGCAGCGCGTTCAGCTTGTCGGCGGTGCTCTGCCGCACTCGCTCCCACCGTTTCGAGGCGGCCAACTTCCCCCGCAGTCGGTCAAGTGCGTCCTTGAAGTCCACGTCCCTCAGCACCGTCTGCGACAGTCCACCCGGCGGGCAGGTGTCGGGGTCGGATGGGTAGATCACCAGCATCGCAGGCCCACCCTGCGTCTCGCCCTCGGGCCACTGCATCGCTGCGACCCATTCCATGTTCGGGCCGAAGTCCGTCTCCACCGAGTACTTGCTGTCCAGGTCCACCTGCCAGTTCACCATGTCGACCAGGCTAGCATGTTTGACCACTCCGGTTAACTGCCTTGACAGAGCAGTGAGGCACGGATTAACTTGTGAATGTCAGCGATGACAACTGCTCAGATCGAGCGAACCCACGGCAGCGGGAAGAGCTGCCACCAACACCCGAGTGAGATCGAAGAATTGACCGACAACATCGACTATCTGACGTTCGACAGCGAACTGATCGACGCGGCGAGGTCGCTGCGGTACGAGAGCCCCGCTGGATGGCTGGAGTTCCTCGCGGAGCATCCCGAGCTGGCAGCAGAGGCCGCTAAGCCGAAGCTGTCGAAGGATGCCAAGGGAGCGGGCAGTTCCAAGGGGCTCGAGCCGTACCGGTGCTGGGACCGCGACGATCGAGGCCGATGGAATCGGAAGAAGACCGACGCGTGGCCGGAGGGGATGGACCCCGAGGCGTACACCGTCAGTCAGAAGCAGGCTGCGAACCAGAACCAGCTAGAGGTATGCCGAGTGTGTGGCGAGAAGCTGCACCTGCCGACCGATGCTGACGGACGGGTGCATCGCGATGTCGGCGCACAACCTGAGTACTGCTCGCAACGGTGCCGCGACGACGTCAAGAACGCCCGGGCCCGAGCTGGTCGGGCCGAGGTAAGCCCGCGTCGAAAGCCAGAGAGGCGGCTGCCGGATCTGTCGATGATCACGGTTGCCGGGGTCGGCGACATGGACACTGCACCCGACGAGTGGAACCGGATGCAGCCTCGGCGACATCCCGAGATGTTCCGGCCAGTACGAGTGCCCTCCGAGTCCGTCCCGTGCCTGCACGTGAACGCTCGGTCACGGCAGATCGCCACCGAGGAGGTTCGCGAGATCTTCGCCGAGGAGATGCAGCCGTATGTCCCCGAATGCGAGGGCTACAGGCTCCCGGTCCATCAGCTCGTCGCAGACCTTCGCCGCCGACCGGCGGAGCGTGACGAGACAGTGGCCAAGGTCGACAGGATCGCCCGCAGGTACGGCACAGGAGGCACGCCGAAGCCTCCCGCGCCGACGCCTGGATGGGACCAGGTGGCGTCGTTTTGGAGATATTTTCCGCCCCGTCAGCGCGTTCAATACGCCGTGATCAGCGAAGATAACAATACGTGGCATATTTCACATTGCATTTCCGTGCAATTAAAGGTATAAGCGCGCACGTGGTTCATTAGAGATAGAGGGGCCAAGCTCCCTCTTCTGAACTTCCCGAGGTCGCCTGAACCTCGGTAGGCCGCTGCTTCATCAGCGGATAAAGGGACTTAATCGTCCCGTTCTCCTATTGGGGGAGTTGCTCGAGAGCCCCGGTCTGCTGGTCATGGCAGGCCGGGTTTTTTCTCGGCCCTTCTCCGATGGACCCCATCGACTACGACCAAGGAGGTCGCCATGCCAGAAGCAACCATGTGCCGCAGCGGGCGGCACCCGATCAGATCATCCCGCGACCGCCGCGCCAACGGCGGTTGTGCCCACTGCGCTCGATTGAACGAGCGCGCCTACCGAGTCCGCTGCCGTGATGCGTTGCGGACGATGCAGGCACTGGCCGACCAGGCCTGAGATTCACCGTGCGGCCAGATGCCGCCCACAAACGCCCAGGAGGCGACCGACGACACCCGTCGTCGGCCACACCACATCACCCCGAAGGGATGCCCACATGAAAGACACGTTCGATCGACTGCCTGCTAGCTGGCGACGCGAGATCCGGATCCTCCGCACCGACTGCAAGATGTATCGGTTGCGGCTGCGAGCCGCTGAGGAGCGCATCGCTGAGCTTGAGGCCGGTCGCAATGCCTAGTGGCAAGTTCTCCAAGCTGACCTGGCACAAGCGCACTCACGGCCACGAGCTCACCGGTGCCGAGTTCCGCGTGCTGATGTCGATCTTCGACCACTCCGACGAGCACGGTCGCAACTCACACCCTGGTCTAGAGCTGCTGGTCAAGGAGACTCGGTACTCGAAAGCTGCCGTATCCGAGGCGCTAAAGCGTCTCCAGTCCCGAGGCTGGATCGTTCAGACCTACAGAGGGTCGGGAACTGCAGGCCGCACCTCGATCTATGCGTTGGTCCCCGACGCTCCGAGAAGTTCCAGTGGAATGGATCAACCCAACGGAGAAGTTCCAGTGGAGCGAACCAGTGGTTCCAGTGGGCTGGACTCAGAAGTTCCAGTGGACTGGACACCTACAGATCCGGGATCAGATCCCGGATCAGATCCTTATAGATCAGATCAGGTAGAGGTTCGGCAGTCGCCGAACCATCAGGAGGACCAGGACGAGCCCGACCTTGATGGTCGGGCTCTCGCGGTTGCAGGTACAGAGACAACTGGAGCCCGTGCATCAGGCACGGAGGATCGGCCGGCCAAAAGCAGGCAGGCCGAACCTGAACTTGAACCTGCATCTGCGGGTGCCGCCGAGGCACCCGAGGAGTACCGGCCTGTCGGCCTGCATCTGCTGAATCCGTTCGCCAGCGAGTCCACCCGGCGAGCTGAAGGACACGCACGCGAGGAGCGTGCTGCGCCGTCTCTGCCGAACCCGTACTACGAAGAGTCGCCGTCCACTCGGAGGACGGCAGGACGCAAACGCCCGCGATCGTTCGGCGATCGCATGGCAGACGCGCAGTGACCTGATCCAACTTCACACCCCAACCGGGAGCCCTGGCCTCACAGCCGGGGCTCTCTTCGTATCAACCAGAGGAGAGAAGAACATGAACGATCACCTGATCGAGGCAGTCGTACACGCCGCCGAGCACGGCGGAGGTCCGCATCGAGTCTGGAACGTCGGCTTCGACGCCGTCGTCCACTTCGGCACCGGCCAGGAACCATTCGAGGGTCTGACCGTCACGCACTGGACGGTGGACTGATGCCCGTCTTCTACGCCTGGATGCTGGTCAACTTCGCAGCCGGAGCTGCGATGTCGCTGGACACCCGGAGGTTGTCCCGGTGAACGCACAAGACCGGGAAGCCGCGTTCGAGCGGCACCTCCAGATGTCGACCAAGTACATCGAAGCGATCCACGACGCCGGTGACCTCGCCTGGTTCGAGGACGGGCATCCGCGCCGGTACGTGATCCTCAGCCAGCTCGGGCTCGATGACGACCTCGAGCAGATCGACCTACGCCGGGCGCTGTTTATGCGCCGATACCGATAACTCAAAGGAGAGATGAGCAGATGCAAGAATCACAGACCACCACTCCCAGCTCTGAGAGCAACGCTGAGGGAGTTTCTACCGATTCCGGCAACACGGGTACCCCCGATACCGAGACTGGCTCTCAGAAAGGCAATCGCGAAGCTCGGTACAGAACCGAGCGAAACGCTGCTCGCGAGGAGTTGACCACCGCCCAGGCTCGCATCGAACGGATGCAGCGTGTGGAGGTTGAACGTATCGCAGGTGAGCATCTGTCGATGCCCGGAGACCTCCTCGGCCTGACCGGAAACGAGGTTGCCGACTACCTCGACGACGACGGCAACGTCGACTCCGCGAAGGTGGCGGCTGATGTCGCCGCCGTCCTGACCGAGCGTCCCGGTCTGCGGAAGAACGCACCCGCGTTCGATCCCACGCAGGGCACCGGAGGCAACAAGCCGAAGGCATCGTCCCCGTCGTGGCGATCGATGTTCCAATGACTTCGAACGCTGCAGTCTGCGGCTGCCCAGCGTTCACCTAAAGGGGCTGTGCCCCAATATGATTCGGTCCGCGACCGTCTCCTGATCATCACCCATCAAGGCCTCTGGCAATCGAGCCAGAGGCCATTTCTATATGTCCAGGAGGACACAACATGGCATTGACTAATCTCGCTACCGGCGCAGGCCTCACCCAGGCGGCTGGCGCGTTCACCCCGGAAGATCTGGGTTCGCTTATCGTCACGGCCCTGAAGGGGCAGAGCATCGCCGCACAGTCGGCGACGGTGACCGGCACCGACCGAGACAAGGTGCTGTTCCCGAAGTTCGCCGCGAACCCCGACGTTGCTCACTACAGCGAGCTGGATCTGATCGCATTGGGCGATCCCGAGACCGACGAGGTCGAGGCCCTGATCTACAAGACAGCAGGCGCTACCCGCCAGTCTCGCGAGCTGGTGGCGGACTCGACTCCGAATACAGCTGACCTGGTCGGCGCTGCACTGGCCGAGCAGATCATCCGCGCCGTCGACGGTGCGTACCTGGCCGCGACCACGCCGAAGGGTCCGGGTGGCCTTCTGGGCACCGGGTACACCTCCGTAGACACCGGCGCTTCGCTGACGAACCTGGACGCGTTCGTGTCCGCGAAGTACGCCGCACTGGCGAACCGAGGTGAGATCACCAATTGGATCATCAGCCCCACCGTTGCGGAGCAGGTCTCCCAGCTCAAGGTTGGCTCCGGCAGCAACCAGAACCTGCTCCAGTTCGTCGAGAACGGAATGATGATCGCGGGTGTACCGGTCCTGATCTCCGACCAGGTGGACGCCGCCACCAAGTTCTGGGGCATCTCCAAGGCCCGGACCGTTCTCGTGATCCGCGAGGGCACCAAGGTCGAGCGGTCGACTGAGTCCGCGTTCCTGAATGACGCCGTGGACCTCAAGGCCACGTTCCGGTACGGCCTCGGGTTCCTGCACGAGCCTGCCAACGTGCGCGGCTACGACGCTGTCTGATGTCAACTTGACATCCCTGGAACGGCCTAATCCGTTTCGTTGCAACTGAATACACCGCTGGGGAGTCGTTCTACGGGACGGCTCCCTGGTGGTTTCCAGACTTCCGAGGAGAGAAAGTCCGCCATGACCGAAAACAACTACACCCCAAATGCATGTCCGCGTGAGGGATGCCCCGGCACGAGTTTCGACGGGGAAAAATACTGCTGCTTCGCCTGCCGAGCTATCGCGCTGGAGGTTGAGAACACCCAACGTGTCTGCGAGTACGTCGGGGAATCTGACCTGACCTCAGAGCTATTGGCCGAGGCTGTCGCCCTCGGCAACGCCTGCAGTCGATACCTCGACCTCGGATACCAGCTCCGTATGCTGGCGATGGAGTCAGGCATCACGCCGAAGCAATGGCAAGGCATCCGCAAGGGGCAAGCCACCACGAGCTAGGTGCTGCTCAGTACGTACCCGATTGGTACTGCATCATCCCAGCCCGGATGGTTCGACTAACCGGAGCAAACCGGGTGCTGTGCTCTGGGGCCTCAGCTACCTGTTCCTCACTCACCTCGACGGTGTCGTCACCGTTGTATTCCTCGATGCGGTACATCGCCTTGTACAGAGTTCCACCCATCGTCACCTGGTCGTTCCCGTCGATCAGGAAGACCTCGGGCGCCAACTCGACTGCCAGACGTCCCCCGACTAGGTGCGTTGCTCTCATCATCATTTGATCATTATCGCAGGTCAGACGCCCCCAGGGGAGGGACCCATACGCCCCCTCCCTGACCGGGACGTTATACGCCTGAGACATCGGATGCCGTGGCATAACCCAGTTTTTCCAACTCTCTGACCAGTGCATACGCACAAAACGCCAGGTCAGAATCCAACCTTTAGGCCCCGTTTCGGGCCGGAAACGAGGCCAAACATGCCCAAAATCGACGAAATCGACATCCCGAAGTACCCGCCAGGACTCAAGGCGCGAGGCAAACGCCTCTGGGTCGAGATGCACACGTCCGGAGACTTCAGCGGCAGCCCCGAGACCGTGTCGGTCATCGAGGAGGCTTGCTACCTCGCGGACGAGATCAAACGACTACGCGACATCGTCCGCAAAGCAGGATCCGATACCCGCGTGACCGGCTACAACGGTCAGTCAGTGTCGATGCCCGAGATGGCCGATCTTCAGCGGAACCAGCAACTCCTGCTGTCGATGCTCAAGTCCATTCGCGTGGACTCCGACGACGCGAAGCTGACCCCAAGTCAGCTTGGCCGCCTGGGAGCAGATGCACGATGGGACAAACGATGAGGGCGGGCATCCGGCGGAACAGCAAGCGGGCCGCCCCTAGCCCAGAGGCTCTGGCTGCCCTTCTCCCGAACGAACTCCGATCACTCAAGGGTCTGTATACCCGCAGTGATTTCCTGTCGCTGCGGGTACACGTCGTCGACTGGCTCAGCCACGCCGTACCAGGTCAGGAACACGTTCTGGTCTCACCCGTGATGGGCGCAGCTGGTTTATCGGCTGCTGACTTCTACCGGCAAGCACTCGGCGCCGGCCAAAAGCAGGCAGGCCCCGCACACTACGAAAGCGAGACCCGATGACGTATGCCGCAGCGGCTGACGTAACCACATTGTGGGCCAAAGAACCTGAACCTGAGGTTATCTCGCTTATCGAGCGCCGACTCGAACAGGTCGAACGAATGATCAAGCGCCGGATCCCTGACCTGGCCGTTCGGATCACGGCTGGAGACATCGACGAGGCGACGTAGTCGACATCGAGGCCGACGCGGTTCTACGCGTCGTCCGCAACCCTGAGTGGTACTTGAGCGAGACCGACGGCGGATACACCTACCAACTCAAGACGGACCTCTCCAGAGGCAAGCTGACAATCACCGACGAGGAGTGGGAGATCCTCGGCGTCAAACCCGCCGCCCGAATGACGGTCATCGTCCCCAACCTCGTTGCACCCGTTCGAGGTCCGTTGTTCGGCCCCGGGGGCTAGCCGTGGGATAGCGGCCTCTATGTCTGTATGTCTGTATGTCTGTATGTCTGTACGTCTGTACGTCTGTACGACGTCACGCCGTGATCACGTGATACTCGACCAGTCGCATATGTGACTATGCGTATATACGTCGTTACGTCACCACGTGGTGACGTGCGGATCGAAACCCCCAGGCGGTTGACCTGAGGGCTGCCTTATGTCTCTCCTCGACTCCTCGACTCCTCGACTAGTCGTAGAGGCACAGAGGCACAGAGGCACAGAGGCACAGAGGCACGTCGCTACGTGGTCACGTGAGCGGCACGGCGGCACGCTCGAGTCGGGCAACGGCGATAAGTCCTGAACCGTGGCCTAGCTCGACGGGCGGGTGGCCTACATTGTCGGAATGCATGAGAAGCTCCCGGAGACGGTTTACCACTACACCGATATATACGGTGTGCAAGGCATCTACGAGAGCGAGGAGCTGTGGGCAACCAGCTCTCGGTTCCTGAATGATTCTACCGAAGCGACTCCTGGCATCGACTCGCTCAAGACTCGCATTCTTAATAAGAAGGTCGAGCTGCTCACAGCTCAGAGCGAGATAATGGAGGCGGCGAACGAAGTCCCTCGGCCGCTTTCTGATAGCGAAGAGGAGTCACTCGCGGAGCTCAGGGACAAGACCAAGAAATTGAAGCCGGTGCTGGATGCAGCAGACGACGTTGGGAAATTCATTGACTGCTTCATTGTCAGCCTCTCGGAGGTGCCGGATCAACTAAGCCAATGGCGTGGTTACGCGAGAGAGGGGTACTGCATCGGCTTCTCCACTGAGAAACTGTGCGAGGCACTCGGAGAGGATTACGAGCTTCGCGAAGTTATCTACGCTGGTGGAGAAGGTTCAACTGGTTACATCGACCAGATCACCGGGATTGCAATGGCGCTGGCGGAGTCTGAGACCGTGACGGATGAGGACCATCGCAAATGGGCATTGCGTAGTGCGATCCGTTTCGAAAGCGCTTTTGTCAAAAACTCGACGTTCAGCGAAGAAAAAGAGCTTCGGATTGTTCCAGTCGACGCCGAGATGCCAAACCATTTCACCGCCGGGCGCTATGGACTGACTCCGCGGCACAAGATCAAGATCACGCGCGATGCGATTACTGAGGTTTGCGTCGGACCAGGTGCCCACAAGGATCTCAGAGCTCGTTCGCTAGTCGAGTATTTTCACTTCACTCGGGATCAGTTCCCGATTAAGTCGACGCCGATCGTGAAAAGGTCATCTGTGCCGTACCGAGATTGGTAGTGGACGCCTACGGCGGCAGTCTTGAACCGAGCGGAGCACCCAAGGGTGCCGGTGTCGTAAACCCCACCCCGGAACAACCCACGAACCATGCCCCGATATCGCGTCTCGGCAACACGTCTAGCCCGTCCACCTGGAGTGGACGAGCTTCAGTGTCGACCCGCCCCAAGGTGTGCACCCCGCTGGGACGAGCGCCCGTGCCGGTTCACGGGATTAAGAGCACCGGGAGTGTCTGGTTACGAGGTCGGGACACCCAGAGACGACCTGGCAGGCCAAAGGCCCGCACCGCGCCCCCAGGGATTGCGCTCTGGGAGGCGGAACGGGTCGTTAGCTGACGCGGTAGATGCGATGGGTGCCGGACTCGCACCGGGCCACGCCCTCGATGCGCTCCCGGATGAAATCGACAGGAGCAGCGGTCTTTCCGAGGTCGACACGCTCGGGATACGTGCTCTCAACCTCGCAGGTGACAGTGGATACAGCTATGCTGCGAGAACGGTTCATAACGGGTCTCTTCCGTTGTGTCCTAGACCCTGGTCAGGTGCGGAAACACCTGCCGGGGTCGTTTCATTAGTGGGGCCTACCTGGGGTTATCCAGTTGCGCTAAAGCTGCAATCCCACTCATGGAACATGACTCGGAACACCACAAAACCCTACCGTGCACGGCCTGGACGGCCGAGCGGTCGGGGCTTCGTCGATTTCGTTTAAAAAACCGGACAGTTTGTGTAAGTATGTGGGTCGCATTCTTCTCAGAACGGACAAAAATGAATCCTCCTGCCGGTTGGAATCCCGACCCGATTGATCCGACCATCGACCGCTATTGGGACGGCCAGCAGTGGACGGCTCAAACTCGCCCCAAAATTGTCGATGCTCCGACGCAGGTGTTCGGGGCACCCGGATCGCCGCAGCAGGATCCCACGGCACCGGAAGACCGGAAACGCCGCAAGTGGCCGTGGATCGCGGGCGTTGCCGCAGCCGGGGTCGTGGTAATCGGAATTGCCGCAGGGACGGGAGGTTCCGAAGAATCGAAGACCCCGGCGGCAACTTCCTCGACGACCGTCGCAGCGACCACCACACAAGCAACGACAACGACCACGGTCAAGACCACAACTTCGACCGCCGCGCCGACGACGACAACTACGACGGTTGCTCCGACTACGACGACAACACTCGCCATAGTCCCGTTGGTGCCGCAAGTAACCACAACGACCCAGTACGTTCCGCCGCCGCCCGCCTACACGCCGCCGAAGACAACCGAACCGGCGTATGTTCCGCCTCCGGTCAAGGCGCCGAATGCCGGGGTGTATTACGCCAACTGTACCGAGGCAAAGGCTGCTGGTGCCGCGCCGATACTCAGGGGAGAACCGGGATATGCGTCGAAGCTCGACCGGGACAATGACGGAATAGCCTGCGACAAATAGCCGAGTGCGGTGATGTCGGTAGTGACGGGCAGTATGTAGGTCATGCCCCTCGAAGAATCCGACAACGTTGTCGGCGAAGACTATTCCGACGCACGATTGCCTGGAAAGGTGTGGCGCCAGCGCACGTTCACCAATTGTGTGTTCCGTGACGCAGACCTCACGGGCATGACGACGGAATCGGTGGTCTTCGACAACTGTGATTTCACCGGGGCGGATCTGGGAGAGTCGCAGCACATCGGTAGCGCGTTCCGTTCCTGCAACTTCGCGCGGACCAGCCTGTGGCACAGCACTTTCCGAAACTGCACTTTGATGGGATCGACGTTCGACGGATGCCGAATCCGGCCGTTGACGCTCGACGAGGTGGACTTCTCGCTCACCTCGTTGGGTGGCGCGGATCTGCGGAGGATCGACTTCACGTCGTGCCGCTTCCGCGAAGCGAATCTCGTGCGTACGGATATGCGGGACGCGATTCTGGTGTCGGCGGATCTGTCGGGTGCGCGTACCGGTGGACTCAAACTCGACGGCGCGGATCTGCGCGGTGCGCGTGTCGATCCGGGTCTGTGGACGTCTGCAGTCGTGGCAAACGCCAAAATCGAACTGATGCAAGCCGTGGCGTACGCGTCGGCGCACGGTTTGGTTGTCGACCTGTAGACGCGCGACCGATCAGCAGCGGGAGTTACCGCTCCAGGCGTTCCTCGAGCCGAACCGTCACGACGTCACCGACGTCCTTGCCGATGGCTGTGCGGATGCCGGCCTTGACCGGGAGCTTGTGGGTGCCGTCGCCCAAGGCCATGAACGAACTCTGAAACGGATGTCCGTCGATAGTTCCGCGCACCTTGACCAGCCCGCGGGTGCGGAAGTATTCGGCGGACTCCGGCCAGATCACGTATGTCCAGCCACCTTTCGCGTCACTCTTGCGCAGGGTGGCGGTGAATTCCTGGTCCAACAACATGGTGGCATGCCCTTTCGGTTGATCAGCGAATGAACTCTCGGGCCAGCAAATCCATGAGGAGTCCGTCTTTCCACTCACCGTGGCGATCGCGCGAGTACTCGCGCATCACCCCGACGTCCTGGAATCCGACCGATCGATAACACGCGATTGCCGCAGTGTTCTCCACTTCCGGATCGATGATCAATCGATGAAACTTCAGATCGTCGATCAGGTGCGCGCACAGAACGCGTATCGCCTCGCGGCCGAATCCGCGCCTGTGGACAGCCGGATCGAGGAAGAGATCGAGACCGGCGTGGCGGAAGTCGGGGTTGTCGTCGTCGGCGTACCACTGAATGAATCCGATCAGGTTCCCGTCGTGGAAAATGCTGTAGCGAGTGGTGCCGGGCTCCGGCGCGGCAGGCCAGTCGTCGGCCGGATTCTGCCACCATTTGGCCACATGGGCATGCAGATGGATGGCCCGCAGACGGGCATGATGATCGGCGGCGACGGGTGCAAGAACCACCCTCGGGCCGCGAAGTTCCGGAGCCGTTGTCACGCATCGACCCTAACCTGGAACAATGGTCGCCGTGACTGCAACGATCCTGGACGGCAAAGCTACCCGCGACGAAATTTTCGAAGACCTGAAGGTGCGGGTGAGCGCGCTGAAGGCAGCGGGTATCACGCCCGGACTTGGCACCATTCTCGTTGGTGACGACCCGGGATCCGCAGCGTACGTGCGCGGTAAGCACAACGACTGCGCCAAGGTCGGCATCAACTCCCTGCGCCGCGACCTGCCTGCCGACATCACGCAGGAGCAGCTCAACGCCACCATCGACGAACTCAACGCCAACCCCGAGTGCACCGGATACATCGTGCAGTTGCCGCTGCCCAAGCACCTCGACGAGAACGCAGCGCTCGAGCGCATCGATCCCGACAAGGATGCCGACGGCCTGCATCCGGTGAACCTCGGCCGTCTGGTTCTCGGCAAGGAAGCTCCGCTGCCGTGTACGCCGCGTGGAATCCTGCACCTGCTCCGCCGCTACGAGGTGCCGATCGCCGGCGCACACGTTGTTGTTGTCGGACGCGGTGTCACTGTCGGTCGCCCCATCGGACTGTTGCTGACGCGTCGTAGCGAAAACGCCACCGTGACGCTGTGCCATACCGGTACCCGTGATCTAGCTGCTGAGGTTCGTCGCGCAGACATCGTCGTTGCTGCCGCCGGGGTTCCCGGACTCATCACTGCCGACATGGTCAAGCCGGGCGCTGCTGTGCTGGACGTCGGAGTCAGCCGCACCGACGACGGTTTGCGCGGCGACGTTGCGGCCGATGTCTTCGACGTTGCGGGCTTCGTCTCGCCCAATCCCGGTGGAGTGGGGCCGTTGACCCGTGCGTTCCTGATCACCAACGTGGTGGAGCGGTCCGAGCGAGTTCTGGCCGGAGCCTGACACCCATGACCTCACCGGTTGGCCTCGTGAAGAAGAATTTGCCGACGATCACGGTTCTTGCCGTGATTGCAGCCGCGGTTGTTCTTGTCCTGGCCGACCGGTGGCGTCGCGGTTCGCTGGTCTTGGGGGTGGCGGTCATTATCGGTGCGGCTGCGCGCTGGTGTTTCCCACAGGATCGCGTGGGACTGCTCGCGGTGCGCGGTAAGAAGTTCGACACTGCGGCCATGGGCGTCATGGGTGCGTTGATCGTCTCGCTTGCTCTGACTATTGATCCACTCGGTACCGACTGAGTCAGTCGCAGTTGACACCGACTGAGTCAGTTGTAGAACGACCCGACGTCTATCTCGCGCAACGGAATCCACTCTCCCTGTTCTTTCTTTGCGGCGGAGTTCCGTCTTTTCGTCTGCTTGGTTCGAAGTGTGACGGCAAGTGCAGGTTCTTCGTCGATCCGGCCCGCCAGGGCGTAGATCGCTGCAAGATGGTGGACGCACGGCGTGCGCCGACTCGAACAGTCACAGGTGGCCGAGCATTCGGAAAGGCCCACCGCCACAGTGATATCGCGCGCCTGTAGATCCGCGACGACGCTGTCCGGTAGCTCTCCGGTCGATACGGACCGGTTCTTGGTGCCTAGCGCCCGAATCGTGCGGGCAGCGGTGTCGGATTGTGTCTTGTCCCAGAGCGGTACGGTGACAACAACAGTCGAGGTCTTACCCTTGGCGGTGACCTGCGCGGCAACCGTACCCGCAGAAATTTCGGTGAAGGTGACACCGCCGTTGCGGGCGAGTGTGCGTGCGGTGGGCAAGGCGGGGTTTCGTCCGGACGTCGATGTTTGCTCGACCGTCCGCAACCACACACGGCCCCATGCGGTCACTCCGAATTCGGTAGCCATCAGATGATCACCGCGCCGTCGAGTTCGAGCAGTTCACGTAGTTCGGTGTCGGGAAGATCTGCGAGAGCTCCTTCGGAGTTTCCGGAAATCGATTCGGCTACAGCTCTTTTGGATTCGTGCATGGCGGCGATGTGATCTTCGACGGTTCCTCCGGTGACCAGGGTGTGGACGTTGACGGTGCGCTGCTGGCCGATTCGGTGGGCTCGGTCGGTGGCCTGATCTTCGACGGCGGGGTTCCACCACCGGTCGTAGTGAACGACGTGACTGGCGCGGGTGAGATTGAGCCCGAACCCTGCCGCGCGCAGGCTCAGAATGAGAACGGGTGAGGACGTGTCGTCGGTTTGGAAGGCGTCGACCATGGCGTCGCGACTGGCAACGTTCAGGCCGCCGTGCAGGAACGGAACATCTGCGATGCCCAGTTCGGCCGCCAGGTGTTTCGACAGTAGTTCGCCCATCGTGCGGTATTGCGTGAACACCAGGGCCCGATCACCGTCGTCGACGATCTCGGCAAGCATTTCGGTTGCGCGATCGAACTTTCCGGAACGGCCACGCAGATCCTCGCTGTCGCCGGTGACCTGAGCAGGGTGATTGCATACCTGCTTGAGAGTGGTGAGCAGAGCAAGGACGTTGCCGCGTCGGGCAATTCCGGTGCCAAGTCCGGAATCGAACGCGTCCGCGACCGCTGCCCGGTAGATACGCGCCTGTTCCGACGTGAGGGTGCAGGCAACGGTCGAGAACTGCTTCGGTGGGAGATCCTTGGCAACAGCGTCTTTGGTTCGACGCAACACGTAGGGCTCGATGATCGTTGCCAACCTCGTTGCGGCGGAAGCTGAGCGGCCGGATTCGATCGGGACGGCAAAACGCTGCCGGAACCGTGCCCGCGTTCCCAATACCGCCGGATTGGCGACGTGGAACAAACTCCACAACTCTTCGAGACGGTTCTCCACCGGCGTGCCGGTCATCGCAACCTTGACGGTGGCATTGAGTTGCCTGGCTGCCTTGGCGGCCAGCGACGACGGATTCTTGATCTGTTGCGCCTCGTCGAAGATTGCCGACGCCCACGGTGCCCTCTCCAGTTCGGCTGTGTCCGAACGTAAGACGCTGTAGCTGGTGAGCACCACGGTGCCCGCACCTGGTTCGGCAGGCAGTGTGCGGCCGGACCCGTGATGGATGTGAAGGCTCAGATGCGGCGCAAACCGCTCGATCTCGCGTCGCCAGTTTCCGATCACCGAGGTCGGGCAGACAACAAGATGCGGGCCGTCTGCGGCTCTGATCGCGATCATCGAAATGGCTTGCAGTGTTTTACCGAGACCCATTTCGTCGGCAAGTATGCCGCCGCCGGTCTCGGTCAGCGACGTCAACCATTCCACTCCCAGAACTTGGTAGGGGCGCAAAGTTGCCTGAACCTGCGCACGATCGAGTGTGTCCACCAGAGTCTGCGCGTGGATGAAGCGCTGAACCGCCGAGGCAGTACTTCTGATGACAGTGTCGTCGCGATAGAGAGCGGCATGCCCGGCTGGTGGCATGCTGCCGGGTTCGCCACTCTCGATCACCCGTTTCCATCCGTGCACCGACTCTCCGATACCGGGTTGATCTGCGTTCACAGCCTGCAATGCCGTTACCGCGTCGGCGAATTCGACCGTCCGAATATCGACGTCGACGGGCGTGATAACACCGTCGACGGGTACTGCCATTCGGGCGACGGCGGCACTGCCGGTAGGGAGCCCCAACTTCGCAAGATGCCCGGCTGTATCCGGCACACCCCAGAACCCGAACGCCATATTCTCGGGAAGGTAGGTCGCCTGCAGCTGATCCGGGCACGGTTGAGTCACGAGCGCCGATGGTAGCCGTGATCAGTGACCGCATGCCACCGGATATGGCCTCAAAACCGCAGATCAGCTGTGGTTCTTCTGACATTGACGGAAGGGGAGGAGTCAGCTCTGTCGGAGAACGGGACATTTCCTACCTCGAACGTGATAGTCATTGTCCGTAGAGCCACATCACCGGCGAACAAGGAACCGCATGAAGCGACGAATAAATCTCTCAGGTAGGCACTTTCGACTGCTCGTTGCTGCTGTCGGTGTGGGAGTGCTTGCGCTTGCCACCGCAACGGGCGCCGCCGCTGTGCCGGTAGGTGTTCCCGTTTCGAGTCCTGGCGCCGTCACCATGTGGGGCGGGACCGACGACAATCAGCGCGACGGCGTCCCGCTTCGGGGCGGCGTCGCCGCGCTTGCTGCCGGCGACCATCATTCGGTGGCACTGACCACCGATGGCCACATCGCCGCGTGGGGACACAGCGCGTGGGGAGAGCGCGACGGCGTTCCGACCGGTGGCGGCTTCACCGCGATCGCTGCGGGTGAGGATCACGCGGTGGCGCTGACGGCCGACGGGCACATTGCCGCGTGGGGAAGCTCCGAATTCGGGCAACAAGACGATCTCCCGGCACGTGGTGGGTTCACCAGGATTGCTGCCGGTACCTACCACGGGCTGGCGTTGACTCCCGAAGGAACGATCGTCGACTGGGGCAGCAAGGAGTACGGGCAGCGGACCGATATTCCGACCGAGGGTGGCTTCACCGCAATCGCCGCCGGTAACTTCCATTCCGTGGCGCTCACTACCGACGGTCACATCACCATGTGGGGCGGTAGTGCGGAAGGGCAGCGTGACGGGCTACCGACCGAGGGTGGGTTCATCGCGGTCGCCGCTGGCGAGGACCATTCCCTCGCGTTGACCGCCGACGGTCACATCGTGATCTGGGGCAGCAACGAGTACGGGCAGCGCACCGGTACCCCGACCGGCGGCGGTTTCACCGCGATCGCGGGCGGCTTCCGGCACTCGGTGGCGCTGTCTGCCGACGGCACGGTCACGGCCTGGGGCAACAACGAGAACGGGCAACTGGGCGGTGCCCCGACCGGAGACGGATATACCGCCGTCGCGGCCGGGGCCTACCACTCGATAGCCCTCGGCGGGCAGACGGCGTCGACCGGATCGCTCGGAAGTCTGACCGGAAGCTGAATGCTCAGCGCGTCGTGCGCGCCAATTCCATTGTGCGGCGCAACAGTTTTGCTACGGCGTCGGCTTCGGTGAGGAAGCCGTCGTGCCCGTCCTTGGAATTGAGGATTTCGAGACCGGTGCACGTCGGGATTCCGGCGGCGATCTCTTCCTGCAGGCGCAGCGGGTAGAGGCGATCGGAATCGACTCCGCCAACGACGACCGGCACGGTAATGGACGCCAAAGCCGCTGCGACACCACCGCGTCCGCGGCCGATGTCGTGACGGTTCATCGCCTCGGTCAACAACACGTAGGTGCTGGGATCGAAACGCGACACGAGCTTGTCGGCCTGATGTTCCAGATAGCTCTGAACCGCGTATCGCCCGCCGTTCCAGGGGTTTTCATGTCCCTGGGCGGTGTTTTCGAAACGTGTGTCGAGTTCCGATTCCGCGCGGTAGGTGAGGTGCGCGATGCGCCTCGCGATACCGAGTCCGGCCCGGGGCGTACGCCCGGTTCCGTGGTAATTGCCGCCCTGCCAATCGGGGTCGGACATGATGGCGGCGATTTGTGTTGTCTGGGTACCGATTTGATCGGCTGTCGCGCGTGAACCCGTAGCCAGTACCAATGCGGAGTTCAGATTCTCGGGGTACGACACAGCCCATTCGAGGGTGCGCATTCCGCCCATGGAACCGCCGACTACCGAAGCCAGTCGATCGATGCCGAGCAGGTCGATCAGCTTCTTCTCGGCTGCGACCTGATCCCGAATGGAGATGCCGGGAAACCGGCTACCCCACGGTTTGCCGTCCTCGGCAAGGGAACTCGGACCGGTGGTGCCGCGACAACCGCCCAGAACATTGGTGGCGATGACACACCATTCGCCTGTGTCGACAGGTTCGCCCGGGCCAACCATTCCGTTCCACCAACCGGGTGACGGCTGATTCTCGGACGACGGACCGGTGACGTGTGAGTCGCCGGTCAATGCATGTTCCACGAGCACGACGTTGTCGCGGTTCGGGGACAGTTCGCCCCACCGTTGAACCGCAAGCGATACCGACGGCAGCACCGCGCCGTTCTCGAGTTGCAGCGAGCCGATGTCGACGGTTCCGACTCGGCCGTCCGGGGGCGGCAGGACATCCGCGACCGGTGTCTGAGCCTCGTTGACGGTCAAGACGCTGCCGCCGCGGTGAGGCCGGTTTCGAGATCGGCGAGGATGTCGGCGATGCCTTCGATTCCGACGGCGAGGCGGACGAGACCGGGGGTGACGCCGGCGGCGAGTTGTTCCTCGGGGGTGAGTTGGGCGTGAGTGGTGGAGGCGGGGTGGATGACGAGGGAGCGGACGTCACCGATGTTGGCGACGTGGCTGTGCAGCGTCAGGGCGTTGACGAACTTCTTGCCGGCGTCGACGCCGCCGGGTAGTTCGAACGTGACGATGGCGCCGGTTCCCTTGGGGGTCAGCTGCTTTCCGCGTTCGTACCACGGCGAGGAGGGGAGTCCGGCGTAGGAGACGGACGCGACGGCCTGGTGGCCTTCGAGGAATTCGGCCACCTGCTGAGCGTTGGAGACATGGCGCTCGATGCGCAGGCTCAACG
Source organism: Rhodococcus sp. 24CO (assembly GCF_050586165.1). Lineage (NCBI taxonomy): Bacteria > Bacillati > Actinomycetota > Actinomycetes > Mycobacteriales > Nocardiaceae > Rhodococcus > Rhodococcus sp. 24CO. The sequence goes on along the minus strand of NZ_JAZFNF010000007.1, from coordinate 454,323 downwards.
TTTCGATGCCCTGGGCGATGAGGAACGCGTTGAACGGTGCGACGGCGGAGCCGAGGTCGCGCAGCAGTTGTACACGCGCCTTGAGAACGTAGGCGGGTGCGCCGAGGTCGGCGAAGGTGACGCCGTGGTAGCTCGGGTCGGGGGTGGTGAAGTTGGTGTGCCGGCCTTGCGTCCAGTCGAAAGTACCGCCGTCGACGATGACGCCGGCGATAGCCGTGCCGTGTCCGCCGAGGTATTTGGTGGCGGAGTGCAGGACGATGTCGGCGCCGTGTTCGAGGGGGCGAAGCAAGTAGGGCGTCGCGACGGTGTTGTCGACGATCAGGGGGAGGCCGTTCTCATGAGCCACCGCTGAGATCCCGGGGATGTCGAGGATGTGGTTCTTGGGATTTGCGATCGTTTCGCCGAAAAATGCCTTGGTGTTCGGGCGGATGGCTTCGCGCCAGTGGTCGAGGTTGTCGGGATCCTCGACGAACGTGACTTCGATGCCGAGCTTGCGAAGCGTGTAGTGCAGGAGGTTGTAGGTGCCGCCGTACAGGTAGGGGCTGGCAACGATATGGTCTCCGGCCTCTGCGAGGTTGAGGATTGCGAGGGTTTCGGCAGCCTGACCCGAGGACAGGAGGAGTGCCGCGACACCACCTTCGAGTGCAGCGATGCGCTGCTCGACGGCGTCCTGCGTCGGGTTCATGATGCGCGTGTAGATGTTGCCCGGCTCAGCCAGACCGAACAACGCGGCGGCGTGGTCGGTGCTGTCGAAGACGTAGCTGGTGGTCTGGTAGATCGGCAGTGCGCGCGCGTTGGTGGCGGTGTCTGCGGTTTGTCCGGCGTGGACCTGCTTGGTCTCGAAGGACCAGTTAGCTGAGATGTCGGTCATGATTTGTGTACTCCAGTGGTCTGACGGATAGCTGTCGGACGGGGGCGAATGATCGCCGCCCCGTGCTGGGGTCTATCTACAAGTGCGACACATACTGAAAAACCTCCGTGGGGCTCGGCCCGGTCTGGGGTCCGTCCCTGTCGGACCCGCGCTTGTCGCCTGGAAATCCGGTGAAACTGCAATTGCGCAGTTTCGCCTCGAGGCGACCTGGTCATCACCCGGGGCACCCCACCGCGGTTGGAGGGTTGCCGTCCAGCGAGCCGGGGCTTGACGCTGGTACTCATGACCGAGCTGAATTCTACCGGGAGTGAAGCCGAAGGATGACGCGGGTCGAAGTGTGCGGTGTCACCAGTCGCCATTCGACGTGAGGGTGCCCGCTAGCAGGCAAAAGTTACCGACGAGTAGTGACTTGGAGGAGGGGCTGCCGGTTGCGGCTCCCAGGGTTAGCAGTACGCTTGTCTTGTTTGGGACTCATCTCCCGGGATCAGTCCACACAGTCTAGGTTTGATAATCGAACCGTTCGCGGACTCACTCACAAAGTGTGACCGCAACCGTGTAACCAGGGGAAACTTCCTAGGAGGACGCGAAGCACCCATGTCCAAAATAAAGGTTGAGGGCACCGTCGTCGAACTCGACGGCGACGAGATGACACGCATTATCTGGCAGTTCATCAAAGACAAGTTGATCCACCCGTACCTCGATGTGAACCTCGAGTACTACGACCTCGGTATCGAATACCGCGACGAGACGGATGACCAGGTCACCATCGACGCCGCACACGCGATCCAGAAGCACGGCGTGGGCGTCAAGTGCGCCACCATCACGCCGGACGAGGCTCGTGTCGAGGAATTCGGTCTCAAGAAGATGTGGCGTTCCCCGAACGGAACGATCCGCAACATTCTCGGCGGCACGATCTTCCGCGCACCGATCATCATCTCGAACGTTCCGCGACTCGTCCCGGGCTGGACCAAGCCGATCATCATCGGCCGTCACGCATTCGGTGACCAGTACCGCGCCACAGACTTCAAGGTCCCCGGCCCCGGCAAGGTGATGATCACCTACACGCCTGAGGACGGAAGCGCACCGATCGAGCACGAACTGGTCAACTTCCCCGAGAATGGCGGCATCGTCCAGGGGCAGTACAACTTCAACGATTCCATCCGTGACTTCGCTCGTGCGTCGCTCACCTATGGTCTGCAGCAGAACTACCCGGTGTATCTGTCCACCAAGAACACCATTCTCAAGGCGTACGACGGTGCCTTCAAGGACATCTTCCAGCACGTCTACGAGACCGAGTTCAAGGCTGAGTTCGATGCCGCTGGTCTGACCTACGAACACCGCCTCATCGACGACATGGTCGCTTCCGCACTCAAGTGGGAGGGCGGCTACGTCTGGGCATGCAAGAACTACGACGGCGACGTCCAGTCCGACACAGTGGCTCAGGGCTTCGGCTCGCTCGGCCTCATGACGTCGGTTCTGCTGACACCGGACGGAAAGACCTGTGAGGCAGAGGCTGCTCACGGCACCGTCACGCGTCACTACCGTCAGCACCAGCAGGGCAAGCCCACCTCGACCAACCCGATCGCGTCCATCTTCGCGTGGACCCGTGGGCTCGAGCACCGCGGCAAGCTCGACAACACCCCTGAGGTCATCGGCTTCGCGCAGCAGCTCGAAGACGTTGTCATCAAGACCGTCGAAAGCGGCCAGATGACCAAGGACCTCTCGATGCTGGTCGGCGGCGACCAGGGTTACCTGACCACCGAAGAATTCCTCGGTGCGCTCGATGTGAACCTGCAGAAGTCGATGGCAGCCAAGTAGTAAGTTCCACAGCTGCACTTTCCAGATGGGACGCCCGGACTCCGGGCGTCCCATCTGTGTCTGCTCTGTGTCTGCAGTCTCACGTGAGCGAACTCACCCGCTCTCACTTGGAAGTTCAACCAAGGGTGCGACCACAATTGACCAGTGACTTCGTCTACCCTCTCCCGCCCTGATGCCCCGACATCCGGGGCTCGGTCTGCCAGGGGTCCGGCGATGCTCGCGTTGGCACTCGGCGGATTCGGAATCGGCACCACCGAGTTCGTGGCAATGGGTCTCCTGCCGGAGATGGCAACCGGGTTGGGGGTGTCCGAGCCCACCGCCGGTCATGTCATTTCCGCGTATGCGCTCGGTGTTGTGGTCGGCGCGCCGCTCATCGCGGCGCTGACTGCTCGGATCCCGCGACGCACATTGCTGATCGCGCTCATGATCGCGTTCACGGTGGGCAATGCCGCGTCGGTGTTCGCGCCGTCGTACACCACGCTGATGCTCGCCCGGTTTGTCGCCGGGTTGCCGCACGGTGCCTACTTCGGTGTTGCCGCCCTCGTTGCGGCGCACCTGGCTGAACCGGGTAAACGTGCCAAAGCCGTTGCCATGGTGATGATGGGTCTCTCCGTCGCCAACGTCGTCGGTGTGCCGGCTGCCGCATGGCTCGGGCAGACCTTGGGATGGCGGAGTGCATTCGCATTGGTCGCAGTCATCGGTGTCGTCACTGTGGCGTCGCTGCTCGTCTGGATCCCGCGCCTCGACGCTATGCCGATCACCAACCCGATCACCGAACTCAAGGCTCTTGGCCGGATCCAGGTGTGGATGACTCTGATCGTCGGCATGGTCGGATTCGGCGGCATGTTTGCCGTGTACACGTACATCAGCACGACGTTGACCGACGTCTCCGGGCTGGGTGCGTCGTTTGTTCCGCTGGCGCTCATGCTCTACGGGCTGGGCATGGTGGCCGGCAACTTCGTCGGTGGCTACCTCGCTGACCGGGCGCTCATGAAGGGCCTGTTCGTATCGATGGCGTCGCTGGCGATCATTCTCGCGGTCTTTGTTCTCGCCGTTCGCAATCCGTACACGGCGTTGCTCTTCGTCTTTCTCATCGGGCTGGCTGGTGCGTCCATGGTTCCGGGGCTTCAGACCCGGTTGATGGACGTTGCCGAGGACGCCCAGACCTTGGCAGCATCGCTCAACCACGCCGCCCTCAACATCGCGAACGCATTCGGCGCCTGGATCGGTGGGGTAGTGATCGCCGCAGGTTTCGGTTACACCGCGCCAGCGGCCGTCGGTTCTCTTCTTGCGCTCGCCGGCGTCGGTGTCCTGGCGGTTGCAGTGATCCTGCAGCGTAGAGCCGCGAACTGAGAACACGTCGGCTCCATCGGCTACGGTGCTTGCCGTGCCACAAACAGCTGACTCTCATATTCTCGCGCCTCACACGATCACATCGGTGAACGTCAACGGCATTCGTGCCGCAGCCCGCAAGGGAATGACCGAATGGCTCGAGAAGACCGACGCGGATTTCATCTGTCTTCAGGAAACCCGAGCATCCGACAAGCAGTTGCACGAGACTCTCGAACCCGCTCTGTCGAACGGCTGGTTCCTCGTTTCGGCCGAGCCGTCGGCGAAGGGCCGCAACGGCGTGGCAGTCCTGTCCCGGATCGAAGCCGACGCCGTCCGCATCGGTTTCGGTGACGACGAATTTCAGGACGCCGGACGCTACATCGAAGCGGATTTTGCCGACCTCACGGTGGCAAGTCTCTACCTGCCGACAGGGGAAGCCCTGACCCCGAAGCAAGAGGCGAAAGAACGGTTCATGAGTTCGTTCGCGGCTCACCTCGCGGTCACCGCCGCAGCGGCCGAGACGGCCGGGCGACACGTTGTGGTCAGTGGTGACTGGAATATCGCGCACAACGAAGCCGACTTGAAGAACTGGAAGGGCAACAAGAAGTCCTCGGGCTTCCTGCCCAGCGAGCGTGAGTGGATGGACGTTCTGTTTGCAGACGAGTCCCAGTGGGTCGACGTGTTCCGGGCACTGCATCCGGGCGTCGAGGGACCGTACTCGTGGTGGTCGTACCGCGGTAAGGCGTTCGACAACGACTCCGGCTGGCGCATCGACTACCAGGTGGCAACCCGAGCATTTGCCGAGCGCGCCAAGGCCGGGTTGATCGAACGTGCGGAATCCTACGATCTGCGTTGGTCCGATCACGCTCCCGTCACCGTTTCCTACCGGTAAGGCACTCCAATGCCCGAAGGTTCGAAGATGCCGAGCGCCAAAACACTGAAGGCCGTAGGCACCGTCGTCGTTGCAGTTGTCGCTGTTGTGCTGGCGATTGTGCTGTCGTCGCAGGATTCCGGCAGTTCGGCAACGGCCGGCTCGGCTACCTCGACCACGTCGAGTTCGGCGGTGACATCAACTCAGGTCAAGCCCGGGGCGACTACCAAGGCGGCGCAATCGACGTCGTCAGCCCAGAAGTCGACCCAGAAAGCGAGCAGCGATGCCCCTGCGCGGGTACTCGCCACGTTGGTGGAGATCGACGCCGGACGGTGGCCGGACTCCGCGAATGCGGTGGGAACCAAGGGCGGCGTCACCTTCCGCAACAGCGAGGGCAGGTTGCCAGCAGTCGGTGCCGGCGGTGGCCGGGTTGTCTATCAGGAGTGGGACGTCAATCCGAAGAAGAGTGGTCAGGGGCGTGATGCCGAGCGGATCGTCACCGGAAACGACGGTTCCGCGTGGTACACCCTCGATCACTACGAGACCTTCACAAGGATTCGCTGATGGATGATCACGGAACTGTCGGTGTGGATCGGTGGCTCGACCCGGAATCCGGCGTCTCGTCGGTGGCAGTGTCAGGAGAGCCGGCGCTTCTGGACGAGTTGGCGCGTGATCTCCGTATGCGCGATCTTGTTGTGCGCACAGTTCGCGGATCGCACATGCAGACCACCGCGCAGGTCTTCGACGAGTTTGCGGCAGCATTTCAATTTCCGTCACACTTCGGTCGCAACAAGGACGCCTTCGACGACGTCATGCGTGACCTCGACGACGTGCTCGGCCTTGGCGCCGGGTTTATCGTTCTGGTTCGGGAGGCTGAGCTGCTGCTGCGCGGCGAACCTGATCAGTTGCCGTGGTTCCGCGAGTCGATGGATTTCTACGCCGGGGAATGGGCGCCCACCACGTTCGGTACCGCCTACCAGTTCGGCTCGGACTCCGAAGAATCTTTTGCTTCGGAACTCACGGTGCTCCGCTACCCGGAGACCACACACACTCAGTGAATCGCCCTCGTGGAAAGATCGGAAGCATGTCGACCCCTGCAGAACAGAAGCCCACGGCAAAGCCTCGCGTGCTTTCCGGTATCCAGCCGACGTCGGATTCCTTCCACCTCGGTAACTACCTGGGCGCATTGCAGCAGTGGGTGGGGTTGCAGGATGAATTCGACGCTTTCTACTTCGTTCCGGACTTGCATGCCATCACCGTGACGCAGGACCCCAAGGAACTGCGTCGACGCACCAAGGTTGCCGTGGCGCAGCTACTGGCAATCGGAATCGACCCCGACCGCGCAACGATCTTCGTCCAGAGTCAGGTTCCCGAGCATGCTCAGCTTGCGTGGGTTCTGAATTGCATCACCGGTTTCGGCGAGGCCAGTCGCATGACGCAGTTCAAGGACAAGTCGTCCAAGCAGGGCAGTGACAACGCCAGTGTCGGGCTGTTCACCTACCCGGTTCTGATGGCCGCCGATATCTTGCTGTACCGCCCGCAGCGCGTTCCGGTCGGTGAGGATCAGCGTCAGCACCTCGAGCTTGCCCGCGACCTCGCGAACCGCTTCAACTCGCGCTACGGCAAGTCGTTTGTGGTTCCTGAACCTCAGATCATCAAGGGCACCGCCAAGATCTACGACCTGCAGGACCCGACGTCGAAGATGAGCAAGTCGGCCGCGAGCGATGCCGGTCTGATCAATTTGCTCGACGATCCCAAGGTGTCGGCCAAGAAGATCAAGTCGGCAGTCACCGACAACGAGCGTGAGATCCGCTTCGACCCGCAGGCCAAGCCTGGCGTCAGCAACTTGCTCACCATTCAGTCGGCTCTGTCCGGTGTTCCGATCGAGACTTTGGTCGCGGGCTACGAAGGTAAGGGATACGGCGATCTCAAGACTGATACCGCGGACGTGTTGGCGCAGTTCGTGACTCCGCTCAAGGCCAAGGTCGACGGCTATCTTGCCGATGAGGCCGAACTGGATCGCATCATTGCCGCCGGCGCGCACCGGGCGCGTGAGGTCTCGTCCCGCACGCTTGCGACCGTGTACGAGAAGGTCGGGTTCTTGCCACCCAAGGGTTGATCGCGGGGATCGCGACCGGATGACACGAAACAGGTCGATACAGAAATAGGGGGAGCATCTGTGGCTGAATCAGTTGTCGTCGAGGAGCCGAGCTTTCTCGACAAGCAGCGGGCAGCGCGGCCGTGGCTCGATCACATCGTTCGGGCGGGTATGCGATTTCAGAACCAGAAGGGCGACTACTACGCCGCCGGAATCACGTACTTCAGCGTCCTCGCGTTGATTCCGATCATGATGGTTGGGTTCGCGGTGGCCGGTTTTGTGTTGGCCGGCCACCCCGAATACCTGACTTCGATTCAGGAAGAGATCACCAAATCCATCCCCGGCAGCCTCGGTGACACCATCAACAGCTTGATCGACTCGGCAATCGCCTCTCGTGCCAGTGTTGGTGTTGTCGGCCTTCTTGTCGCGTCGTACGCGGGCCTGGGCTGGATGGCCAATGTCCGCGACGCGCTCACTGCGATGTGGGAGAGCAAGCGTGACTCCAAAGGGTTTGTCAGAACCAAAGTCGGTGACATCGGTGCACTGCTCGGTCTGGGCGCGGCCTTGGTCATTTCACTCGGCATGTCGGCGCTCAGCAGTGGGCCGGTAGCGCGCCAGGTTGTCGTGTGGCTCAATCTCGAGAACATCACCGGTGTCGGCGTCGGACTGCGAGTGTTGTCGACTGTGCTGTCGATCCTGGCAACCTGGGCGGTGTTCCTGTGGGTGATCGCACGTTTGCCCCGTGAACCGGTGACTCTACGCAGCGCCGCCCGTGCGGCGCTGATGGCAGCTCTGGTATTCGAAGTGTTCAAACAAGTTGGTGCGATCTATCTTTCGGCGGTCAGTAGCGGCCCGGCCGGCGTTGCATTCGGGCCGATCATCGGTTTGCTCGTGTTCGTGTTCACCGCTTCGCGCATGCTGTTGTTCTGCACCGCCTGGGCTGCGACGACCACGGAAAGCATGGCACTGGCCTACATCCCGCCGCCCGATCCGGCGATCATCGCGCCGCGCGTTGTCGTCGCCGACGGAATGTCTGCCTCGCGCGCCGTCGCATTGATCGGAACGGGCGCTTTGGCCGGTCTCGGACTGTCGGGGCTCGTTCGAAAAAAGAATCGCTAGGCACGCTTCTGGCGTAGCAGTGTTCGGGGTAGATGTGGGTGCATCGGTGGATAGATCAGGCTGAGCGTCGATGCCAGGGTGAAGTAGCTGCGTAGTAGTCGGAAACAGAGGTACGCGGGAATGTACTTCACCGAACTCGGCCGCCAGATCAAGCAGACGACAACGGTCATGACCATCGACATCCCCAACAGGGTGGCCACGATGGGTTGCCATTGCAGGGTCGTGAACGTCGATTGGAACGCCAATCCGGCAATTGTGGCGAAGAGGAGCAGTGGCGCGAGCATCGCGCGTCGGGCCGCGTTGACCAGGTTGAACGGAAGCACGAAGGTGCCGATCATCGTTTGTCGGTCGAACAGAATCGCGCGATTGCGTGCGCTGAGGTGGTAGATGCTGCGGAACCATCGTGTTCGCTGTTCACGTAGATGGGCGTAGGACGCGGGGGTTTCGCTGTAGTACACGGCGCTCGGATCCGCCACACTGTGATAGCCGGCAGCGGCAAGGCGCATGCAGATGTCGGTGTCTTCGCCGTTCATTCCTTGCACGATGCCGCCGACTTCGAGCAGTTGGCTCCGGCGGTAGATGGCGAACATGCCGGGAATGCCCATGACGCCTTGGTATCCGTCGAGGGACACCTGGAAGAAGCCGTGGCGCATGTACACCTCGATCAATCGGCATTTGTCGATCCAGGTTCTTTCCTCGCGGGGCATCGGTATCCCGCCGACGCAGCCGACGTGCGGGTTGGCGAAGTGGCGCATCGCGGTCTCGAGGCAGCGTGGCCCGATGACCGTGTCGGCGTCGATGCGTACGACGAACTCTTCCGTGATGTGCTCGATTCCCATGTTCAGTGCGATGGCTTTCCCCGGGGTCGGGCAGTCGAGCACGGTGCCGGTGATGTTGGTGCACTCGCGGATGATCCGTTCGGCGACATCGTGTGTGGAGTCGGTGGATGCATTGTCGACGACGTAGAGATGGATTTGTCCGGGATAAGTCTGGGCGGCCTTGTCGACTGCGACGATGGTGTCCTCGATGTCGTGGGCCTCGTTGTGTGCGGGAACGAGAATTGCTGCGGGCGGTGAGAACTCTTGGCGACGTGACTTTTTCAGTGCTCGCATGCCCAGTGCTGCCGTCGAGACTGCCAGGAGTTGTTGCATCAGGAACACCCCCGCGCCGATACCGCCGAGTATCGCCCAGCTTTTCAGGACTTCGACGAGGTCGTAGAGGACGTTGAGTGCGATCGCTGCACCCGCGATCGCGAATGCCAGGCAACCCGCCAGCTTGAGGAAGGCGCTCAGGGGTATTCGCGGGTCGAGGGGCAGTGGGCCTTGGGGTGGCAGTTGAGCTTGCCGCAGGATGGTGTGCGGGAAGATGCCCAGTGCGATCAGCCCCGAGATCATCTGGGCTCCGAAGGCCGAGATCGAGATGATCCCGGCCCCGTGGAGTAGCCATGCGAGAGTGTCGATGACGACGCAGAACAGTGCGTACTTGCCCAGTAGGGATACTGCGATGAAGGCTCTGCGCCAGATGTTCGAGTAGGCATGGATGGCGTATGTCAGGAAGAACATCACGAGAAACAGTCTCAGGGGGAAGACGACGGTTCCTCGCCCGTCGGACAGGATGACCAGGTCTCGTGGCAGGTCGACGAGACCGGAATGCACCAGAAATGTTCGAATGCACATGGCGATGATCGACAGTCCTGCGAACGTGACCAGGAATCCGTTGGTTCCGCTCGGCGGACGATCGACGGCATAGTCCGCCGGCGCGCTGTCGACCGACCGAAAGTGGTCGATGACCCCTCCGGCCTCAATTGGATCGTGCTTGACGTCGGTCATCTCGGTGCGATTACCCGTGCGGGGGAGTTGGGAGCAATGGGGCCGTCGGTATCGACCACAAAACTGCCCTGCGACGTGACTACTCGAGCGGATTCGCTGCCGAAGTCCGGCACGGGTATGGTCCCGGGCTTCCCGACGTACTCGATGACCAGGCCGCCGGCACCTGTTGTGCTGGTTGCAGTTTCGACGATCATTCCGTCATCGAACGAGGTGATGTCGAGGGTGGGGTCGGCGGATCCTGCCAGGATGCGACCGTCATCGATCCGTACGGGCGGGTTCACCGCCGGGCTTTCTCCGATCAGTACGAACGGTCTGCCCGGCGCCGGTGGAGTGTTCCAGAAGAACTCCGGATTATATTGAGCCGGAATGAATTTCGTCAGCGTTGCAATGGTGGCGTTGAGTTCGTCGACCGCACTTGCTTGCGCGGCATCCGGCGAGTAGACGGCAAACCCCGGGGCCAACGCCTTCGGTAGCGCCGTGAAGCCGGCCCCGAGATCGTCGCCGAGCAGGAGAGCCGATGTGGGCTCGAGTTGTATCGGGTAGGTAGTCACACGCACGTCGCAGCCACCGCGGTCGCGGTCGCGTTGGACGGTCAGAGTCAGTGAGTTCTCCAGCAGTTGCGCCGCCGCGGGCAAGGGGACAACGACCTGCGTCGACTGCCCGTCGAGCCTGCGACTGTCGACCAGCTGCCCGTTGAGTTGGACGTTGAGAATCCACGTGAGATCGTCGGGTGAGGCCGGAAGCGCCATGACCACCCGAATCGATTGCGGCAGAAGACCACCGGGCAAGTCGGCAAGTGAGTAGCCGATCCGCCATCGGTGATCGTCGGCAATGTTCGTGGCGGAGGTGTCTGCGCCAAGCGCATTCAAGCCCACCTCGGTGCCGACGACCGGTGACGTGTCGAGCGCCCGTGGATCGCTCCGATCCGAATCGGCGGTGGCTACCGCGGGGAGGGTGAGGAATCTCGAGATCAGGTCTCCGTCAGGCGCAAGGACTCCGATGACAGGGGAGTCGTCTACTGTTCCGAGCACGATACCGTCGCCGGCGTCGGTCTCACCGGAGGTGGACCAACCGAGGTCGGCTACCTTTTCGGCAGGGCCGATGAGCAACGCATTCTCCGCGTCGGAACTCGGAACTTCATCCGAATAGGTCACCTCGTACCCGGCTCGGGTCAACCCGATTCCCATCTGTGCCGCCGTAGTGCGCCACTCGTCGTTCTGATCGGCAAGCACGATGGTGAGGCGACGATCCCACGACACGACCGCATCCCGCACGGTGTGTACACGCTCGATGAGCGCTGCCTCCACCACACTCGCAGGATCGAGGTGGACCTGCATACCGGCCGCATGGTCGGGGGTACACGTCCGGTTGTCCAGGGTTCCCTCGATCTGGACCTGAACACGGACCTGACCGTCGCTCGACAGTCCTTCCGGGACATCGACAATCACGTCGAGTCCGTTGTTTCCCCGTGCCACCTCACTCTTGTAAACCTGCTGCCCATCCATTCTCACGATCAAGAAGACAACGCTGTCCTCGGCCACCTGCGTCGTTCCGGTCAAGCGGAGACGAGTCTCGCGGCGCGCCGAGTCTGCGGGGAAGGTGACGGCAAAACTAGTCGACGGGGAATCGTCGGTGAGCCAGACGCCGTCCTCGTAGCCGGCGCCCGACAACGATTTTGTGAAGTGACGATCTGCCGGGACGTCCAGGCTCGTATCGTCCACGTCGCGGGTGAACCACAACGGCCGCACCAGCACGAAGACCAGCAGAAGTGCCAATGCCGCCCCCAGGATCCACCACGCGGAACGTGGGACGGTCCGGCCGCGCTCACCCCGGAAGTATCCGGATTCCGGAGCAGCAGGTTGAGTACGCCCCTCGTCGTCGTGCGAGTTCCCGGGATCTACGGGCGCGCCTCCGCCGGTCACTTGACCTGCTCCGTAGCCACCGAACTCCGGTTCCTGTTCCAGTAGGACGTGCATGGAATTCGGCTCACGTCGACGCGATCGGTGTATTTTTGTGCGATCTCGACCGACTCCTTCAGTAGTCCGGTGGCCAATCTGGTCGGTTCGAGACCCAGTCCGATCAAGGTGTCGTTGCGAGCGCTGAGCTGGTTTTCGTCGGCTTCGGCCCGCGGATTGGGCACCTCGGTGATGTCTGCGCCGACCGTCTGCGCAACCATGCGAGCCAGGTCAGCCACCTTATGGGTTTCGGTCACCTGGTTCATCACGCGCACCCGGCCGTCGACGGCGGCCTCGGTTTCGGCGGCCAATCGTATGCAGCGCACCGTATCTCGGATGTTGATGAAGGCTCGCGTTTGCCCTCCCGTCCCGTGCACGGTGAGAGGATGGCCGACCGCAGCCTGCACCAGAAACCGGTTGAGCACCGTCCCGAAGTCACCGTCGTAGTCGAAGCGGTTGATCAGTCGAGGATCGAGATTCGTCTCGTCGGTTTGAGTGCCCCACACGATCCCCTGATGCAGATCGGTGATGCGTACGCCGTCGTTGCGCGCGTAGAACTGAAACACCAACTGGTCCAACGACTTGGTCAGGTGATACACGCTCCCGGGTGCGGTGGGGTAGAGGATTTCGCGGGTATGGGAGCGCCCGTTCCGGTCGGGGTAGGTCACGGTGAGATACCCCTCGGGTAGATCCATCGGTACCGACTCGTATCCGTACACACCCATCGTTCCGAGATGAACCACATGAGCGTCGATGCCCGTGTGCACGAGCGCGGCCAGCAGATTGTGAGTCGCATTGAGATTGTTGTCGATCGTGTAGCGCTTGAGGTCCGGTGATTTCATCGAATACGGTGCCGCACGCTGCTCGGCGAAGTGCACGATCACCTCCGGGCGAAACGTAGTCAGCAACTCCGTCAACGCCTCGTAATCGCGGGCGAGATCGAATTCGACGGCGTCGATGCGGTGTCCCGTCACGTCGGACCAGGCCTGAACTCGCTCTGACAGAGGAGAAATGGGAGTGAGTGACTGCACTCCGAGTTCGTCGTCGATTCGTCGTCGAACGAGGCTGTCGGCGATCGTGACCTCATGTCCGTGCGCCGAAAGATGAAGCGCGCTCGGCCAACCGCAGAATCCGTCACCACCGAGAATCAGTACTCGCATTGTTCACCCTTCATACGCGATTCACCCTTCATGCGCGGGAGCAGGATCGGCCGTCATGTCCGTGCGGATGCTGCGACACCGGTGAGTAACGAGACAATAGCGATCCCGACCATGAAATAGATTGCTGCACTGCCGATTTTCGAGGCTGTTGTGGCCGCTGCGCTGAACGGCCACAGTGCGGCGGCGATCGTCGCGAGCATTCCGATCCACCCGAAGAAGTTCGATGCGCGTGGCGTCGAGACGATGAGAACATGCAAAAGCGCGGTGGCGACGAGAGCTGCGACGGCGGCACCGATGGCGAGGGAACCTGTTTGGGAGTTCCCCGGCGTTGTCGCGGGTGTGATGACCGGAATGTCGAGAAGTCCTCGTACGATCAGCAGACCCACAACTGCGGTCAGGGCCGCGACCAGTGCCGTTGCAGCGCCGCCTGCCCATAGCCGCGAGGCATCGACCGTTGGGGCCGTTGGTCTTCCAGCTGGAACCTGGCTCATCGTGCTGCTCCTTCGCCGGTGGGGACGTAGGTGATCTGCCCACACTGTATGCCGTACGGGCAGTCCCACTTTCATCCTCAAAGGGTGAACTGCATGTGCATCGCCAGGGGGATTCACCCGTCTTGGGTGAGGTCGCGCGGCGCTCACGGATGAGAGGCTGCGCAGAGAGTCCGATCCGAACATGTCACGGTGGAAGGGATTTTCATGAGCATTCAGGCAGATGCGAGCGCGAGTGTGCAGTCTGCGCACAAGGAAGCATTGCGGACACTTCCGTTCGGAGACGGCCAGGATGTTGCTGATGTGGAGCGGGGCTTCATCGTGTCCTTGACCCCCGGGGTTGTGACGGATGCGGATGGGGAAGCGGTCTGGGACAGCGACGCATTCGGGTTCCTCGAGCAGGACTGCCCACCCACGGTCCACCCCAGCCTGTGGCGTCAGTCGAAGTTGTGCGCACGTCAGGGCTTATTCGAAGTCACCGACGGCATCTACCAGATCCGTGGCCTCGACCTGTCGAACATGACCCTCGTCGAAGGCGATACCGGAGTGATCGTCATCGATCCGTTGATTTCTGCCGAAACCGCAGCCGCTGGGCTGAAGTTGTACCGCGAGCACCGTGGCGATCGGCCGGTGACCGGAGTGATTTACTCCCACTGCCATATCGATCACTTCGGCGGTGTCAAAGGTGTCACCACCGAAGAGGACGTTGCCGCGGGCCGTTGCCCCATCCTGGCACCGAAGGGGTTTGTCGAGCATGCCGTCGCCGAGAACGTGTACGCGGGAGCTGCCATGGCCCGCCGGTCCGCATATATGTACGGCGCAGCACTGCCCCGGGGGGATCGGGGCGCAGTAGGGGCCGGGCTCGGTCCCACCACCTCGACCGGAACTCCGACCCTCATCACGCCCACCGTCGATATCGACCACACCGGTCAGACCGCGACGGTGGACGGGGTTCGGATCGAGTTCCAGCTCACTCCAGGTACCGAGGCGCCCTCGGAGATGAACTTCTTCTTTCCTGACCGTCGAGCGTTGTGCATGGCCGAAAATGCCACTCATACCTTGCACAACCTGCTGACCCTGCGAGGTGCGCTCGTCCGCGACCCGCACATCTGGGCGAAGTACCTGACCGAATCGATCAACCGATACGCCGCTAGCACCGATGTTCTGTTCGCCTCGCACCATTGGCCGACGTGGGGAACCGAGCGGCTCACCGAGTTCCTGTCGATCCAGCGTGACCTGTACGGGTATCTGCACGATCAGACACTGCGGGCGATCAACAAGGGCTCCAACGGAATCGAGATCGCCGAGGAGATCGAACTCCCGCCAGCAGTGGCCCAGGCCTGGCACACCCACGGCTACTACGGTTCGGTCAGTCACAACGTCAAGGCGATCTACCAGCGCTACATGGGCTGGTTCGACGGAAACCCGGCCACACTGTGGGAACACACTCCAGTCGAATCCGCGAAACGGCATGTCGAATTCATGGGCGGCGCCGACGAAACGCTGAGTAAGGCGCGCGAATCCTACGCCGGCGGTGATTTCCGTTGGGTTGCACAGGTATTGAACTACCTGATCTTCGCCGAGCCTGACAACGCCGACGCCAAGGCGCTCCAGGCCGACACCCTCGAACAGCTCGGGTACGGATCCGAAAACGGCACGTGGCGCAACTTCTTCCTCATGGGTGCGTACGAGCTCCGCAACGGGTCGGTCGGGACACCGATCGTCACCGCTTCGCCGGATATTTCGGCTGCGCTCACCGTCGAGCAGGCCTTTGATGCGATCGCTCTCCGAGTGGACGGACCCAGTGCGTGGTCTGCCGACATCACGATCGACTGGCACATCAGCGACGAGGGTGTCGTGCACCGCAGTCAGTTGCGCAACGGCGTTCTGGTGCATTTCGACGTCGACGGGCCTGTGCCCGACCCCGACGCGGCCTTCACCCTGACGCGACCCGATCTTCTCGCCGCGCTACTGGGAGGCAAAGGTCTGGACGCGATGATCGCCGACGGCACCGTCCAAACAGGCGGAAATGCGCAGAGCGTCACCGAATTGATCAGCTACCTCGACAGCCCTGACCCCGATTTCGCGATCGTCACACCGTAGTTACGGCCCCAGTTGCAGTCACGGCACCGATCGCTAACGGCGTCGACGGTTCATCACGATCGCCCCTAGAATCAGACCGAGGATTACGACGGTGCCGCCGACGGCGACGGCAGTGCGCGCCGTCGAGCTGAATCCGGCGTCCGGGGACGTGCCGGCTGCGGACACTGCGGCGGGTGCCCCCGGCGTCGTGGCGGTGGCGGCCTTCGGTTGGCTGCGGTCGGTCGAGGTATCGGTCAGCGTTCCGACGGTCATCGTGGGGGACAGACCGAATCCGTAGTCGAGAAGGCGGGCTGCCTGCTCCCACGGACGGATCGGCTGTGCTTCGCCGCCCATCAATGTGACCAGCAGGGTTCGGCCGTTCCGCTCGGCCGCGCCGACGTAGGTATGACGGGCGTCGTCGGTGAAGCCGGTCTTGCCGCCCAGTGCACCGTCGTAGTTGTAGAGCAGTTGGTTGTCGTTCGCGAGGGTGAATCCGGGCCGGTCCTGGTCGTCGGGGATCGTGGGGTCCTTGGGGAAGCCCGGAAATTGAACCGTCTCGGTGTGGATCAACTCGGCGAACGTCGTATTCTGCAGTGCCGTATGGAATATCACCGCAAGGTCGTAGGGTGAACTGCTCATTCCCGGGCCGTCCAGTCCGGAGGGTGTTGCGGTGCGGGTGTCGAGTGCACCGAGCTCTAGGGCCAGGGCGTTCATCTTCTTCACGGTGGCGTCGTCACCCCCGAGCTGACGGGCCAGGGCATGGGCGGCGTCGTTGCCCGACGCCATGACCAGCCCCTGCATGAGCTGCCGGTTGGTGTAGGTGCCGCCTTTGCCGAGTCCGACGGCGCTGCCTTCGGCATTTGCGTCCTCCGCGGTGGCGGTGACGACGGTATCGAGATTCAACGTGTCGAGCGCGACGAGCGCCAGAAGCATCTTGATGGTGCTGGCGGGACGGTACCGGCCGTGCGGATCTTTGGCGGCGAGCACATCACCGGTTTCCGCGTCTGCGACTACCCAGCCGGAGGCGGCGATGTCGGCGGGCAGTGGCGGCGCGCCGGCCGGTAGGACGACACCGCAACCGCCGAGTCGGTCCCCGCCGACCGGATCGCCTGGTACCGGCACGGGCGCGGGCACGGTTGTTCCGGGCGCGGGAACCTCCGAGAGGTCCACAGCGGGAGCCGGGAGGCTCGTGAACGGGCAACTATCGGTATTTGGCGTGGTGAACGGTGCCGACGTTGTCGGCGGTGGTACCGGTTGGGCGAGTGCAGTACCTGCAACTCCAGACATTCCTCCGATTCCGGAGATCACTGTTCCGGCAACAACCACTGCACACGCTCGACGCCACATCATCGTTATCCGAGGGTAGGCGCATTGCGCGTAACCGCCGAATCGGCGCGCAGTCTGAGACAGTGAATAGGTCAGTCGTTCGATCGATGCACACGTCAGGGCAGGGGATCGGTATGGGCAAGATTGTGGTGACGGAATTCGTGTCTCTGGACATGGTCATGGAGGCGCCGGGAGGTGAACCGGGCTATGCGCACACAGGATGGGTCTTTCCGTATCAGGAGGGCGACCAGATGAAGTTCAAACTCGACGAAACCCTCGCCGCGGACGTGCTCCTGCTCGGTCGCCGGACCTACGAGAGTTTTGCCGGTGCCTGGCCTGAGCGCGAAGACGACCAAGGCTTCGCAGACAAGATGAACGAGATGCCGAAGTACGTTGTCACGAGCAGCTCAGAGCCGCTCGAGTGGAACAACTCGACGGCACTCGAGGGTCCCATCGAGGAGTCCGTGCCGAAGCTCAAGGAACAGATCGACGGCGAAATTCTGGTGGCGGGCAGCCGGACTCTTGTTCACGCATTGCTGTTGGCCGGCCTGGTTGACGAGCTGCGTCTGATGGTTTTCCCGGTGATCCTCGGGTCCGGTGGGAAGGTGTTCCCGGAATCGGAGGACAAGATCGTGCTGGAGTTGGTCGAGGATCGTCGATACAACTCGGGTGTTCAGGTTCTGACCTACCATCCGGCGGTCAAGTAAACCGATCGACAATGCCGACCTCCACCTCGTTGTGGAAGCGTCGGGCCGCACCGCCGTCGTTCGTGAAGATGGCGGTGCCGGTGCCGTACGATCTTCATCGATTACGCTCCGGCTACCGAGGCTCGCGGAACCATGTCGACCACGACGCGTTGGCCAGACTCGAGAGACTTCACGCCGGCAGCGCAGACGGCAGCAGCGGCGTAACCGTCCCAGGAGCCTGGGCCGTCGATGTAGTTGCCGGTATCGGCGCCGCTCTTCACGGCCTTGATCCAGCGGGCGAACTCGGTGTCGTAGGCTTGCCCGAAGCGCTCGCGGAATCCGGGGGTGATCTGACCACCCCAGTTGCCGGGCTTGGTCTTTCGGATCAATCCCACGTCCAGTCCGATCATCGCACTGCCGAGTTCGCCCACAACCTCGGTGCGCACCTCGTAGGCAACTCCGGTGGTGACAAAAACCTCGGCGTCGACGTGCCTGCCTGACGCGGTCTCGAAGATTGCGATCTGCGGATCCTGAATACCTTCGGGAGCGAGCGAATTCGCGGACGGCCGAATGATCTGTACCGAGGTGATCTCTTCGTCGAGCAGGAATCGGGTCACGTCGACCTCGTGGACGAGTGAGTCCTTGACGATCATCGCGCTGTCGAAACCGTTCGGAACCGCGGGGTTGCGGTGAGTGCAGTGCACCACGAGCGGTCGACCGAGATCGCCGCTGTCGATCAAATCCTTGAGCTGGGTGTATTCGTGGTCGAACCGACGCATGAAACCGACCTGGATCAGTTTCTTGCCCAGCGCTGCTTCGGCTTTGACGATCGCCAGTGAACTGTCCGCGTCGGTGGTCAGCGGCTTTTCGCAGAGAACCGGCTTGCCTACTTCGAGGCAGGCGAGTACCTGCTCTTCATGCGTGGGGCCGGGAGTTGCGAGTACGACGGCGTCGACGTCGTCGGCTGCGATGGCGTCGAAAGGATCGACCACAACACGTGACCTTGGCGTCAGCGCTGCGATTTCCTCGGCGCGGGCCAGTGCGTAGTCGTTGACGACGGTGACGCGGGCACCGCCGATCTTGTTGGTGATGCGGTCGACATGATGGGCCCCCATGATGCCGACGCCGAGCACTGCGATCCGGAGATCCTGGTTGTCAGACATGCGGTGGTACTCCTCGCTGGTGTTGCTCAGCTGAAACGGACGGCGGGGACGCCGCAGGTGGACAGGTACTTTCGGGTGCGCTGCGCGATGGGCAGCGGTGTGTCGGGATCGCAGGGATACATGTCCTGCTCGACCATCGCGAACACGTCGATGCCGAGCTTTTCGACGGCCTCCAGAAGCGGTGGCATGTCCGGGATTCCGTGCGGTGGCTCGATCATCGCGCCGAGTTTGACGGCCTCACCGAACGGCAGATCCTCCGCCTCCACCTTGGCGACGATTGCCGGATCAACCTGCTTGAGATGCAGGTACCCGATGCGCTCCGGATACTTGTTGATGATTGCGAGGTTGTCGCCGCCGCAGTAGCTGATGTGGCCGGTGTCGAGGCACAGGTTCACGAAACGCTCGTCGGTCCCTTCGAGGAACTTGTAGACGTTGTCCTCGATATCCACATGACTGTCGGCATGCGGGTGGTACTGCGCCATGACGCCGTATTCCTCGAGCATCGCTTTTCCGAGAGCGTTCATGCCGTCGGTCTTCTTGCGCCACTGCTCTCGCGTCAGAGTGCGATCTTCGAGTACCTCACCGGTGGAAGGATCACGCCACATCTCGGGGATGACAACGACGTGCCTGCCGCCGACGGCAGCGGTCAACTTGGCTACGTCCTCGATCTGGTGCCAGACGGCATCCCAGGAATCGTTCTGGTGCAGGCGTTCGAAAACCGTACCGGCGGAGAGTTTCAGGCCGCGGGCGTCGAGTTCGTCAGCCAGCTCGGCTGGATCAGTCGGAAGGTATCCGAACGGGCCGAGTTCGATCCATTCGTATCCCGACGCGGAGACCTCGTCGAGGAATCGGGTGTACGGGGTCTGCTGAGGGTCCTCCGGAAACCACACGCCCCAGGAGTCGGGGGCTGATCCGACGCGAATCGCGCTCATGTCTAGATTCCTTTCGCGGGCAAAGTCTGGGGTGTGGTCAGTCGGATGGACGTAGATATGGGCGCTGGATCTTCTTCCAGGACTCGTAGGTTGTCCTGGCGTTCTTGGTCGATTCCAGTTCGGAGGTAGCTGATACTGGTACGTCCCACCAGGATTCGCTGTCCGGGGCGCCGATCAGCGGATCGGTTTCGACGTGGATGACCGTAGTGGTCTCGCTTGCTTTGGCGACCTTGATTGCGTCCGCGAACTCGGCAGCGCTGTTCGCGCGGATGACGTCGACACCGAGGCTGGCGGCGTTCGCGGCCAAATCGACCGGGAGAACCCCGCCGTCGAGGCGTCCGTCATTCGAGCGGTAGCGGTACTGCGTGCCGAAGCGCTGGGAACCCAGCGACTCGGACAGTGAACCGATGGAGGCAAATCCGTGATTCTGGACCAGGATCACGATGACCTTGAGGCGTTCCTGCACAGCGGTGACCAATTCGGTGGCCATCATGAGATAGGAACCGTCGCCGACCATCACGAACACGTCGCGATCAGGGCAGGCCATCCGGACGCCCAGACCGCCGGCAACCTCGTATCCCATGCAGGAGTAGCCGTATTCGACGTGATACCCCTTGGAATCACGGGTTCGCCACAGCTTGTGGAGGTCACCGGGCATGGACCCGGCAGCGCACACCACGACGTCACGTGGATCGGACAGAGTGTTGACCAGGCCGATCACCTGATTCTGATTCAGTGACCCGTCGGCCGCGGGTTCGGCTGGGTTGTAGACGGATTCGACGATCGCATCCCAGTCTCGAGCGAGCTCACCGATCCTGGACGCGTACTCGTCGTCGACTCGGTAGTCGGTCAGTGCGAGCGCCAGCGCATCGAGCGCCTCACGTGCGTCGGCCACGATACTGACACCGCCCTGCTTCACGGAATCGAGTGAAGCGACGTTGATGTTGACGAAGCGAACGTCGGGCTTGGTGAAGGCGGTGCGCGACGCGCTGGTGAAATCGCTGTATCGCGTTCCGATTCCGATGACCACGTCCGCCTCGGTGGCCAGTGCGTTTGCAGCCGTAGTGCCGGTGGACCCCACTGCACCGACAGATTGTGGGTGGTCGTAGACCAAGGAACCCTTGCCGGCCTGGCTCTGCCCCACGGGGATTCCGGTCTGTGCGCAGAACGCTGCCAGAGAGTCGGTGGCCTGGCTGTAGATCACGCCGCCGCCCGCGACGATCAGCGGCTTACGAGCCGAGCGAATGATCGCGGCTGCGCGTTCGAGCACTGACCGTTCGGGGAGCGGGCGGGCCACGTGCCACACCCTTTCGGCGAAGAAGGACTCGGGCCAGTCGAAAGCCTCCGTCTGCACGTCCTGCGGGATGGCGATGGTGACTGCGCCCGTCTCGACGGGATCGGTGAGGACGCGCATACCGGCCAGCAGAGCGCTCGGCAACTGCTCCGGTCGCCATACCCGATCGAAGTACCGTGATACCGGTTTGAAAGCGTCATTGACTGTGACGTCGCCGCTCGACGGGAGCTCGAGTTCCTGCAAGACCGGGGCACTGGCTCGGGTCGCGAAAGTGTCTGCGGGCAGCAGTAATACAGGTAGGCGGTTGATGGTGGCCAGTGCTGCGCCGGTGATCATATTGGTGGCGCCGGGGCCGACGCTGGACGAGACTGCCCATGTCTGCAGGCGATCCTTCATGCGTGCGTGGGCGACTGCCGAGTGCACCATCGCCTGCTCGTTGCGGCCGAGCACGTAGGGGAGTGTCGGCTGACGGCCGGCGTCGAGATCCTGGATCTCGGCCTGCAAGAGTGCCTGCCCCAGTCCGGCGATGTTGCCGTGCCCGAAGATTCCGAAGCAGCCGGCGAACAGCTTGGTGCGCCGGCCGTCGCGTTCGGTGTACTGGTTGGCGAGGAAGCGGACGACAGCTTGAGAAACGGTGAGGTATACGGTCGGCTCGTCGCGAGGTGGACGATTGCCGGTTGCGTTGTTGGTGGGTGCCACAGCTTTCACTTCCGTCAGTTGTGGGACTGCAACGGCAGTCGAGGGTCGATGTCCTGGTGATCCCAGCTTCCACGTAGCCAGGTGTGTTGCGGATCGTCACAGATGTTCCACGCCCGGATCTCGCCCGAACCTGCCATGACATTGAGGTAGTACATGTGGTGGCCCGGCGCTGCGATGGACGGGCCGTGATAGCCGTGCGGCACGAGGACGACGTCGCCCGAGCGGACTTCCTCGAGCACCTCGATAGGTCTCTCGGCGGTTCCGTACACGCGGTGGTAGCCGAAACCTTCGGTCCCGGTGGGGCTTCTGTCGATCTCGAAGTAGTAGATCTCTTCCAGGGCCGATTCGACGTCGCTGTTCTCGTCGTGCTTGTGGCTGGGATACGACGACCAGTTCCCGCCGGGGGTGATGACCTCACACGCGATGATGGAGTCTGCCTCGAAAGTGTCTGCGGTGGCGAAGTTGTGAACCTGTCGGCTGCAGTTACCGGCACCGCGGAGTTCGACGGCAACTCCTGATGCGGGACCGTAGCGATGGGGGAGCTTTGCGCCGGCGTGCGCTCCGCACAGGGCGAAGCGGCCTCCACCTGCGCTGGCCACTGTGTAGTCGGAATCGCGTCCTATGTAGGCGAAGTCGCTCGGTCCGTCGAAGACCGACGCGCGGCCGGTCAGGGCGATCTCCGTCCCCTCGGCAACGATCACGGCCGAACCCGACAGTGGAACGACGACTATCTCGTTCTCGCCGGACTGCAGGCGTATGTTCGCGCCAGGAGCGAGTTCTAGTGTCCACAAGCTGGATTCGGTCCATCCAGCGGACTCCGGGGTGACCACTGTCGTGAAATCGCCCTCGGCGGAGGAGCTGGCGGGGACGTAGTACTTGCTGAACATTTCGCTCCTTCCAGGTCGGTTCTAGTGGACCAGCTCGACTGCGGTGTCGACGGCCGAGGCCACGTCACCGTCGGGTGGGTAAAGCAGCGCGCGCCCGACGATCAATCCGCGCACGGACGGCAACTGAAGGGCGGACTCCCACTTCGCGAAAGTCTCTTCGGGAGCGATCTGCGGATCGCCGCCCAGGAGAAGCGTCGGCAGGGTGGTCGCGTCCATGACGCGTTCCATGTCGTCGACAACCGGCAGCTTCATCCACGTGTACGCGGAGGTGGAGCCTAGGCCCTGCGAAATATGGATCGACTTGATGACGGCGTCGGGGCTGAGATCGTTGACGACCTTGCCGTTCACGCGGCTGGAGAGAAAGGGCTCGAGCATCGCGATCAGTCCGGCCGCGGCCAGTTCGTCCACGGCTTCGGCACATGCCGTCATGGTGGGCAGGGTGCCCGCGTCGTCGAGGGCGATGCGCAGCAGCATCTTTCCGCCGTTCATGCCGAACTTCGCGGTGCCCGCCGCGGTATATCCGGTCATGCGGTCGTCGAGTTCGAAGCTCGCGCCCGCCAGGCCGCCGCGGTTCATCGACGAGAAGACGACCTTGTCGTCGAAGGCGCCGAGGAGGAGCAGATCTTCGAGAATGTCCGCAGTGCCCAGGACACCGTCGACTCCCGGATTGTCGAGTGCAGTGCGCAATCTGTCCAGCAGATCGGTACGACTGTTCATCGCTGTCGGCTTACCGCCGACAGACAGCGCCCCACGCGCCGGGTGATCGGCAGCGACGATCATCAGTCGGCCGTTGCCTCGAACAGCGGCTCGAGGAGTTCGTGCTGCCCAGGCCTTTTCGATGATCTGCGGATCGCTCGCACGCAGTTCCGTTACTTCGGCGTACGTGGTAGCGAGGGGGCGGGCGGCGAGCTCGTCAGACATTGACTGCCTCCGTAGCTGTGGCTTCGGCGAGATCGTGGACTTCTTCGGCGGTCGGCATCGCAGTGGAGCATTCGAGCCGAGATGCGACTATCGCGCCGGCCGCGTTGGCGTAGCGCAGTACCTTCTCCAGCGGCCACCCGGCCAGCAGTCCGTGGCACAGTGATCCGCCGAAGCTGTCGCCTGCGCCCAGTCCGTTAACCACGTCGACGGAATTGGGCGGCACGGTGATCGACTGCTTTCGTGTCTTACCGAGTACACCTTTCGGTCCCTGCTTCACGATGGCCAGTTCGACTCCGAGGTCGAGGAGCGCGTCCGCGGCCGTGTTCGGGTTGGTCTCACCGACCGCGATCTCGCACTCTTCGCGGTTTCCCACGGCCACCGTCACCTGTGCGAGGGCGCGCTGAACCTGAATGGTCGCTTCCTGGGGCGTCGACCAGAACATCGGTCGGTAATCCAGATCGAGAACGGTCAGCGGACGGCGTTCGCGGGCTTCCCACGCCGCGAAGTGTGCGCTGCGGCTCGGTTCTTCGGACAGGCCGGTTACCGTCGACCAGTACAGCAACGCCGTTCGAACCGCGTCGAGGTTGATGTCTTCCGGGGTGATCCGAAGATCAGGCGCATGTGGCTTGCGGTAGAAGTACAGCGGGAAATCGTCAGGGGGGAAGATCTCACAGAACGTCACCGGCGTCGGGTACTCGGAATTGGTGACGACAAACCGATTGTCGACACCGAGACGTGCCAACTCGCGTGTGACGAACTTTCCGAAGGGATCGCTGCCGACACCGGAGATCAGTGCTGCTCGCCGGCCGAGGCATGCTGCCGCCACCGAGACGTTGGCTGCGCTGCCGCCGAGAAACTTGCCGAACGTCTCGACATCCTCGAGTCCGACACCGGTCTGTAGTGGGTAGATGTCCACCCCGGACCGGCCGATGGCAAGCACGTCGAATGGTGCATCAGGGATGTGTGACCCGCTCTGGTGAGTGTTGATGCTTGTCAAGGCTGACTCCCGAGAGTGCGTGGTTGGTTGCCCACACAGGGCACCGAGGTATGACTGAAACTGTGCACCGCAACACGGCGATTGTCACGAACCTTGGGTTGGCGAAACGCCTGAATCTCTCGCGTCCGACCACGCGACGTGCGATCCAGGAATTGGGACAAAGGCCTGCTTGTCCGCAAACGGCAGGCCAGGCGCCGACGACCAAGCTGCTCGAGTTCTCGGTGGGAGTTCGACGAGAAGGTGGGCGCTGCCCTCTTGGCCATGAGCCGCACTGCATTTGACGATCAAGGTTGCGCCGTCGAGCGCCTGGTCGCGGCGGAAATTCAACATGCCCCCCGAAACAAGCAAAGCGCGGTCAAGGAGTCCGGAGACTCCTTGACCGCGCCAAGGGTTGAAGGTCTAGCGTGCGAACAGCAGTGCGCGCTTGACTTCCTGAATTGCCTTTGTCACCTGGATGCCGCGAGGGCACGCGTCGGTGCAGTTGAACGTGGTGCGGCAGCGCCACACACCGTCCTTGTCGTTCAGGATGTCGAGACGCTCGGATGCGGCCTCGTCACGGCTGTCGAAGATGAACCGGTGTGCGTTCACGATGGCAGCGGGACCGAAGTAGCTGCCGTCGCTCCAGTACACGGGGCACGACGTGGTGCAGCATGCGCAGAGGATGCACTTGGTGGTGTCGTCGAAACGAGCACGGTCGTGCTGGCTCTGGATGCGCTCACGGGTGGGCTCGTTGCCACTGGTGATGAGGAACGGCTTCACGGCGCGGAATGCGTCGAAGAAGGGTTCCATGTCGACAACGAGGTCCTTCTCCACCGGCAAGCCGCGAATGGGCTCGATGGTGATGGTGACCGGCTTGCCGTCCTTGGGGAGCATGTCCTTCATCAGGATCTTGCACGCCAGGCGGTTGACGCCGTTGATGCGCATGGCGTCCGATCCACAGACACCGTGTGCGCAGCTACGACGGAACGTGAGGGTGCCGTCGAGGTAGCCCTTCACGTACAGCAGCAGGTTGAGCATGCGGTCGGTGGGCAGAGCTGGGACCTGGAAGCTGTCCCAGTGCTGGCCGTCGCCCGATTCCGGGTTCATCCGCGCGATCTTGAGGGTCACCATGACGGCGCCTTCGGGGACCGGGGGGAGGGCTGGTGCTTCTACAGCAGGCGCAGACATCAGTACTTACGCTCCATCGGCTCGTAGCGGGTCTGTACCACCGGCTTGTAGTCCAGACGGATGTCGGAGAGCAGGCCGTCGCCCTCCTTGTATGCCATCGTGTGCTTCATGTACTCGGCATCGTTGCGATCCGGGAAGTCCTCACGAGCGTGGCCGCCGCGTGATTCCTTGCGGTTGAGCGCACCGACGACCGTGACCTCTGCCATTTCGAGCAGGAAGCCCAGTTCGATGGCCTCGAGCAGGTCGCTGTTGTAGCGCTTGCCCTTGTCCTGAACCGTGATGTGGTTGTAGCGCTCCTTGAGAGCACGCACGTCCTTGAGTGCCTGGGTGAGGCGCTCTTCGGTACGGAACACGGATGCGTTGTTGTCCATCGACTGCTGGAGTTCGGAGCGGATGTCCGCAACGCGCTCGTGGCCGTGATCGGACAGGATGACGCCGACCCAGTCCTCGACCATGGTGGCCGGGGCTTCGGGCATGTCGACGAACTCGGTGGAGTTCGCGTACTCGGCGGCAGCGATGCCGGCGCGACGGCCGAACACGTTGATGTCGAGGAGCGAGTTGGTGCCGAGACGGTTTGCGCCGTGCACGGAGACGCAGGCGCATTCGCCGGCGGCGTACAGGCCCTTGACGACCTCGTCGTTGTTGCGCAGAACCTCACCGTTGATCTTGGTGGGGATACCGCCCATGACGTAGTGGCACGTCGGGTAGACGGGCACGGGCTCCTTGACGGGATCCACGCCGAGGTAGGTGCGCGAGAACTCCATGATGTCGGGGAGCTTCTCGTCGAGAACTTCCTCGGGGATGTGCGTCACGTCGATGTAGACGTAGTCCTTGTTGGGGCCGGCGCCGCGGCCTTCGAGGACTTCGAGAACCATCGAGCGGGCGACGATGTCACGCGGCGCGAGGTCCTTGATGGTGGGGGCGTAGCGCTCCATGAAGCGCTCACCGTCGGCATTACGGAGAATGCCGCCTTCACCACGAACAGCTTCCGAGATCAGGATGCCGAGGCCGGCGAGTCCTGTCGGGTGGAACTGGTGGAACTCCATGTCCTCGAGGGGAAGTCCCTTGCGGAAGATGATGCCCATGCCGTCACCGGTGAGGGTGTGTGCGTTGGACGTCGTCTTGTACATACGTCCCGAGCCGCCGGTCGCGAAGATGATCGACTTGGCGTGGAAGATGTGCAGTTCGCCGGTCGAGAGTTCGTAGGCGATGACGCCGGTGGCAACCGGGCCGTCCTCGGTCTCGGTGATGGCGATGTCGAGTGCGTAGAACTCGTTGTAGAACTCGACGTCGTGCTTGACGCAGTTCTGGTAGAGCGTCTGCAGGATCATGTGACCGGTGCGGTCGGCGGCGTAGCACGCGCGGCGAACCGGGGCCTTGCCGTGATCGCGGGTGTGGCCACCGAAGCGACGCTGGTCGATCTTGCCTTCGGGCGTGCGGTTGAACGGCAGGCCCATCTTCTCGAGGTCGAGCACGGCATCGATGGCTTCTTTTGCCATGATCTCGACGGCGTCCTGGTCGGCGAGGTAGTCGCCACCCTTGACGGTGTCGAAGGTGTGCCACTCCCAGTTGTCTTCCTCCACGTTCGCCAGTGCGGCGCACATGCCGCCCTGGGCCGCGCCGGTATGGCTGCGGGTGGGGTAGAGCTTGGTCAGTACGGCCGTGCGGGCGCGGGGGCCAGCCTCGATTGCCGCACGCATGCCGGCGCCGCCGGCACCGACGATGACCACGTCATAACGATGTTCCTGCATGAAGTCTGTGCTCCCCTAGCTCGCCGAGATATTGGGGTCGAAGGTGAAGATGACGTACGTGCCCAGGGCCATGATCAGGATCATCGAGAGTACGAGGATCGTGGTTAGCCAGAAGCGTGTGGAGTCCTTGCGGGAGTAGTCCGCGATGACCGTGCGCAGACCGTTGCCGCCGTGAAGCTGTGCCAGCCAGAGCATCGTCAGATCCCAGATCTGCCAGAACGGGCTGGACCAGCGGCCTGCTACGAATGCGAAGTTCAGACGGTGAACGCCACCGTCGAGCATCAGCATGATGAACATGTGGCCCAGGACCAGGACGATCAGGGCAACGCCGGAGAAACGCATGAACAGCCACGCGTACAGCTCGAAGTTGTTCCGCGCCTTGGCCCGCGGCGAACGCGGGTTGTCCAGGCTGGCAGGACGGTCGTATGAGGTACCGAGGCTCTTGGCTTCGGGTCCGTGAGTAGTCGCCATGTCAGTGCTCCGCAAACATGTTGATGAGGATGCGCCCGGCGCCCGGGATCATCACCAGGAACCAGATCGCCAGAATGGTCCAGAGCATGACGCGCTGGTACTTCGGGCCCTTCGACCAGAAGTCCACGAGCATCACGCGCACGCCGTTGAGAGCGTGGTAAAGGACCACACCGACGAGGCCGATCTCCATGAGACCGACGAGGGGGTTCTTGTACGTGTCGATGACGGCGTCATACGTGTCGGGGTTAACCCGCACGAGGGCCGTATCGAGAACGTGTACGAATAGGAAGAAGAAAGTAGCGACGCCTGTGATCCGGTGTAGAACCCAGGACCACATTCCGGGGTCGCCCCGGTAAAGCGACCTCGTGCGCTCCTTCTGAGGAGCGGCTTCAGTCGTAGTACTCATCGAGTGCTGTGCCTCCAACGTCATTGGTGGACGCGCCGAGCCTGCAGAGAGCTTCGAGGTACTCAGCCCGGGCTCGACGGGATCCTGAACCGACTTGACTCAGACTCTAAACCCTGGTGAATCCGGGAACTAATCAGATGCGGGATTCGTACACCTACCAAACTCTTTGTAAGGTTTGCCTTTCCAATCTTCATAACGGCAGTATCGTGTCGTTTCTGCATGCATTCAGTTGGCGTGATTGGATTGTGAACCATGGGTGAAATCGACTGGAAGTTGTTGCGCCACAACGCGCAAGTGGTAATGCGTCGGGCCTATGCCCCGTACTCCGGATATGCGGTAGGTGCCGCCGCGCTGGTGGACGATGGTCGAATCGTCTCAGGATGCAATGTGGAAAATGTCTCATACGGTTTGAGCCTGTGCGCCGAATGTGGACTGGTGAGTAACTTAGCGGCCAGCGGCGGCGGACGCTTGATCGCCTTCTCATGCGTCGACGCGGACGGCGCAATACTGATGCCGTGTGGCCGGTGCCGACAGCTCCTGCTCGAGCACGGTGGCCCAGAACTTCTGATTGATACCGTTCGCGGACCGCGCCCACTCGCGGAGTTACTCCCGGACGCTTTCGGACCGGAACAAGCGGAAGGACTTCGCCATGTTTGACGCCGTGTCGATCATCAGAGCAAAACGTGACGGTCGGGAGCTCTCGGGCACCGAGATCGATTGGATCGTGCAGGCGTTCACCGCGGGAGTTGTGCCGGACGAGCAGATGGCGGCCCTGGCCATGGCGATCTACTTCCGCGGGATGACGCGCTCGGAGATCGGCCGCTGGACGCGGGCGATGATCGAATCCGGCGGCACCATGGACTTTTCGGACCTGCCGACGGCGACGGTGGACAAGCATTCGACCGGTGGTGTGGGAGACAAGATCACACTTCCGCTGGTGCCTCTGGTTGCCGCGTGTGGTCTTGCTGTTCCGCAGCTGTCGGGGCGTGGACTCGGCCATGCCGGTGGAACTCTCGACAAGCTCGAGGCGATCCCGGGTTGGCGTGCCGACCTCACCGCGGCCGAGATGGTGGAGATCCTCGCGAACCCGAAGATCGGTGCGGTCATCTGTGCTGCCGGAGCGAATCTCGCGCCGGCGGACAAGAAGCTCTATGCCCTTCGCGACGTGACGGGATCGGTGGAATCCATTCCCCTGATCGCGAGTTCGATCATGAGCAAGAAGATCGCCGAGGGAACCGGCGCACTGGTGCTGGACGTGAAGGTCGGTTCGGGTGCATACATGAAGGAACTCGGTGACGCGCGGGAGTTGGCGCGCACCATGGTCGAACTGGGAAACGACGCCGGTATGCGCACAACGGCATTCATCACCGAGATGGGTACGCCACTCGGCTTGACCGCCGGTAATGCTCTCGAAGTGCGCGAATCCGTCGAGGTGCTGGCCGGCGGCGGACCCGCCGACGTCGTAGAGCTCACCCTCCTCCTGGCTCGGGAAATGTTGTCGGCGGCCGGGATCGACGATGTCGATCCCGCACAGAAGCTGGCCGACGGTAGTGCGATGGATCGGTGGCGCGCCATGATCGACGCGCAGGGCGGCGATCCGGATGCGGACTTGCCAATAGCTCGACACACCGAGGTCATCACCGCCGACCGCGACGGTGTCCTCACGCGACTGGACGCCATGGGCGTCGGTATCGCAGCGTGGAAACTCGGAGCGGGGCGCGAGCGCCAAGGCGACGCAGTGCAAGCCGGTGCGGGTGTGCAGATGCATGCAAAGCCTGGTGACGTGGTCCGGGCGGGGCAGAGGCTACTGACACTGCACACCGACACACCCGAGCGATTCGACGCCGCACTCCGAAGTCTCGACGGCAGCTGGTCGATCGGGTCCGAATCCGACACAGTGTCGCGACCGCTGCTCATCGAGCGAATTGTGGGTGAATCGCGTTAGCTTATGTTGCATGAACGCACCGGTGTTGAACTCGATTCGTAGCGCGCCCAAAGTTCTACTGCACGACCACCTCGACGGTGGTCTGCGTCCGCAGACAATTCTGGAACTGGCAGAGAATTGCGGATATACGGAACTGCCGGCACAGACGGCTGCCGAACTCGCGCAGTGGTTTCGAACCGCTGCAGACAGCGGGTCGCTCGAGCTGTACCTCGAGACCTTCGCGCACACCGTGGCCGTCATGCAGACTGCCGAGGGACTCTCGCGCGTGGCTCAGGAATGTGCCGAGGACCTGGCCGACGACAACGTGGTCTACGCGGAGGTGCGGTTTGCACCTGAACAGCACCTCGAACAGGGGCTGACGCTCGACGAGGTAGTCGAGCACGTACTCGAAGGATTCCGGGCAGGGGAGTCCGCGGCCCAGGCGCAGGGGCGCAAGATTCAGATCGGCTGCTTGCTGACCGCCATGCGTCATGCCGCCAGGTCCCGCGAAATCGCCGAACTTGCCGTGCGATTCCGTGACCGCGGTGTGGTCGGGTTCGACATCGCGGGTGCCGAGGCCGGGAATCCGCCGAGTCGTCATCTGGACGCCTTCGAGTACATGCGGGATGCGAACGCGCACTTCACCATCCATGCCGGTGAGGCGTTCGGGTTGCCGTCGATTCACGAAGCCATCGCATTTTGTGGAGCCGACAGGTTGGGGCATGGTGTGCGCATCGTGGACGACGTCACTGCCGTCGACGGTAGCCACGAGCTGGGCAGGCTCGCGAACTTCGTTCGAGACATGCGCATCCCGCTCGAATTGTGCCCGAGCTCGAATGTCCAGACCGGCGCAGTGGCTGCGTTGGCCGATCACCCGTTCGGACTGTTGGCAGACCTGCGGTTCCGGGTCACCGTCAACACCGACAATCGACTCATGGGTGATACGAGCATGAGTCGCGAAATGGCGGCGCTGGTCGACACATTCGGTTACGGCTGGACCGACCTCGAACGATTCACGATCAACGCCATGAAGTCTGCGTTCATCCCGTTCGACCAGCGTCTCGCGTACATCGACGACGTCATCAAGCCCGGGTACGCCGTATTGGTCGGGTAGCAGGCGGCGCCGTTTACTCGGGACGCAGGCGTGTCTCGAACTCACGCTCGAGTTCGCGCCACCCCTCCGATTCCTTGGTGAACGGCGCACTGGGAGCCATCCGGGACGGATCGGGATTGAGAAGGTACGAGACGTACCACCCGAGCTCGTTCGACGCGGACAGCGCTTCCTCCGTGGAGTCGTCGTCGGCGAAATCGGCTGCATCGGTGAACAATTCGACAGCAAGTTCGAGTTGTTCGACGTCGACGGCGTCCGGGCCCTGGGCAAGGTCGTCGGCAATGCCGGGGAGAACGTAGACATTCTCGTCGGTGACTTCGATGTCGAGTGAACCGTCGACGGCTGCATTCTGGATCACGCCGTACGTGCTGACCTGTGACAGATCGTGCTCGTGATTGTCGGCAAGGTAGCGAGCGAGCGCGCGCTCGGACCGGAAGACCGTGATCAACCCGTCCTTTCCGAGGAAGATTGCCTGGTCACCCATGTAGCAGCGCAGGGTGTAGTAGGTGTCGGCCGAGGTGATGATGCGGACCGGATCGACGCCGACCTCGCCCCAGAACGTCTCGATCTCGTCTTCGTCCTCGTCGAGTTCGTCTTCGTCGAATTCCTCGTCCTCGCCCTCTTCGGCGACGTCGTCCGCATCGACGGTGTTCTCGGCGGCAGCGAGGAGTTCGGCTTCGGCAACTGCCACGGCAGCGGCGTCAACCTTGGGCGACGTCACGACGGTGTCGATCGCGTCGAGAACCTTGTCCCAGTCCTTGGCGATGGCTGCGCCGACCTGGTCCCAGATCTCGAGTCCTTCACGACCCTCGAACGCGCTCGCGCCGGTGGCGAGCGCACCCAGGATGGGGTGGCCGCTGAAGAACCGGATCACAGAATCCAGTTCGCAGACCTCACCGATATTGCGGGCCATGTTCAGGGTGTCTTCGAGTTCGGAGACAACCAGCGGCTCCGGATCTCCGGCAGCAAGTTCCGGCACTCCGACGAAGTCGAACGTGAAGTTCTCCTCCGGTTCGAGTTCCGCGGCGGAGAGACCGGCCACAACACTCCAAGCGGGGTGATCGACCAAATCGTTGTCGGTATCGGTGCGGATGAACGCGGCGAGTTCCGCGACCGAGGCAAACCCGTACAGATCTTCCTCGTGACCGAGGAAGGCCTCCCATTCGTCGTCGCCCTCACGCCACCGGGGCGCCCACAACGTGACGAGGTCTCCACTTGTGAGACCGATTTCGATCGGGACGATATCTCCAGCCATGGGCGGAAGCCTATCGACCCGAGCGCCCTGCGCATAGCGCGGGTTACTCACACCTCGCCGAGTGAGCGGCCCAGTTGATTCATCAGACGTTCACGTTCGACGTTGCTGCGGTGAACTGCCTGGTGGATGGTGGCGATAGTCAGTGCCGCGACGGCCTTCGGTTCCATAGTGGTTACGGCGTCGGTGATGGTCAGTTCGACCAGCGCGCCCATCCCGTCGACACAGGCGACAACCGTGCCGTCGGCGCTCGCCGCGGTGGCCCGGATAGCGTCGACGTCTCCGACAGCATCCTGCATGAATCCGCACTGACTCTTGGCGCGCTCCATGATTCGGTCCATTTCGTTCATATCGATCGCATCCAGGTAGTGGGGGCTGTGTCGGTGTGATCTTCGGCAGCGTGAGCGTCGGCCAATTGCTCACGTGTTGCGAGTCCGAGGGCGTTCACGATGTCGGCCGGAACGCCATCGGCTTCCAATTCGAGGCGGTGGCGGACGCCGGCCTCCATGGCGGCCCGGGCAGAGAGGGCCATGATCTCGGTGGCGAGGCGAGCACCGCCATAGCGTAATTCGCTGTGATGGATACGGATGTCGATGGGAATGCCCTGTTCGGTGGCCCGTAGGGCGATGGTTCCGCGGCGATTTGCCGCTACGGCGGTGATGACGCCCGGTGGGCGCGGTGTGTCCTGCATATTCGTGCTCATTTCACTCTGTGGGTCGGTAGAAGCCGTGAAATCCCATGCCGATGTTGGATGTTCGGACGGGGCTGACGCTCACCGGATCTCCGGCTTCGACCATCTGGCCGTTCCCGATCACCATGGCGACGTGGCCGTCCCAGACTGCGAGGTCGCCTGGCAGGAGATCGGCCTGATCGACGGGGCTGCCGATGCCTTGTTCCTGGGCAAGGCGCGGAATGTCGACGCCCGCTTGTCCGTAGGCCCATTGCGTCAAACCACTGCAGTCGAGACCGACTCCGGGTGAGGTGCCGCCCCACTCGTACGGCACTCCTTGCTGGGTGAGTGCATTGCGCACCGCGGCGGCGGCCTCGGCGTTGGGAGCGGTAGCAACTGAACCGTCGGGAAGATCGATCTGCAAGTCCGCGCTGCCGGTGCTCGCAACAGAACCATTTGACAATTCGGGGTTGGTGGCTCCGGGTGCGGGATCCGGTAGCGGGACCGGCGGCACCAGTGCGGACATCTTGTCGGTGGAGCCGGAGAGATCACCGCGCATTCTCTCGACGACCGATATTGCCTGCCCCAGGTGGTCGAATGCCGCTGCAACGAGCATCAATTGGCCCGGTGGTGTCAGGAGCGCCGGACCGGCCTTGGCGGCAATACCGAGAAACGACTGCAGGATGCCGTTCAGCTCGTTGATCCCGGCGGACACCGTCGTGGTTGCCTCGTCGACGATTCCGGCGATGTCGGTGCCTCGATCGGTGAGTGTGCGAGTTGCCGCTTGGGTCTGCTCGGTCATTGTTGCCGCAGCGCTCATCCCTGCGGTGGATGTTCCGCCTCCGGACAGTTCCCCCAGTGCGGCGGTACCCAGTTGGTAGGCGATCTCCAGTACGTCCGACGCGATGCGGAGTCCGACCTCGGGTCCGTTCGAGTCGGTGACTCCGCTCCCCAGGGTTGCCACCAGATCGATGATCGGCCGGGCAAGGGCCTCGACGGGGATCATGTCCGCGCCGCATCGACGATCGTGCTGCGAACGAACTCGTCGGTGCCCGCGTACAGGTCGCGGGCGCTGTGTGTAGCGGCTGCGGCACTGGACACAACGGTGGCAAGACGGCCGAGATCGTCGATATGAGTCTGTTGGGCTTCGCCGGTGGCGCGGACGAAGTCCTCGGCAATCAATCCCAGGACTGCGCCGAGCGCGGTGTGATCGTGACGGGCCGCGTCGGCCTGGGCGCGGGCGACGGTGTCGGCGACGACGGCCAGACGTGAACCGAAGTCCGTGATGTCTTCTGTGTGAGCTAGAAAATTGTCCAACTTCTCTTCCCCCCGTTGCGCTTACTCCTTTCTTGGACGCCGCCCGGGGCCGCTCGGTTCCCGAGGAACTATCCTCATGGTCATGCAAACGCACGTAGTCGACCATCCGCTGGCAGCGGCACTCCTGACGACAATGCGTGATGCACGCAGCGACAATGCGACATTCCGGTCAGCTCTGCGTCGGCTCACGCACATGCTCGTGTACGAGGCAATGCGCGACGCCGAGATCGAAGAGTTCCCCGTCGACACGCCGGTCGCAGCCACAACGGGTATTCGTCTGGCCAAGCCTCCGTTGCTTGTCCCGGTGCTGCGCGCCGGTCTGGGCATGGTCGAGCAGGCCAGTGCATTGATCCCGTCGGCCGGCGTCGGCTTTGTGGGAATGGCGCGCGACGAGAAGACCCACGCGCCCGTTCCGTACCTGGAATCGCTGCCGGCAGATCTCTCCGGAATCCCCGTATTCGTACTCGATCCGATGCTGGCAACCGGCGGATCGATGGTTCACACGATCGACCTGCTCGTTGCGCGCGGCGCAACAGACGTGACAGCGGTGTGTGTTGTCGCGGCGCCGCGTGGCGTCGACGCGCTTGCGGAGTCCGGGCACCCGGTACGCCTGGTTCTGGCGAGCATCGACGACGGCTTGGACGAGAACGCTTTCATCGTGCCTGGCCTCGGCGACGCGGGCGATCGGCAGTTCGGACCGCGCTAGCCTACAAATCTTCTGCGAAGGCCCGGAGTTGTGTTGTCCGGGCCTTCGCTGCTGCCTGGGCTCCGGCGAGTTCGCTGCGGTTCGCTACCGGAATCACGACCTCGAGATAGCACTTGAGTTTGGGCTCGGTGCCGGACGGGCGGACGACGATGCGCGTCGTCGCGCCGGTGAACACCACGGCGTCGGTGCGCAGGGGCGAATCGGCTGTGGCCAGATCTTCGAAGACAACTGCCTCGCCGCAAATTTCGCTCGGTGGATTGCTCCGCACGCGGTCCATGATCGTGTTGATATCGGCAACGTCGTCGAGCCTGCGAGAAACTTGGTCCCCGTGGTGGTAGCCGAATTCGAGGGCGTAATCGTCGAGCACATCCAGCACTGTTCGGCCGGTCTCGGCAAGAGTGGCAACCAGATCGGCCACCAGAACGGCGGCGGAGATTCCGTCTTTGTCTCGGACGGCGCCGGGGTCGACGCAGTGGCCGATCGCCTCTTCGTAGGCGTAGGCAAGACCGTCGCCGGCGCGGGTCAGCCACTTGAATCCGGTGAGAGTGCAGGCGAATCGGGCGCTGCGAGTGGGAGCCAGTTTCGAGAGCAGAGTAGACGACACGATCGTGGTCGCTACGAGGGAATTCGGCGGAGCCGTGGTGAGTACGTGGTCGGCGAGCAACACGCCGGTCTCGTCTCCGCGGAGCATCCGCCACTCGTCGCCGTCGCGGATGCCGACGGCGCAGCGGTCGGCATCCGGATCGAGAGCGATCGCGAGATCAGCGTTGACCGTGTCGGCCAGCTCGAGAAGTGCGTCGGTGGCACCCGGTTCTTCCGGATTGGGGAATGCGACAGTCGGGAAATCGGGATCGGGATCGAATTGCTCGGCGACAACGTGGACATCGGTGAACCCGGCAGCGTCCAACGCTGCCAGTGCGGTGTCCCCGCCGACGCCGTGCAGCGGTGTCAGTGCGATGCGAATGTTGCGGGCTCGACCGTGCGGAAGCGTCGCGGCGCGTCGTACGTAGTTTTCGATCACGGAGTTGCCCACCGCCGTCACCGGAGTTCTGGCGATGCTCGACGCGCCGCCGAGCTTCGCGATCGCACTTTCTATCTCGCGATCAGCCGGTGAGACCAGTTGGGATCCACCATCGAGGTACACCTTGTAGCCGTTGTCCGCGGCGGGGTTGTGCGATGCGGTGATCTGGATACCGGCACTGGCGCCGAGTGCCCGAACGGCAAATGCCAGCACCGGTGTCGGCAGGGGGCGGGGGAGAAAAGTCACCGCGAAACCGGCGGCGGCCAGGACCTCGGCGCCGGCTGTGGCAAATGCTTCGGAACCGTGGCGGGCGTCGCGGCCGACAACGATGCGAGTACCGCTGTGACCGTGCGTGTTCAGCCACGCTGCGAGTCCGGCGGTAGTGCGAATGACAACAGCCACGTTCATCCCGTTGGGGCCGCCACGCACGGGTCCGCGCAACCCCGCTGTGCCGAATGTCAGTGGTGCGGAAAAACGTTCGGCCAGTTCATGTTCCGAGAGGGATTCGAGTTCTCGCCTGGTGGCCGGGTCGGGATCGGAGTTGATCCATTCCTGCGCCGCACGGTTCACAGTTCGCGGACCAGTTGGCGCAGTAGCGTTCCCACTCGGGTCGCGGACGCCTTGCCTGCCGCGAGTACTTCCTGATGATCGAGTGGCGCGCCGGTGATGCCCGCAGCAAGATTGGTGACCATCGAGATACCCAATACCCGTGCGCCCAGAGCGCGAGCCGCGATGGTTTCGTGGACCGTCGACATACCCACGAGGTCGGCGCCGAGGGTGCGCAGCATCCGGATTTCGGCAGGCGTTTCGTAGTGGGGGCCGGGTAGTCCGGCGTACACGCCTTCGGTGAGTTCGGGGTCGATGGAGCGGGCAAGTGCTCGGAGTTCGGGGGAGTAGGCGTCGACGAGGTCGACAAATTCCGCGCCTACCAACGGCGAGCGGGCCGTCAGGTTGAGGTGGTCACTGATCAGGACCGGTTGACCGACTGTGTAGTCCTCGCGGATACCGCCGGCGGCGTTGGTGAGGATGACGGTGTCCGCGCCCGCTGCGATGGCGGTGCGAACGGGATGGACCACTGAGCTGAGTTCATGACCTTCGTACGCGTGGGTGCGTCCGAGAAGCAACAGAACCTGGGTACCGCCGACGGTGACGGTTCGGATCGTTCCGGCGTGGCCGAGAGCCGACGGCGGAGCGAAGCCAGGAAGGTCGGCCATCGACACCTCGGCAGTGGGCTCGCCGAACTGGTCGGCAGCGTCGGTCCAGCCCGAACCGAGGACCACGGCGACGGACGGCGGCGCGCTTCCGGTCATGGCGGACAGAGCGGCAGCGGCGGCTTCGGCGATCGTTCCCATGTGCGTTACCTTACTGACGAGTCGGGTCGCTTCGTCGGATGACCTACCGGGCATTACGCTGCCCTTCATGCCTTATCTCGAACGCGACGGCGACGTATTCATTCTGTACCTCGGAAACGAGGGTGAGACGGACAACGAGAACCGTTTCACCCCTGATTGGATCGACTCGGTGCACAGCGCACTCGACGAGGTCGAAGCCCACGAGGGTCCGGCTGCCTTGGTCACCACGGCGACGGGCAAGTTCTATACGAACGGCCTGGACACGACGTGGATCTTCGCCAACATCGACGGTCTTCCCGGGTACCTCGACAAAGTACACACGCTCTACACCCGCTTGCTGACCTTCCCGATGGCGACGGTTGCCGCGATCGGTGGCCACGCCTTCGGAGCGGGCGCCATGCTCGCGACGTCGCACGACTTCCAGATCATGCGCGCCGACCGCGGCTTCTACTGCTTGCCCGAGGTGAGCCTGAACATGCCGTTCACCGTTGGCATGTCGGCCCTGCTGAACAGCAGACTTCCCAAGCAGACGGCCGTGGAGGCAATGACCACCGGGCGCCGATTCGGCGGTGCCGACGCACTGTCTGCCGGAATTGTCCAGGAAACTGTCGAGGGTGATTCGGTGCTCGCGACCGCCGTGGCCAAGGCCGCTGCGCTCACCGCGACACACGGACCGAACCTGGCCGGAATCAAGGCCGGGATTCATCGAGACCTGTTGGTTGATCTTGGACGGGTGACTGACAAGAGCAACTTCTCGTTCGGGTGAGACAATGATTCGGTGAATCATGAAGTCGACGGCGTAGTCAGGTCTGTAGAGACCGATCTGATTGCGCTGTCGCATTCGATTCACGGTGATCCGGAGCTTGCATTCGAGGAATTTCGCAGCAGCGCCAA
The DNA here is from genome assembly GCF_050586165.1 of Rhodococcus sp. 24CO. Lineage (NCBI taxonomy): Bacteria > Bacillati > Actinomycetota > Actinomycetes > Mycobacteriales > Nocardiaceae > Rhodococcus > Rhodococcus sp. 24CO. The sequence continues at coordinate 415,753 of NZ_JAZFNF010000007.1, read as the reverse complement.
GGTGTCCGAACTGTTGGAGCAGCACGGATTCGCGATCACTCGCGGTGTGGTCGATCTGCCTACGGCATTCGATGCGACGTACGGCAGTGGAGAACTGGTCATCGCGATCTGCGCCGAGTACGACGCCCTTCCGGACATCGGCCACGCCTGCGGACACAACATCATCGCCGCGGCGGCGGTGGGCGCCGGTATCGCCTTGGCGTCGGTGGCGGATCAACTCGGAATTACTGTTCGGGTCATCGGAACTCCGGCCGAGGAAACCGGTGGTGGCAAAGTGCTGATGCTCGAGCGCGGCGCGTTCGACGGCGTCGGCGCTGCGATGATGGTTCACCCCGGCCCGATCGACATCATCGGTGCGACATCGCTGGCCTTGGCCGATATCGCCGTCAGTTATCACGGCCGAGAGGCTCACGCGTCCGCCGCACCGGAGTTCGGACTCAATGCGGCCGACGCGGCAACCCTGGCTCAGGTGGCAGTGGGATTGTTGCGCCAGCACCTGCTCCCCGGTCAGCAGATTCACGGCATCGTCAGTGACGGTGGAACCGCCCCGAACATCGTCCCGGCGCGTTCGGAGCTGTTGTATTACTTGCGGGCGGAGACCGCCTCGTCGTTGGCCAATCTGTCGGAACGGGCAAATGCCTGTTTTGCGGCCGGCGCTCTGGGCACCGGCTGCACTCACGAGATCCGCACCGTGTCGCCGACCTACACGGAACTGACGCCTGATCCGTGGCTCGCTGACGTGTACCGCGAACAGATCCTGGATCTGGGCCGGGTGCCGTTGGCACCCGAATGGGAGCGTTCTCGTCCGCTGGGCAGTACAGACATGGGTAATGTCACCAACGTGATTCCTGGAATTCATCCTGTGATCGGTTTGGATTCAGCTGGGGCAGTGACACATCAGCCGGAGTTCGCTGCGGCGTGTGTCACGGAATCCGCTGATCGTGCCGTTGTCGACGGCGCAATAGCCTTGGCTCGCACTGCTGTCCGGGTAGCGTCCGATCCTTCGGAACGCGCCCGTCTGTTGGAAGGAGTAGATCGCCGGTGAACGCGGCAATCGATACTTGGATTCACGCGCATGCCGACGATCTGGTCGCGTGGCGACGGCACATCCACGCCAACCCCGAACTGGCGCGTCATGAGTACGCGACAACGGAATTTGTCGCGACGCGGCTCATCGAGGCTGGACTTTCACCGAAGGTGCTTCCCGGCGGCACAGGGTTGACGTGCGACATCGGGCCGGACGGACCCCGCATTGCCCTGCGCGCCGACATGGATGCACTGCCGATGCAGGAGGCGACGGGTGCGACGTACTCGTCTACGGTCCCTGGTGTTTCCCACGCTTGTGGGCACGACGCGCACACCACGATCCTGTTGGGCGTGGGTGTGGCCTTGGCGTCGTTGCCGGAACTTCCGGTCGGAGTTCGGTTGATCTTCCAGCCTGCCGAAGAAGTGATGCCGGGCGGTGCGCTCGACGTCATCGCGGCCGGTGCGCTCGACGGTGTTTCGAGAATCTTTGCTCTGCATTGTGATCCGCGTCTGGAGGCGGGTCAGGTCGGTGTGAGACTCGGTGCGATCACGTCTGCGGCCGACACCGTCGAAGTGGTACTGGATTCGCCGGGGGGCCATACGTCACGGCCGCACCTGACAACTGATCTCATCTATGCGCTCGGAACTGTTGTCACCGGTTTGCCCGGAATGCTCAGCCGCCGTATCGATCCGCGCACCGGCACCGTCATGGTGTGGGGCGCGGTCAGTGCCGGCCAGGCGCCCAACGCGATCCCGCAGACCGGCATGATGACGGGCACCGTCCGAACGGGCGATCACGAAACGTGGGAACTGCTCGAACCTCTTGTGGAGGAGATCGTGCACGGACTGCTCGCACCGACAGGTGTCCGCTATCAACTGAACTATCGCCGCGGTGTCCCGCCCGTCGTCAATGACGAGGTCTCGACGCGTATGTTCGAGGACGCCATTGCCAGCCTGGGACAGGACGCATTGGCAGACACGCCACAATCCGGTGGTGGAGAAGACTTTTCGTGGTACCTCGAGACCGTCCCTGGCGCAATGGCCAGGTTGGGCGTGTGGTCCGGCGAAGGCGAACAACTCGATATCCATCAACCCACATTCGATCTCGACGAGCGCGCGCTCGGTGTGGGCGTGAAGGTTCTCACAAGCCTCGTTCTCGGTTAGTGCCGGTTCCCGTCGGGGGCACCGTTTTTCGTAAGTTCGAGTGAAGGTACGGGCATGTCCATAGGTGTGGGAGTGCGAATCGGCACAGTGGTGTCGACGGCAGTGGTGGCGTCGAACGATCCAGGTTCGGCCGATCCGGTGGTGATCGTTCGGGATACGGTTCTCAATCAACGCAAGGACGGCACCACCGTGCTCGGCGGCGAGTCGGCGATGGGTGGCGGCCGCGAGTTCACGGAAAGCTGGACGGGTTTTGTCGCCCGCGTCGGCGATCCGAGCGGTGTTGCCGGAACAGCTGATACCCGTTATCGCGCTGAAGATTTGGTGGCAACGTCTATCCGCTGCCTGCTACAGGAATGCGAGCCGCTGCCCGATCGTGGGGGCAAGGACGGTGGAGCGCCCGACATCGTGGCGACGTATCCGTCACGTTGGGATTCCTCGACGGCAGCGATCCTGCGCGATTCACTGGTCTACGCCGGCCTCGAACGGGTCACCTTGGTATCGGACGCCGAAGCGGTGTCGGCGTGGTTCGAATCGGAAATCGCTGCGCTGGCCGGAACGCTCATCGGGATCTATCACGTCGACGACACCGGAGCCGCTGTCACTCTGGTGCGTTCGGGTGTTGCCGCGGGCCGCGCGTTCGGATTTGCCGGGGACGGCAGCTCGCCGAGTTCACGAATCGCAACGGCGCTCGGTGCCTTCGGATGGATGCCGGAAAACCTCGACGCCGTTGTCGTGACCGGAGACGGTGACATGGCGGGCGACAAGGCCGCAATGACGGCCATTGCCGTTGGCGTCGCCGAAAAGCTTAATGTCCGTTGTGAACTCGGACCGGGGCCGGAACAGTCGGCAGCGCTCGGTGCGGCAATTCTTGCTGCCGGTTTCACCTCGACGTCGCACAAGATCGTGCCGATCGGGCTGCCGCCGTCACATGACGTCACCGAGGTATTCGAGAACGTCCCGCGGGCTGCCGGGTCGGCCGAAGCGTCGCAGGTGGCCACTGCGGAGGCAGAAGGTGCGGCAGCGGTGGAGACCGAGGCCGGCAAGTCCGGCTCCAAGCGGATCGTGATCGCAGTTGTCACCGTAGCGGCGATCATCGCGCTCGCGGTGCTGGCCTATTTCCTGCTGCTGTAGTCGGTCACACTGCTCTAGTCGGTGAAACCTAGTCGGTCAAACCGTTTCCGGGTCCGACGTTCCGGCTGTTCCGCGTCCGCAGTTCCCGGACGTAGTCCGCCGGAGCGCCAGCGATCTCGGCTGCGTCGGCCATCACACCGATGTAGCGAGCGGACGGAAGGCCGCCCTCGTAGGCGTCCATGACATACAGCCAGGCCAGAACGGCGCCGTCGGTGGTGTCGACACGTACCCGGATCTTGCGGTGCAGTCCGAGTTCGGCACCTTCCCAGCGGTCGAGGCTCACCTCGTCCTCTTCCGGTACGTCGTAGAGGACTACGAAAACGCTGGAATCCGGGTCCTCCACCACGGTGGCGAGAGCGCCTTCCCAGCCGAGGTCTTCGCCACTGAAGGTCAGGCGCCAGCCACGCAACCATCCAGTTCCCGACATGGGGGAGTGTGGGCAGCGCAACAGCATCTGCTCGGGGTGCATGTTGGAACCGTACGCAGCATAAATCGACACGGGCGCAAGCCTAAACGGTGGTGTGAGGGTGACGCGAAGCGGACCACCGGACGCTAGTAATCTGGTACAAGCACTGCGCGACCTCGATCGCTGCAATAGCGTGACCAACGCGTGCTGTACATGAGGTGTATGGACTGGCGGGAGACCCCTGCCGGTCGCCTGAGGACTTGGAGGACACATGACCCGGATCGTGATCATCGGCGGCGGACCTGCCGGATATGAGGCAGCGCTGGTTGCTGCCCAGCACGGCGCAACCGTCACCCTGGTCGATTCGGACGGCGTCGGCGGCGCGTGTGTCCTGTTCGACTGTGTGCCGTCGAAGACGTTCATCGCCTCGACCGGCATCCGCACCGACATGCGTCGCGCGTCCGATCTGGGAATCACGCTCGACCCCGAGCAGGCGTCGGTATCGCTCCCCAAGATTCACGCCCGTGTGAAGGCACTCGCACTGTCCCAGTCCTCGGACATTCGCGCTCGGCTGCAGACGGTTGGCGTCGAGGTCCTCTCCGGTACCGCAGAACTGACCGACCAGGAACTCGGATTGGCAACTCACCAGGTGCGGGCGACCCTCGCAGACGGTGAACAGCGCACCATCGCTGCCGACGTCGTCCTCATCGCTACCGGCGCCAGCCCCCGCATCATCCCGGGCGCCGAGCCGGACGGTGAGCGCATCATGACGTGGCGTCAGCTCTACGACTTGGAAGAGCTGCCCTCGCACCTCGTTGTTGTCGGTTCCGGTGTGACCGGTGCCGAGTTCGTGTCCGCGTACACCGAGATGGGCGTCAAGGTGACGCTGGTGTCCAGCCGTGACCGTGTGCTCCCGGGCGAGGATGCCGACGCGGCACTCGTACTCGAAGACGCGCTGGCCGAGCGCGGCGTGATCCTGGTCAAGCATGCGCGCGCCGACGCCGTCGAGCGCACGGAGGACGGAATCATCGTCAAGCTTTCCGACGGCCGCACGGTCGAGGGCAGCCATGCCCTCATGACCGTCGGCTCGGTTCCCAACACCGACGGACTCGGACTCGAGAGGGTGGGCATCGAGCTCGATAAGGGCGGCTACCTGCGCGTCGACCGCGTCTCCCGCACCCCGGTGTCGGGTATCTACGCCGCCGGCGACTGCACCGGCCTGCTCCCGCTCGCATCCGTGGCCGCCATGCAGGGCCGTATCGCGATGTACCACGCACTCGGTGAAGGCGTGAGCCCCATCAAGTTGAAGACGGTGGCGTCGGCGGTGTTCACACGTCCTGAGATCGCGACGGTGGGTGTGACGCAGGCTGCAATCGACAACGGTGAAGTTCCGGCCCGCACCGTTATGTTGCCGCTCAACACCAACCCGCGCGCCAAGATGTCCGGACTGCGTCGTGGCTTCGTGAAGATCTTCTGCCGTCCCGCAACCGGTGTGGTGATCGGCGGAGTTGTGGTCGCGCCCAACGGGTCCGAGTTGATCCTGCCGCTCGCGATGGCCGTGCAGAACAACCTGAGCGTCAATGACCTCGCCCAGACCTTCTCCGTCTACCCGTCGCTGACCGGTTCGATCACCGAGGCGGCGCGTCAGCTCATGCGTCACGACGACCTCGACTGATTTTCCGTCATGTGGTTTCCCGAAATCTGAGAACTTGATTTCACATATTGGCGTGATGGTGGGATAGTCGTGGTACCGGTCGAATCATGGACCGGTACCACGGCGCTCTCCCCGCCCCCGTAGACCCCTCGGCGGCTCAGGGTGTTTTCCCTCTGATCCTTCTTTTGCGTGCCTGGGAGTTTCTATGAAACACGCCGCGCTGTCTGCCCGTATGGGTGGGCTCCGTAGTTCTGCAATCCGTGACCTGCTCACCTTGACTGCTCGCCCTGACGTGATCAGTTTGGCCGGTGGCCTGCCGGATCCGAATTTCATTCCGCGAGAGCGTATTTCGCAGGCAGCTGCTTCTGCTCTCGGTGAGGCGTCGTCCGTTCAATACGGTGAGACCTCGGGGTTGCGACACCTTCGTGAGGTAATTGCGGCCCGCGAATCCGTCAAGATCGGCCGCATCCTCGAATCGTCCGACGTGGTGATCACGCACGGTTCCCAACAGGGCCTGAGTTTGCTGGCTCAGGCGTTGCTCGACGCCGGTGACATCGTTGTTGTGGAAGATCCGGCGTATACCGGTGCGCTGCAGGTCTTTCGGACTGCGCAGGCAAACCTGGTTCCCGTGCCCGTCGACGCGGACGGCATGGATACCAGGGCGCTCGAAGAGAAGCTTGCGGGTGGACTGCGTCCGAAAGTTGTTCATACCGTGAGCAACTTTCACAATCCGCGCGGGTCCGTTCTCTCACTCGAACGCCGCGCGCATCTGGCGAAACTTGCCGATGCGTACGGCTTCTGGATTCTCGAGGACGATCCGTACGGTGAACTGTACTTCGACGGGCCGCCGCCGCTTCCGGTTGCAGCATTGTCGGACAGGGTGATTCGGCTGTCCAGCGCCTCCAAGGTGCTGGCACCTGCCCTGCGTGTCGGCTGGCTGCACGGTGACCGGCGGGTGTGCGAAGCCGTCGAGTTGATCAAACAGGGTGCGGATCTGTGTGGGTCGTCTCTCACTCAACAGATTGCGGCCGACTTGTTCTCGGACACCGCGTGGTTCGACGCTCATCTGAACATGCTCCGGGCGTCCTACGGCAGCCGCGCGAAGGCGCTGGTCAGTGCATTGCAGGTCGGCTTCGGCGACAGCGCTCGATTCTCGCCCGTGCGCGGCGGCATGTTCTGTTGGATGGAGAGCCTTGAACCCGTAGACACCGCCGCGGTTCTCGACGTTGCCGTCGAGCACGGTGTTGCCTTTGTGCCCGGTGCCGCATTCGGCGTCGACGCAGATCTGAGCCGCTCGGCCCGACTGTGTTTTGCGACGTATCCGGAAACGGTATTGGAGGACGCCGCACAGAAACTGTGCGACGCCTTCCGTGATGCTTCCGCTCAGTCTCGGGGTTGAACTCCGCGCCACAGCAATTCGATTGCGGCACGGACTCGATCGTCGGCCCCGTCGGCGGTGGACGGTCCGCGGACGACAAACTGGTAGTAGGACATTCCCACGATCAGGTCGATCAGGACATCGGTGTCCACCGAGGGATCCAGGGTGCCAGCTGCCTGTGCCGCGGACACTGCTTCCGCCAGGTGGACACGGCGCCGCGAGACGTGTTGCTGCCAGCTGGCTTCGCGGACCTTGTCGTTCTGCAATCCGAGAACGATGCGTTTACGAACCAGGTCACCGGACGCGCCGGTCACGTCGACCATGCCGACGGCAAAGGATTCGGCAAGGTCGGCGCGGAGATCGCCGGTGAAGGTTGTCTTCACCTCGGATCGGACGCTGTCGAGCGCTGCCGCCAGGAGTTCCTCGCGGCTCGACCATCGTCGATAGATCGCAGCGCGCGAAATGCCGGACCGAGTGGTGATGGCAGCGATCGTCACGTCGTCTGCGCTGGGGCATTCCGTCAACAATTCGATGGTGGCGGTAAGGACTGCTTCTTCGACGGCGGTGTCGCGGGGGCGGCCGGGCCCGCGCGGCGTTTCCGGCGCAGTCACGTTCTCGAGTGTCACCGTGCTGCAAGCATTTTCGTACGCAAGAGCTCGACCGTTTCCTGGCTGAGTCCGGCCGCACGCAGCGGCGCCAGAACGTCGCCGTGGTGCCGCACGAGCGTCTGCTGCATGACGGTCATTGAGGCACGCTCGGCGCCCATCATGGCGCCACTGGGCATGCTGTTCGCATCGAAGTCGAACGGCAGGAAGCCGCCCATGATCATCTGGACCCTCGCATGTAGGCGGGGTAGCTCAGCCGAGGTGCGAGCGTAGTCGTCGGCGATGGCGCCGGCTTCCGCGCCGACTGCACTGAGCAGTGCGGCGGCAAACACACCCGTGCGGTCCTTGCCTGCGGCGCAGTGGAATATGGTTCCGCCGGGGCTCAGAGCGAGGACGGTCAGACCTGTCGCGAGTTGAGGTGCCGCGGATTCCAGAAGGTCCGCATACCACTGGCCGACGTGATCTGGAGTGGTTACCTGCGGTAGTGCCTGACTCATAGCGGCGGGAGTGGCGACCTCGGCCACGAGTGGAATGTGGTGATAGGCGATAGCGTGGGCAGCGAGTGGGCCACGCCCGGTGTAGGCCGCCTCGCCAGGGGACCGTAGATCGATCACTGTGCGGATTCCCTTGTTCCACAGTGAATCGGCGTATTCCACCGACAGGTGTGAGACGTCATCGCTGCGGAAGGCGACAGATTCGCGAATGTGTCCGCTTGCCACTGCCACCGCGGCAAGATCGCGCAGGTTCACTGGGTCGAGCAGTTCGGGGGACGAGAGTACGTCGGTCATGGTTATTCTCAGCTCAGTCGAGCGCGGATCATCGCGCTGATTCGGTCGATGACGGTGACGAGCACGATGATGCTCAGGATGATAGTGCTCAGGTGCCCGTAGTCGTACATGCGCATGGCCGTGGTGAGTTCCAAACCGATACCGCCGGCACCGACGAGACCGAGAATGGTTGCACCGCGGACATTTCCCTCGAAGAGGAGCAGGGTGTAGCTGACCAGTAGGGGTGCTGCCTGCGGCAGAACTCCGTAGGTGATGATCTGGCGTTTGTCGGCTCCTGCGGAACTCAGGGCATCGAGTGGACCTTGATCGACCGATTCCATTGCTTCGGCGTAGATCTTGCTGATCGAGCCGAGGGAACCCACCACGATGGCAAGCACACCGGCAAACGGGCCGAGACCCACAGCGGATACGAACATCAGGGCGTAGATGAGTTCGGGGATCGAGCGCAAGACGTTCAGGATCGCCCGGGAGATGCCGTAGAGCCACTTCGGGGCGATGTTCGACGCCGCGCCGAAACTGAGGATGAGCGACAGCACCGCGCCCACCAGCGTTCCGACAATTGCCATCTGGAGCGTTTCGATCAGCAGGGTGACGATGACGTCGAACTTGTCGAAAGTCGGCGGGAACAGTCGCGAGACAAAATCGACCATGTTGGGTACGCCGGAAACCAGGCGCGCAGGGTCGGCGTCTGCACCGGCAAACGACCACGCGAGGACCACGGCGATGACGATCAGGCCGACCCCGCTGCGTGGGGAAGGCAGACGCCACGGTTTGGCGAGACGCTCGGCTTCCTTCGATAGAGCGTGCGTCTGTTCGCGCTTACTGTTCGACGATGTCTGCATGTTCACCATAGATCGTGCTCACCGCCTCTTCATTGAGTTCTTCTGCACGGCTGTTGAATACGATGCGTCCGTCCCGCAGGCCGATGACACGATCGGTGTACTTTCTGGCCAGGCCGACAACGTGAAGGCTCACGATCACCGGAACCTGACGTTCGCGGGCAATCTCCCTCAGTAAGGTGAGGATGGTTCCGGCGAGGCGTGGATCGAGGGATGCGACGGGTTCGTCGGCGAGGATCAGTTTCGGGTGCTGCATCAGGGTTCGCGCGATCGCTACCCGTTGCTGCTCACCGCCGCTGAGCGTCCGACTCTGCTGAGATGCTTTGCCTTCCAGTCCGACTCGGCGCAACAGTTCGAGAGCTTCGATGCGTTGGGTGCGTCCGAATCCACCGATAAGGTTGACCGCACCGGCGTCGTACAGACCGCCGGTCAAGACGTTGGTCAGGGCGCTCAGTCGCGGTACCAGATTGAAGTGCTGAAAGACGTAGCCGACATCCGAACGCAGAGAACGCAAGTCGGAACCGCTCTGCCTCGCGACATCTCGGCCGGCAACGCTCAATTCGTCTGCGGTGAAGTCGGTGAGGCGGGTCAGTGTCTTCATCAATGTCGATTTGCCGGATCCCGAGTGTCCGAGCAAACCGACCACTTCACCGGGGCGAACAGTGAGGTCGACGCCGTCGAGGGCGATGTTGTCGCCGAACGTGACTCGAATGTTGCGTCCGGTGACCACCGGCGGCAGAACCAGGGACGAGCGCGGCGGGCGAATTGCCGGCGCTGTCATCGGATGTTGTCCAGATCGACTCCGGCAGCTTCCGCGATCGTGACCAACGGTTCGTACACCGAGAAGTCGGGATCGGCGGTGTACGTGCCGCCAACGCCGAGGATCTTCGATGCTTCGGGATTTGCGGCGAGCATCGCTGGGAGCTTGTCCTTGATTGCGTCACGAGTCTCGGAATCGAGGCCGGTGCGGGCGACGATGGATACGCCAACCGGGATGGGTGCGGTTTGGCCGACGATTCGGACGTCGTCGGCTGTGAACATGCCACCGGCGATGAACGACGTGTAGAGCTGGCGGGCGGTGCAGGCAACGTCGACGTTCCCGTTCATCAGTGCGAGAACTGCAGAGTCGTGTCCGCCGGCAAAGGTGCTCTTGTAGTCGGTTCCGTCGGTGAGCCCGGCCTCGGCCATCATTGCCTTCGGCATGAAGTAGCCAGTGGTCGATCCCGGATCGACAAAGGCGACCTGATGTCCCTTGATGTCGGCAACGGATTGAATTGTGCTGTCGGACTTGGTTATACAGTACGACGCCGGATCTGGTGCCCCGTTCCAGGCGAGGATGGGTTCGACGCTTCCTGTCTTGAATGCGAGGGCGGCCGAGAAAGGGCTGAGGACGGCGACGTCGACAAATCCGTTCCGAACCGCCTCGACGACGCCGAGGTAGTCCGCCGGTGACTCGTGTTTGACGGTTTTGCCGGTCGCGGTTCCCACCATGTCGGCGACATCGTTCATGATGGCGAGCTCTTTGACGTCATCGGTGCCGGGAGGCGTGGCGAAAATGATCTGATTCGAATCCGCAGACGAGGCTTCGGATTCGGTGGAGCACGAGGACAGGGCGAGAGAAGCGACGGCAGTCAACGCGACGGCGATACCGACTCGAGCACGCATGATGGACCTTCCGAAAAGGCGGGGGAGTTTGACGCCTGTTACGAAACCATCGGTGTCTGTATCGGAATTACGAGAACGCTGTACTCGTAATTGCGCGCAGGTGAACAGTTGGAGCGGCTTTCGGTGGGGTGCACGGCACCCCACCGAAACCTACTAATCGGACCAGTTGTATGTCCGTTCGACGGCCTTGTTCCATTCCGCGTACAGGCGGGCGCGCTCGGACTCTTCCATGTCGGGTTCCCACGTCTTGCCGACGGCCCAGTTGCGGCGAATGTCGTCGGTATCGGACCAATAGCCGACGGCCAAACCGGCAGCGTAGGCAGCGCCCAACGCGGTTGTCTCGTTGACAACGGGACGGATCACCGGCACTCCGAGAATGTCGGACTGGAACTGCATCAGGGTCTCGTTGACAACCATGCCGCCGTCCACTTTGAGGGCGGAGAGTTCGACGCCGGAATCGGCGCGCATGGCGTCGATGACCTCACGGGTTTGATACGCGGTAGCTTCGAGCGCAGCCCGGGCCAGATGGCCCTTGTTCACGAAGCGCGTGAGTCCCACGATGACTCCGCGAGCATCGGGACGCCAGCGCGGTGCGAAGAGACCGGAGAAGGCGGGAACGATGTAGGCGCCGCCGTTGTCGTCGACGGTTGCCGCGAGGGCCTCGATGTCCTTGGCGTTCTGAATGATCCCGAGGTTGTCGCGGAGCCACTGGACCAGTGATCCCGATACGGCAACAGAACCTTCCAGGGCATAAACCGCCGGGGCGTCGCCCAGTTTGTAGCAGAGCGTAGTCAGGAGGCCGTGCTTGCTGTGGACCGGAGTAGTGCCGGTGTTGAGGAGAAGGAAGTTGCCGGTGCCGTAGGTGTTTTTTGCTTCTCCCACCGACAGGCAGGCCTGACCGAAGGTGGCTGCCTGCTGGTCTCCGAGAATGCCCGCGACCGGAACACCGGCCAGGTTGCCCCGCGGGCGACCCTTACCGTAGATCTCGGATGAGCTGCGGATTTCCGGAAGCATCGACATCGGAATCCCGAAATCCGCGCAGATGGACTCGTCCCACTGCAATGTCTCCAGATCCATCAGCATTGTGCGTGACGCATTGGTGACATCTGTCACGTGCTGCCCCTCGGTGAGGTGCCACAAAATCCACGTGTCGATGGTGCCGAAGCACAATTCGCCGGCTTCGGCCTTGGCGCGTGCCCCGTCGACATTGTCGAGAATCCATCGGATTTTCGGGCCCGAGAAATACGTCGACAACGGCAACCCGGTCTGTGCGCGGTACTTTTCCGGCCCGGCGTCACCGCCGAGTTCCTGGCACAGCTGATCAGTGCGCGTGTCCTGCCAGACAATGGCGTTGTAGACGGGTTTTCCGGTCTTTCGCTCCCAGACCACCGTTGTCTCACGTTGATTCGTGATTCCGACGGCCGCGATGTCCGCCCGGGTGAGGTCGGCTTTGGCGAGTGCGCCTGCCACCACTTCGCGAGTGTTCATCCACAGCGCCACCGGGTCGTGTTCGACCCAGCCGGATTGCGGGAAGATCTGTTCGTGTTCCTTCTGGGCAACGCTGACAACAGCGCCGTCGTGGTCGAAGATCATGCATCGGCTCGACGTGGTGCCTTGGTCGATGGCGGCGATGTACTGGTTCACATGTCTCCTTGGTTCGTGCGCTGTCGCAGTATGAGCATGAAGCTACTAGCCTGGATGCGAATTCGTCGTCGACTTACAGGAGATACGGGTTGAGTAAGCAGCAGGGTGTGCAGTTTCTCGGCCCACAGCAGCGAGAAGCTGCCTGGGAGCAGCTTCAGAGCGAGCAGTTCGACGTCATCGTCGTCGGTGGCGGCGTCGTGGGTGTCGGCACAGCGCTCGACGCCGCGACGCGTGGACTCAAAGTCGCGTTGATCGAGGCTCGTGACTATGCGTCGGGCACGTCGTCCCGATCGTCGAAGATGTTCCACGGCGGTTTGCGCTACTTGGAACAGCTTGAATTCGGGCTGGTCCGTGAGGCATTACGCGAACGCGAGCTGTCTCTGACGACATTGGCACCGCACCTGGTCAAGCCCCTCAAGTTTCTGTTCCCGCTGGCTCACCGCGTCTGGGAACGCCCGTACATGGCGGCGGGAATCTTCCTGTACGACCGGATGGGTGGGGCCAAATCGGTGCCCTCGCAGAAGCATCTCACGCGTGCCGGAGCGCTGCGCATGTCGCCGAGCCTCAAGCGCAGTTCGCTGACCGGCGGAATCCAGTACTACGACACAGTGGTCGACGACGCCCGTCACACTATGACCGTTGCGCGGACGGCGGCGCATTACGGCGCTGTGGTCCGGACGTCGACGCAGGTTGTCGGCTTCCTGCGCGAAGCAGATCGAGTGTCGGGTGTACGTGTTCGTGACTGCGAAGACGGACGGACCGCCGAGGTCAAGGGACACGTCGTCATCAACGCGACGGGCGTGTGGACCGACGAGATCCAGGCACTGTCGCGTCAGCGTGGCCGCTTCCGGGTCCGGGCGTCGAAGGGCGTGCACATCGTTGTTCCCCGTGACCGCATCGTCAGTGAAGCGGCGATCATTCTGCGCACCGAAAAATCAGTACTGTTCGTGATCCCGTGGGGAAATCACTGGATCATCGGAACCACGGACACGGACTGGAATCTCGACCTCGCGCACCCGGCCGCAACCAAGGCCGATATCGATTACATTCTCGGACACGTTAATTCGGTGCTCGTGACACCTTTGACGCATGCCGACATCGACGGTGTGTACGCCGGTCTTCGTCCACTGTTGGCCGGCGAGAGCGACGAGACGTCGAAGCTGTCGCGTGAGCATGCCGTTGCCCGAGTTGCTCCGGGCCTTGTTGCCATTGCGGGCGGAAAGTACACCACGTACCGCGTCATGGCGGAGGACGCGGTTGACGTTGCATCCGAAGACATTCCGGCGCGCGTTGCGTCGTCGATCACCGAGAAGGTGCCGCTCGTGGGCGCCGACGGATACTTTGCGTTGGTCAATCAGACCATGCAGCTGGGTGAGACGTACGGTCTGCATCCGTACCGCGTCAAGCATCTCCTCGATCGGTATGGCTCCTTGATCACCGAGGTGTTGGAATTGGGCCGCACTACTCCGGAGTTGTTGCAGCCCATCACCGATGCGCCCGATTACCTTCAGGTTGAGGCAGTGTATGCCGCAGCCGCGGAAGGCGCTCTGCACCTGGACGACATCTTGGCGCGGCGCACGCGCATCGCGATCGAGTACCCGCACCGCGGCGTCAACTGTGCCCAGCAAGTCGCGGAACTTGTTGCCCCCGTGCTGGGCTGGGATGCCGAAGCGGTCGATCGTGAGGTTGACACCTACCGTGCGCGGGTCAAGGCCGAAGTGGAATCACAGGCTCAGCCCGACGACGAAGCAGCGGACGCACTGCGGGCAGCGGCGCCGGAATCGCGGGTGGAAATCCTCGAGCCTGTAGTCGAGGTGGCGGACCGCGTGTAGCCGTTGGGCTGCGCATGGACTGTGGGCATTTTCCATATATCGGACCTTTCCGACTAGTTTGGAGAAGTCCTCGTAATCGAACAGGGTTTCGATTACGGTGGGAGGATGTTCGATCCGGGGGTGGGAAGTTTCGGTATCTCAGCGCAGCTGAGTGATGCCGAAACCGATTGCGCCCTCATCGATCTCATGAGTGAGTTGCATTCATGTGAAGCGATGCTGGTCGAGCGGAAACTGGCCGTGGTTGCGGAGTTTTTCACTCGCCGTAGTGCTGAGCATGTCGAGGGCGGTACGTGGTCGTCGTCGGCGTACGAGTTGGCCGAATCGGAGGTCGGCGCGGTGTTGACGATGGGGCGGGCTGCGGCGGGGAAGCTCATCGGGTTGGGTTTTGCTTTGAAGACGCGGTTGCATCGCACGCGGGCAGCGATGGCCCGCGGTGAACTCGACTCCTACCGGGTCGGGTTGATCGAGTCGGCGACCGCGAATGTCGGTGACGAGTTGATCGACGAAGTAGAGCGTTTGCTGCTCGAGCAGGTTCTCGCCCCAGCAGTGGACGGTGGTATCGGGTTGACGGGTCGTCGGTTGACGGCGGCGATCGACCGGATCGTGGCCCGCGTTGATCCGGAGGGGATGCGGGAGAGACGTCGCCGGGCCTTGGCGGATCGGTTTGTCGGGGTCAGTGCCGCCGAAGACGGTATGGCCCGCATCCTCGGCAGCATTCCGGCCGAACAAGCCCGTGCCTTCGACGGCCGGTTGCGGGAGTTGGCGATGTCGGTATGCCGCCATGATTCGCGTACGTATGAGCAGCGCCGCGCTGATTCGTTGGGCGCTTTGGTGAGTGGTTCCACGGTGTTGGTGTGCGACTGCGACCGGGATGATTGCCCGCAGGACCGCAGCGGCATGGTGATCATTCGCCGGCCACTCGTGCATGTGGTGATGCACGAATCCACCTTCGCCGGCAGCGATATTCCCGGCAGCGACGAGCCCGCTCATCTCGACGGGTACGGCGTGATCAGCGCCGAGCATGCCCGCGACATCGCGAAAGACGCAGACGTTCGGGAAGCGCGGGTGCCAGAAACACCTGTGCCCGCCTCTGAGCCCACCTCGGCTTTGGTCTACCGCCCCGGCGCGGCACTCGATACGTGGCTGCGGGTCATCGCGGGAAGCTGCCAATGGCCGCACTGCGATGCCCCCTCCTGGAATTGCGATCTCGACCACAACGTTCCGTTCAACCACACCGACCCCACACAGGGTGGGAAGACGGTCGCGTCGAATCTGAGCGCGTTCTGCCGTAACCATCATCGCCTCAAGCATTCCGGCAAGTGGCGGCTCGACCCGAACCCGGATCGCAGTATCTCGCTGACCTCGCCGACCGGGCACTGCTACCGCATGAGAGATGCCGGACTACTCGCCGGCCAACAGGAATCGCTGCTACCGGAAGGCGGCAAACCGCGACGCACTCGTTTGGAAAACAAAGCTGCCCGCATCCGAAGTGAACGCAAACATCGGCGCGTCAAGATTCAGCACCGCACAGCGAAACACGCGGAACGGAAACACCGGCAAACCTTCCCGATCTCCACACCCCGAAAGCGCTTGCCCCACAAACCCGTCGACTACGGCAACGATCCGCCGCCATTCTGAATTTTTTCGCCTTATCTATTAAAAGAGATAGACGATTGCGTTGTTACCGCCACTACAGGTGACAACCTTCTTTCCGGTGCAACTCATCGAATAGCGCGTGTTGGTGACGGGGCTGACAGCGCTGATCGACACTGTTGCATTTCGTTTGCCCTGACTGACGTACTGATACCGCACTTCTTCGGCGAACTCACATGATGTGGCTTTGCTACCGGTCGCGGAGTTCGGCAATTCGTTGTTGGAAAACACCGGCCCGCAGCGAGTTGCGTTTGCCGGGACAGCTGGACCGGACGTCGGTGCGGAAGTAGTGGTTCGAGCAGCTGCTGACGTTGTGGTGGGAGAAGATTCTGTGGTGGGTGTAGTTGTTGTAGAAGCCGTTGTACCGAGTTGAGTCGAGGATCGCGCGGATTGATGTGTGTCTGCGTCGAAGAGCAGCGGCCGCACCCAGACAAGCCCCACAACCACAACAATCGCAGCTATTCCGGCGCCGAGAAGAACCCAGACCCACGCAGGTGTTTGTGGTGGCTGTGGATCTCCGGGTGGCTGTGAATCCCGCTGGGGTTGGGAATCCCGCTGGTGTTGGGAGTCCCACGGATATGGCGGTTGAGGGGCGTTCATATCGGCAGGTTCTCCGGATCCGTCATGAAGAGTGAATTGTCTGCGTTATGTATATCGGATGGTGGGGACCCAGTAGTTTTTGTCGGATGACTGTGACGACATTCTTCCGATGGGTGTGGGTGGTGCTTGCCTTAGCCGCTGCCGCGCTCGGGTACTTCGCCGCGTCGGATCCGATGTACCAAATCACATCCTGCGAGATCGGTATTTTCCCGAGCGACGGGATCACCAACTGGACGCAGTGCAACGAATCGATCGTCAGTTATCTCGGTGTGGCAATTCTTGCGTGGTTGGCAGTCCCGGCTCTAATGTGCGTAATCCCTGCCGTAGTTCCCCGTCGCTGGGTCGCAGTTACGGTCGCAGCAATTCTGGTGTTCGGGGCATTCGGCGCCTTCTTTGCATCCCGACCACACTTGGTTGCCTATGGCTACTTCATTCCGATCGCACTGGCGGCCTGTTTCGTCGCGGCACTGCAGTGGAACAGAACGCCGGGGAACAGAAGCAAGCGCCAAGTCAGTGAGTCAGCACGATCTTGATGGCGACGATCAACGTCGCTACCGCAGCGAGACCGAACGCCGCGACATGAGTTGCCGTGCCTACTTTTTCGCCGCGAAGGTGGCTGATGACGTAACTCGTGGAACCGATACGGAGCACCAACACAAGTTCGGCAATCAGTTGGGCGGTCCGCGGTTCGAGGATGTTGAACCAGGCGGTTCCCAGAATAACGATGGGAACCACGGCCGAGGTCAGGATGGGCACGGAATCACGGAGAGCTTCGATTCTTTCCGCAGTGGTTAGTTCTCGATCATTACGAATACTTTCGCCGACACCCTCCGCGAAGGTGTGCGCGATATACGTCGACAGGGCCGTGCCGATGACAATGGCAACGCCGAGCGATTCCTGCGATTGGGTGACCGGAATCAGAGCGGCCAGAGCCAAGATGTTGCCGTATACGTAGGCGGTGGTCCGGGCGGCGATGCGCTCTTGCCCGAGGTGGCGACCGCGGGCGGTAATCGGGCGATTGAGCAGGGTACGTAGGCTCCGCGGCATCGCTTGATTATGGCAGATCAGGCATTTGGGCTGTAGTGCATCGGGCTGTCTCGGCGCGTCACGGGTAGCAGGATTCGGGTCGGGGCCGCCGAAGACAACTCCGGAGATGAGGTAGAGCGATCGGCCCAAGGTCACGTCATCACCTTGACTGCGAATGTTGTCAGATTAGGATCGACAACATCAGTAGTCAAGGAATCGGAGCAGCAGTGAGTATCGAGGAACGGCGTGCAGCACGGAAGGCAGCGCTGTTCGATGTGGGCGTGACACTACTGGGGGCAGTGGACGGTCCGGCCGTCAACGTACGGGCAGTATGTAAGGCTGCGGGACTGACGGAACGGTACTTCTACGAGAGCTTCACCGACCGCGATCAGTACGTGGTGTCGGTCCACTCGTATGTTTCGGAACGCGCGCAATCCGCACTGGCGGCAGCAGTAGCTATGGAAACCGGAACCGAAGCGATTGCGACCGCAGCGGTCGATACGTTCGTCAAATTGATGGTCGACGATCCCGCGATGGGACGAGTGCTGCTGATTGCTCCGCTCTCCGAACCTGTACTCGGAGGCCGCGGAATCGAATCGATGCCGGCTTTCGTGGACCTCGTCTATGCACAGCTCTCCGAAATCAGTGATCCGGTGGAGAAGCAGTTGACCGCCGTAGGGTTGGTGGGTGCGTTGTTCACCCTGTTCATCGGATACCTCGACGGCACCATTGACGTGAGCCGTGATCGTTTTGTGGCGTACTGCGTCCGCCTGTTGACAAAAGCTAATCGTGCGTAAGCGGTTGGCAGGACGGGCAGAAGAATATCTGTCGTTCGGTGAGCTGGTCGGGTCCGAGTAGTTCTTCGCGGATTCGCGTTCCGCAACGCCGACACGGTTTTCCGCGGCGGCCGTACACCCACGTCTGTCGACCGGGACGGGTATCGCCAGTGGTTACTCGGACGTGACGTGACTTGTTGGCACCGATAATGCGGTACGACAGGTCGACGACCGCCGTGAGATCCGGGACCCGGTCCGTCGGAGTTCGTGGATGAAGCCCACGGAGAAAACAGATTTCATTGCGATACACATTGCCGAGCCCAGCCATGACCCGTTGGTCGAGGAGCGCAACGCCGATCGGTTCCGAGCCCGCGCTGCGCAGATTTTCCTCGGCCGCAGCATTGTCCCAATCCGGGCCGAGGAGATCCGGACCAAGATGTCCGACGACGGAGTCTTCCTGGTCGCGATCGAGAATTTCGGTGATGCCGAGCGAAAAACCCACGGCAACAGCATCTTCGGTTGCCAGAATAATGCGCGCCTGATGGGCTGGGCGATGCCACCGCTCACCCGGTACGTAGATCTGCCACGCGCCTTCCATCTTCAGATGTGTGTGGACGGAGGCGTCGCCGATCCGGATCAACAGATGCTTTCCGCGACTGACGACGGAGTCGACACGTGTGCCGGTCAGGTCGACGGTGGCGTATCGCGGGACACGAACGTCGCACGTGGTGAGCACCTTGCCGTTCAGGGCCGTGCGAAGTGCATTGGCCGTCCGCCAGACGGTATCGCCTTCGGGCATCAGCAATCAGCCTTCATGATCTCAACCTGAAGCCGCGTGGGGTGGCCGCAAACCCGGCTTCGACCAAGACCGGCGCAAAGTTGTTGCCGTGGATGGTTTCGCCGTTCACTTTCTCGACGACGATCTTCTCGACGGATCGGTTCTTCACGATCTGGGCCAGAGATGTTGCTGCCGTGCGGAGTACGCCGGGGTCGTCGGAGAAGGTGAGAATAGTTCGACCACCGCGTTCGACATAGAGCACCAGCTCGCCCTGCACGAGAACAACCAGCGCGCCGGCCTTGCGTCCGGGTCGGTGACCGGGTGATTCTTCGGCGTTCGACGCCGGCCACGGGAGCGCCGCTCCATACGGGTTGGCAGGATCGCACGCGGCAAGAGTGACCGTGGCAGAAGAAGTATGGCGACCCTCGATGGATTCCCCGAACGTACGCAAACGATCCACGACGGCAGGCGTGGAGAACTGCGCACCGCCCAGAGTGTCGACGAAGTAGCCGCGCCTGGCCCGGCCGTTGTCCTCGAACGTACTGAGCACCTTGTAGATCAACGCAAATCCGCCGGGGACGTTCTCGCTGACCACGCTGCCACGGGTGACAACTCCGTAGCGCTCGAGCAGAAGGTCGGCCGTGGCGTGGGCCCGAACAGTGGGATCAGGCTCGGCGGCCGGCAGCAGGAACCAGCGTCCGGCAGCGGTGGCCGGTCCGGTGCGCGCGGGTACCGCCGGGCGCATCATTCCTCGATACGGACGGGCCCGCGGAACACGCCTCGGAGCGCGGTGGCTGGTTGTGGTTCGAGTGGTGTCGGACAATAGGGCCCGCAGGGGAGCGAGGGTGTCGTTGCCGATGTGCCCGAGCCACACCAATTCCCACAGCGCAGTCGTGAGCGCGCCGTCTTCCGGGTTGTCGAGTGCTTCGGCCAATTGGCGGAAGAAATAGGCACCGCCAGCGGTCAGGACGTCGAGGACCTGCTGTTGCAGGTCCGAAACATCGGTATCGGCAGGCGGATTGAGGGTTGCCGGGGCCAGATCCGCCGGGTGCAGGACAACCCACCCATCCTTGGCCGAGATGGCTCCGGATCCCGACCACAGTACCTCGCCGGTCGAGGTCAGCTCGTCGAGCATGGCCGGTGAATAGTCGGGGATGCGACTCGGCAGGATCAGCGATTCGAGCGCCGATGCCGGAATGGGAACTCCGGCAAGCTGATCGACGACGGTTGCAACACCGTCGATCCCGCGGAGAGTTCCGCCGACGTGCTGCCAGTTGGGAAGGAATCGGCCCAGCGTGGCGGTGCTGACCGGTTCCACATCCGCCCGGGCGGCAGCGAGTGAGCGTCGACGCAATCGCCGGAGCACTTCGGCGTCGCACCATTCACTCCCGGCTGATCCGGGCCGGAATTCACCCTCGAGGACCCGCTTCTCCAAGGCAAGACGGCCGAGAACATCGCGCGCCACCGAAACGCCGATACCGAATCTGGCAGCCGCGTCGGCGAGCGTGAAAGGTCCGTGCGTGCGCGCATAGCGGCTCAACAGGTCCTCGAGCGGCTGATCCACCGGTTCGATGAATGCTGCGGGTACACCGATGGGTAGGGGTACCCCCAGTCCGTCACGCAGGCGACCTGAGTCTTCGATTGCCGTCCACCACTGTTGCCCGGCAAACGAAACATGAAGGGCGCGTTTGTCTGTCGTAAGCGTGTCGAGCCACAGACGCGGATCTTCGAGGGAACGCGCCGTAACCTCCTCGGTCGTGAGTGGGCCGAGCATACGCAGTAGATCAGCAACGCCTTCGAGATCTTTTGCCTTGCGCTCGGGCGCCAGTCGTTGCAGCTCGCGCTCGGCTTGCTCGATGACACCGCCGTCGAGTAGCTCGCGCAGTTCGACGCGGCCCAACAGTTCGGCGAGCAGTGTGGAGTCGAGAGACAGTGCTGCCGCGCGTCTTTCGGCGAGTGGGCTGTCGCCCTCGTACATGAAGGCGCCGACATAACTGAACAGCAGCGCGCTGGCAAACGGAGACGGGGACGCCGTCTCGACGTCAACGATGCGGATCTGTCGTTTGGCGATCTTGCCGAGTAAATCCATGAGCGCCGGCAGGTCGTAGACATCTTGGAGGCATTCGCGCACAGTCTCGAGCAGGATGGGGAACGTCGGAAACTTGCGTGCCACGTCGAGGAGCTGGGCGCTGCGTTGACGCTGCTGCCACAACGGCGCACGCTTGCCGGGATTTCGGCGAGGCAGAAGCAGTGCGCGAGCGGCACATTCACGAAACCGTGAGGCGAACAGTGCAGACCCGCCCACTTCCTGGGTGACCAGATCTTCGATGTCTTCGACGTCGAAGGCAAAGAGTTCGGCGCCGGGAGGCTCGTTCTCGGTATCGGGGAGGCGGATGATGATGCCGTCGTCGGAGGCCGTGGGACTGGAATCCACTCCGTATCGTTCCTGCAGACGTGCACCGATGGCGAGTGCCCACGGAGCGTGCACCCGCTGGCCGTACGGGGAGTGCAGGACCAGGCGCCAATCGCCGAGTTCGTCGCGGAACCGCTCGACCACCAACGTGCGATCCGACGGCACCTGCCCGGTCGCGTTTTTCTGCTCGCCCACCAGTTGGATCAGGTTGGTGGTGGCGTTGTGGTCCAGGCCGCCGACGCGGCAGCGTTCGATCACGTCGGCCTCGTTGCCGAGCGCTGTTTCCCGGACGAACTGGCCGAGTGCTTGGCCGAGTTCTGCCGGTCGTCCAAGGCCGTCGCCGTGCCAGAACGGGAGGCGCCCCGGTTGTCCGTAGGCGGGGCTGACCAGAACGCGGTCGAACGTGATTTCCTCGATCCGCCAGCTGGTCGCGCCCAGGGCGAACACGTCGCCGACTCGGGATTCGTAGACCATTTCCTCGTCGAGTTCGCCAACACGAGACGCCCGCTCGCCCACCATGTAGACCGTGAAGAGCCCGCGGTCCGGGATTGCGCCGCCGGAGGTGACGGCCAGACGCTGCGCCCCGGGGCGCCCCGTGAGTGTGTTGGCTTCGCGATCCCAGACCAGGCGTGGACGCAGTTCGGCAAACTCGTCCGAGGGGTACCGGCCCGCCAGCAGATCGAGGGTGGACTCGTACGCGGAGCGGGGAAGCGTTGCAAACGAACCACTTCGGCGGACGGTGTCGAACCAGTCGTCCACGTCGATCGGTTCGAGTGCCGTCGCGGCCACCGTCTGCTGGGCCAGAATGTCGAGAGGATTGGCAGGAACCGTCATCGCTTCGATCTTGCCCTCGACCATGCGCTCGACGGTGACGGCACAGTGAATGAGATCGGTTCGATGTTTCGGAAACACCACACCGCGAGAGATTTCACCGACCTGGTGTCCGGCCCGGCCGACGCGTTGGAGCCCGCTCGCGACCGATGGCGGCGCCTCGACTTGGATCACCAGATCAACTGCGCCCATGTCGATTCCGAGTTCGAGGCTGCTGGTCGCGACGACGCACCGCAGTCGCCCGGATTTCAGGTCGTCTTCGATGATGGCTCGCTGATCTTTGCTGACCGAGCCGTGGTGGGCGCGTGCGAGCAGTGGCTCGGCACCGAAATTGACTTCGGTGGGTGTGCCGATTTGTGACGGTGGCTTCGGCATTTTGTCGACCAGCACACCGGTGCGTTCGGCGTGGATTTCGTTGAGCCGAGCTGTCAACCGCTCCGCGAGGCGCCTGGAGTTGGCGAACACAATGGACGAGCGGTGTTCGAGAACAAGATCGACTATCTGTTCTTCGACGTGCGGCCAGATGGAGCCCGCTTGGGGCGTCGGAGATTCGGAACCGTCTGCAGGTGTTGCGATACCCAGTTCCGTCATGTCCTCCACGGGAACGCGGACGGTGAGGTCGAAGGTCTTGGCGGCCGGTGGCGCGACGATCCTGATGGGCGACGACCCGGAGAGGAATCGCCCGACTTCTTCGTGGGGGCGGACGGTGGCCGACAAACCGATGCGCTGCGCGGGGGACTCGAGTAGTGCGTCGAGGCGCTCGAGGGAGAGAGCGAGATGGGAGCCGCGTTTGGTCCCGGCCACCGCGTGGACCTCGTCGACGATGACGGTGTCGACGCCGGCCAGCGTCTCGCGGGCGGCGGAGGTGAGCATCAGGAACAACGATTCCGGGGTGGTGATCAGGATGTCCGGCGGCCTTTTGATCAACGAGCGTCGATCGGCGGGGGAGGTGTCACCGGAGCGGACGCCGACCGTGATCTCGGGTGGCGTGAGACCGAGGCGTTTGGCGGTTTGAGTGATGCCGACAAGCGGAGCGCGGAGGTTTCGTTCGACATCCACGCCGAGTGCCTTGAGCGGTGAGATGTACAGGACCTTGGTAGTGCGGTGGCCCTCGTCCCGCGAAGCCAACTGATCGAGTGCCCACAGAAAAGCGGACAGTGTCTTGCCGGAACCGGTAGGCGCTACGACCAGGGTGTGCGCGCCGCTTGCTATGGATTCCCACGCGCCGAGTTGAGCCGGTGTGGGGGCGCTGAAGGCACCGTCGAACCATTCTCGTGTCGCGGGCGAGAACTTTTCGAGGACGTCGGTCACGTATCCATAGTGCACCTGCCCACCGACAGCGTGTTCAAACGTGCCGAAGACATCGCCGGGACTATATTTTTTCCGTAATCAGGACGATTTGGCTGTTTTTCGAGAAGGCGAGTGCCAGATGGAAGCTGTAATTATTGCTCTCGAGCTCATTGTGGTGCTCGGGGCAATCGTCATGGGCACTCGATCGAGTGGTGTTGCACTCGGTCTGTGGGGCGGTGCGGGCGTCGCCGTCCTTGTGTTCGTGTTCGGCGAGGACGTGGGTGCGCCCCCGGTCGACGCCCTCCTGATCGTGCTGTCCGTCGTCCTGGCGTCGTCGATGATGCAGGCAGCCGGTGGTATCGACTGGATGGTCACCATCGCGGCCAAACTGATCGAATCCAGGCCAAAACAGATCACGTTGATCGCACCGTTGGTGTCGTTCCTCTTCTCGGTCGGCGCCGGAACGTCCAACATTCTGTATCCGCTGCTGCCCGTGATCTACGACGTGTCGTACAAGAACGGCGTGCGTCCCTCACGGCCGCTGTCGCTGTCCGTCGTCTCGACCGGTGTTGCGCTGGCGTGTAGCCCCGTATCAGCGGCCATGGCGGCCATGGTGACGTTGACGGATGTGTCGCCGTACGATTTCGAGCTCATCGATATCATCAAGATCACCTTCCCGGCGGCGGTGATCGGCATCATCATCTCGTCGTTCGCGGTGAACCGCCTCGGCAAGGAACTGGCCGACGATCCCGACGTGCAGGCAAAGCTGAAGTCCGGCGAACTGGCCGGCCCCGGCGCTGCGGCCACCACCGAACTGGTCTCGACGAAGACCGGCCGCAACGCAGCGCTGATCTTCCTCGCGGGTGTTCTGGCGATCGTGATCTTCGGACTCTTCAAGGGAATTCGCCCCGAGGCGGCCGACGGCTCGCCGCTGGGAATGACCCCGATCATCGAGATGCTGATGTTCCTGGTCGGCACCCTCATCCTGCTCGTATGCAAGCCCAACGTGGCCGACGTTCCGACCTCGACGGTGTTCCGTGCCGGTATGGTCTCGGCGATTGCGCTGTTCGGTCTCGCGTGGCTCACGGATACGTTCATCAGCGCTCACTTGGAGCTGATCACCAGCACCGTCGGCGACTGGGTCAGCGCCGCACCCTGGATCTTCGCGCTCGGTGTCTTCCTGGTGTGTGTGCTCACCACCAGCCAGTCGACCGCCACCCGAACCATCGTGCCGATCGGACTCGCGGCCGGTATCGCCCCTGGTCTGCTGACCGGTATGTGGGCCGGAGCGTTTGCCGGTATCTACCTGTTGCCGACAAACGGTTCGCAGATCGCGGCCGCGAACTTCGACCTCTCCGGCAGCACGAAGCTCGGTACCAAGCTCGTGGACCACTCGTTCTTCCTGCCGACGATAATCCTGGCCGTGACCACGATTACCGCCGGCGCGATATTCGGAGTGGTGCTCGGCTAGCTGTCTCGGTAGTGGTCCCAGCTCGCCTTGCATGCGCGGGCGAGCTGGTCCACCCGCTCCGGATCGGAACTCGGCCAGTCGACGCCAGGTGCCATGATGTGCGCGGCGAGGGTGTCGCCGAGCAGGAATTCGCGTTTGAACTCCGCCTGCACGGCGCTGAGTGTGATGCAGGCAGCATCCGCGCGTGCTGACTGCTCGGCGAATCTCGCACCTGCTGTGATGATCTCGAAGCTGCCGAGATACGGCTGGTTCAGCGCTACAGCGCCCGGATCGTCGACCTGAAATCCCTTGCGATGTGCGGCCGCGAGCGCTCGAATGAGTTCGGGGTCCATCGTTACGGGATTGTCGCCGCGTCGATTGCCGTCGTGATCACCACGATTGGACAGTGCCACGACGTCAGGCAGCCGATCCTCCTCGGGGCGAAGCACATTGACCGCACCGTCGCGTCGCGTCGTGTGGTTCATCGTGTCGTGGAACGAGAGCGTGGTGAACGATCGGCCGACCTCGAAACTCTTTTCCACCATTTTCTCGACCAGAGAATCACGCGTGTGCTCGTACACGCCCAGTCCGCGATCGGCTGTCTCGGTGAACGTGTCGGCCAAACGCTTCCACCCGGCGTCGTCGGTTGGTTCCAGTAGCAACGGGTAGAAGGAGAACGTGACCGGACGGACGGCGTCGACTCCCGTGAGGTCGACCTTGTTGCCCGCCCCGGCCTGGTGAACACGTGCAAATGCCTCGCGCAGTGAAGATTCCAGGTTTTCGGGCTTGGCGCGGTTGGGGTCACGAATCATGCGCGGATGGGGATTCTCGACGTACACGATGCGCGGATCGATCTCGGCCCACCGACGCACGATCGCGCTGGTCGACATGTCGGTGAAATCGAACTGCAGGCGCCGGGTGAACTCGGGTGCCAGAAACTCGGCGAGCTCTTCCGGGATGGCTGAACCCGAATGCGGGCAGCTCACAAGAAGATCGGCGCCCGCGATCGCGTCGTCGAGTGTGCGTGAATCACGATCGGAGTAGAACGTCAGATCGTCGGGTGTGAAGACAGTTCCGGCCGGAATGAGTACAGGTGCACCGTTGTTCATGACACTGTTCATGACACCGAGCGTAATCCAGGGCAGCGGGGTGCACTCGGCTAATCACGTAGGCGCTCGACCAGAGCTGTTTTGATTCCGGGGCGGGTGGCGGCTACCAGCGTGAACGTGGCTTCACGCATCAAACGCTCGGCTGTGTTGCTGCCCACCAGGGAGCGTGAGCCGGTGGCCGCGACGAGAGCCGCTGATACCCGGACCGCGAGCTCGGAGGCTGCGGCGCGGGCGGCAGACATGTCGGCGTCGCCCGCCAGAGCGCTGTCGAGATGTTCACGCACCAGTTCGGCCTGCGCTTGGAACGGTTCCGCGTCGATTCCGAGATCCGCCAACTCTGCCATTGCGCGCCGCGCGACCCCCATCGCCATGGCCCCGTTGAACCACAGGCCGGGTAGTTGGGTGTTCTGGAACTGCTGATCGTCGACAACTGCGGTGACATGGGCGTCGGGGATGGCAAAACCGTCGAAAGCTATTCGGACGGTGTTGCTTCCGCGAGCAGCGATCAGGGGGAGTTCCTCGACGGACAGGCCTGGCGCGTCGGTCGCCTGGACAACGGAGTGGACGATGGAATTGTCGAATTCGTCCCGCGCAGACACGAGAAGGACATCGACGATTCCCCAGCCGGTGACAAAGGGGGCTATCCCGTCGAGGACGTACCCATGATCGACCCGGCGTGCCCACAGCAGTGGAGGGCGCGGGATGGCGCCGGCGTAGGCGACACCGCCCTGCAGTTCCCCGCTGACGAGGTCGTCCCAGTACTGCTCAGTCAGTGCCGTGTTGGTGGTCGATGCCAAGGCACCGACGACGCCGTGATGCTGCATCCAGGTGAATGCGGTCGCGAGGCAACCGCCGCACAGTGTTTCGACAACCTCGACAAGTTCGGCCGCCGACGGTCCGTCCTCGCCGAGCGCGGCCAGGCCGTAGAACCCGTCGGCGGCGAGGGCGTCGAAATGACTGCTCGGAATTTCGCCGTCCGCGTCGACGCTGTCGGCGACGGGGAACAGAACAGTATCGGCGATCTCGCGCGCAAGTTCCGGCCACATGGTCACTGCTTCAGGGTATGCGGTGTGTCAGAAGGACGGGGGAGAACTCACGATCAGGAACCGGGCAATTCGATCGGTTCGGTTGAACCACCGGTGCGGAATGGTCGCCGCGTACAGCAATGTGTCCCCGACGTTCAGCCGATGCCGTTCGTCCAGGCCGACTTCGACGTCGACAGTTCCCTCGAGAATGTGAATGAATTCTTCGCCGGCATGTTCGGTGTGTTCACCGGCTTCGCTGTGCGGCCCCGCCGTGATCTCGTTCGGTTCCATGGTGTGTGACCCGGTGGAACAGAACCGGATGGAGGAATCGTGCGCGAGTTCGAACTTTCGGCCCTCCTGTGCCCGCACCAGACTGGACGGCGTGCGCGCACCTTGGGCGAGTAGCGCATGAGCGGTAGTGCCCAGCGATTGTGCGAGTCGGTGCAGATTCATCACACTCGGCACTGCGCGACCGTTCTCGGTCTGACTCAGAAATGGCTGTGACAGACCGGATTTCATTGCCACCTCACGCATGGTCAATCCGGCTTCCCTGCGCGCGTTGCGCACTGCGATACCGATTGCCGTTGCGATCGCCACTTGGTCGTCGTCCATGTGCTGAACATAGCAGTGCCCGGATAGGGCGTTCGAGCGGAGAATTTCATTACATGCGCGAAACAAAATTGACCACAGCAAGAAATTATCGACGTGCTCAATAGGGAAGTACACAAAACACCCCCAGCTACGGACGGAGATCGGCGCATGGCCATCCATCCAGTCGACGAGCGGTTGCCCTTTGCCCGCCAGTCAGCTTTTGCTCTTCAGCACGTCCTGATCATGTACACAGGCTGCATCACGGTACCGCTGGTGTTCGGTGCGGCCGTGGGCCTGGACCGTAGCACCGTTGCACTTCTGATCAGCGCCGATCTGCTTGTTGCCGGCATCATCACCATCGTTCAGAGCCTCGGTGTGGGGAAGATTGCGGGCGTACGACTTCCGATCGTCTGCGGCGCCACATTCGCCGGTCTGACACCGATGATTCTCATCGCGCAGGAATACGGATTGCAAGCGGTGTACGGCTCCATGCTGGTCGGTGGTGTGGTCGGAATCGCACTGGCAGTGCCGTTTGCCAAGATCGTCCGTTACTTCCCACCGCTTGTCACCGGAGTGGTCCTGACCGTGATCGGTATCTCGCTGATCGGCGTCGCCGGTGGCCTGATCGTCGGAAACGATCCCACCGCACCGTCTTTCGCAGATCCCAAGAACCTTGCGCTGGCCGCAGCTGTCGTTGCGATCGCCGTCGGTTTCATCTGCCTCGGGCGCGGTATGTGGACTCAGCTGGGAGTGCTTATCGCGCTGGTCATCGGTACCGTGATCGCTATTCCGATGGGTCTGATCGACCTCGGCGGTGTATCCGGTTCCGCGTGGGTCGGCATTCCGATGCCCTTCCATTTCGGTGCGCCCGAGTTCCCGGTCACCGCAGTGGTGGCCATGAGCATCGTCATGGCGGTCGTGTTCGCAGAATCGACCGCCAGCATGCTGGCAGTCAGTGAGATCACCGGAAAGCCCTTGAAGAAGGCGGATTTGGCACGTGGCCTGGTGGCCGACGGCATGTCCGGAGTGCTCGGCGGAATCTTCAACGCCTTTGTCGACACCGTGTTCTCGCAGAACGTCGGCGCGGTCGCGACCACCCGGGTGTACAGCCGATACGTCACCGCTACCAGTGGCGCCATCCTCATCGTTCTCGGACTGATCCCCCGAATGGGCGAAGTTGTTGCCGCACTACCTGATCCGGTGGTGGGCGGCGTCGGCATCATCCTGTTCTCCACAGTTGCCGTCGTCGGCATCAACACACTCCGCAAAGTCGACCTCAGCGATCCGATCAATACGACCATTGCCGCAGTATCCGTCGGAATCGGTCTCCTTCCGGAATTCGCGGAAGGAATGTTCGAGAGGTTCCCGTCGTCGGCGCAGATCCTGCTCGGCAGTGGAATCACCCTGGCCGCGGCGTCCGCCTTCACGCTCAACCTGCTGTTCAACCACACCCGACTCGGCGAACTCGCCCGCAGTTCGCGCGAGAGTCTTCCCGAATCACCAGCAGTCGCACAGTCCACAGTCGCACCAACAGGAGACGCCAATGTCGCAGTCACCGCCTGAGACCTTCGAAGTGCCCGTCATCGACATCTCCCCGTACGTTCTCGGCGGTTCGCCGCAGGAGCAGGCCAGAGTTGCCGCCGAGATCGACGATGCCTGTAGCAGAGTGGGATTCATCCAGATCCGAGGTCACGGAATTCCGGCCGAAGCGGCGGGAGGTCTCGCCGGCGCGATGGACGATTTCTTTGCACTACCGATGAAGGCGAAGAACGAGTACCGCGTTGCCGGAGCCAACCGCGGGTACAGCCCACCCAAGAGCGAATCGCTGAGCCTGAGTCTCGGAGTGGAATCCGCGACTCGGATGAACGATTTTTTCGAGGCTTTCAACGTCGGCATCGAGGCCCGGTCGTTCACCGATCTTGATCTCTCCGAGGCGGATTACGGAATCAACGTCTGGCCGGACGTCGAGGAATTCCGGGCCCGGATCGAGTCGTACTACACACACGCCGCACGGGTGGCACGCACACTGACCACTATCTTCGATGATGCACTCGGGCTGACGCCGGGGTTTTTCGGTTCGATCACCGACCACTCGATCGACGTGCTGAGAATGAACAACTACGCGTTGCCCGAGGGAACCGTGACGTTGGACGGTGATCTGAAAGGGATGGGTGAACACACCGACTTCGGGCTTGTCACCGTCCTGTGGGCAGATCAGGTCGAGGGGCTCCAGGTGCTCGGAAGCGACCAGCGGTGGCACGACGTGTGGCCCGAAGACGATGCGCTACTGGTCAATCTGGGCGATCTGACGGCTCAGCTGACCAATGACCGCTGGATGTCGACGCTGCACCGCGTGGCACCTCCCGTGGTGAACGGCACGATCAAGCGTCGTCGGTCCGCCGCGTTTTTCCACGACGGAAACGTCGATGCCATGATCGAAACTCTGCCGAGTTTCTTCGACGAGTCCGGACTGGCGTATGAACCTGTCTCCGTCCGTGATCACATCAAGGCAAAACTGGCCGGATCGCGCCAGGGCAAGTCCAACGCCGCCGCCGGGCGTGAAGCCGAGAGGGTTCGTGTCGCAGCGCAGTTGGAGGCAACATCGTGATTGCCAGGAATCTCGTTCTGGTCCACGGCGCCTGGGCCGGAGGCTGGGTCTGGGACTCGATGCTGGAACCACTGCGAGAACTGGGGTTCAACCCGGTTGTCGTGAATCTTCCGGGGGTCGGTGTCCTCGATCGGAACACCGTCGTAGACCTCGGCGCAGTGACCGATCATGTTGTAGCGGTGCTCGATTCGATGGACGGCCCGGCTGTCCTGGTAGGCCACTCTGGTGGCGGAATCGTGGTGTCACAGGTTGCGGAGCGCGTTCCCGCTGCGGTCGCGGGAATCGTGTACGTCGCCGGGATGATGCTGCCGTCCGGTATGGACTTCGGAATGCTGTGCAACGAACTGGAATTACCGGCGCCCGTCGGGATCTCACGATGGGTGGTCAGCTCGGATGACGAGTTTTCGACTGTGGTCCCACCCGAAGCAGGTGCCGCGGTGTTCTTCCATGAGGCCCCGGTCGCCGACGCGATCGCTGCGTCCCGCAAACTTGTTCCGCAACAGGAAACCGCACGGCTGATGGCGCCGACCATCACCCCAGAGCGCTTCGGCACCGCTGCGCGCCTGTACGTCGAATGCACCTTGGACCGTACAGTTCCGATCGAGACGCAGCGAGGAATGCAGCAGCGAGTGCCCGGCGCCACCGTGGTGAGCCTCGAGACCGATCACGCGCCACAATTGTCGGCGCGCACCGAATTGGTCAGCGCGATTACCGATTTTGCTGCGGACGTACTCAGCCGAACTCGACGCCTTGAGCCAGCGGCAGTTGGTCCGAGTAGTTGATCGTGTTGGTCGCGCGGCGCATGTACGCCTTCCAGGCATCGGACCCCGATTCGCGTCCGCCGCCGGTGTCCTTCTCGCCGCCGAACGCGCCGCCGATCTCTGCGCCCGACGTGCCGATGTTGACGTTGGCAATGCCGCAGTCGGATCCGTCGGCGGCGAGAAACCGTTCGGCCTCCCGCTGATCGAGAGTGAAGATCGAGGATGAAAGCCCTTGCGGCACAGCATTGTGGAGTGCGATGGCGTCGTCGAACTCGCGGTAGGTGACGACGTAGAGGATCGGGGCAAAGGTTTCGGTGTGCATGATGTCGCTCTGTGTCGGCATCCGGACCAGCGCCGGGCGTACGTAGCAACCAATTTCGCCGACGCGCTCTCCGCCGCAGACGACGGTGCCGCCACTCACCTGCGCGGCGGTGAGCGCGGCCTGCATCGCCTCGAATGCGGCATCGTTGATCAGCGGCCCGACCAGGACGCCGTCGTCGAACGGATTACCTACCCGCAGTTGTGCATAGGCGGCCGAAATTCGTGCTACCAGTTCGTCGGCTATCGATTCGTGAACAATCAACCGGCGTAACGACGTACACCGCTGCCCCGCAGTTCCGGCGGCAGAGAAGACGATTCCGCGGACTGCGAGATCAAGATCCGCTGACGGGGTGACAACGGCGGCGTTGTTGCCGCCCAGTTCGAGGAGGCTTCTTCCGAACCTCGCTGCCACGCGCGGCGCCACCTCGCGTCCCATGCGAACCGACCCGGTGGCACTCACCAGAGCGACCTGTGGATTGTCGACCAGGGCCGCACCTACGTCGCGTCCACCGATCACCAGTTGATGAACGTCTTGTGGCGCGCCGCACTCGGCGAGGGCGCGGCGAAGGAGGGTATGGCAGGCCAGCGCGGTCAGAGGGGTGGTCTCGGACGGCTTCCAGACCACCGTGTCTCCGCACACCAGGGCGATGGCGGTGTTCCACGACCACACCGCGACCGGGAAGTTGAAGGCCGAGATGACACCGACAACACCGATGGGGTGCCACGTCTCCATCAGTCTGTGTCCTGGCCGTTCCGAAGGCATTGTCCGCCCGTAGAGTTGACGTGAGAGACCAACCGCGAATTCGCAGATGTCGATCATTTCCTGCACCTCGCCGAGTGCTTCCGACGAGATCTTGCCGGCCTCGAGGGTGACCAGTTCCGCGAGATCGGTTTTGTGCTCGCTCAGGAGTCGGCCGAGTTGTCGCACGACGCCGCCGCGGATCGGCGCAGGAACCGTGCGCCAGTCCACGAACGCGTCATGTGCTGCGGCTACCGCGCTGTGCACATCGCCGGTGGAATGTTGTTCCAGGGTGCGAATTTCGGTGCCGGTGATCGGGGTACGAGCCGTCAGGTTGCCGGTGGGCCACTCGGCTCCGCAGCGAGCAAGCGCGGAGTGGGCGCGCTCGGCGAGAGCGGAAGGATCGGGAAGGTTCACGGGTGAGTCCTTTCGCGGGAGGCGTCCTGCTGCGTACGGTACAACTCGAAAGGGTCGAGGATGGTGTGTCCGATGGCGCCCTCGAGTCGATCCTGCCCGTAATCGGCGCTGTTCGCATCGGAAACGAATCCACCGGGCGAATCGAGATTCGACGCAAAGATCCCAGCGGCCGACGCCGGCAGGAAGTCTTCGTAGACGATGGGTTCGCGAATTATCGTCGAACCGTCACGTCGGTAGGTGAAATACGCGAGGCCGGCGTCGGCAAGGCCGTCCTCCGTGGAGGGAAACATCTCCTCCCATACCGCTGTGTCGGGGGAGGAGATCAGAGCGTCATAGATCTCGCGGCCCTTGCGGGTCAGCGCTATGCCGCGGGCCTCGACTTCACCGAAGCGCACGCGGACGGGGGCATCGTGCACCGAACCGTCGGGCTCGCGGAACGGGCGGTTCTCCGCCAAAGCCCGAAAAGAGGTCTGCCGCAACAGGAGTGGTGGACCGCCCCATCGTGGTGGTCCCTGAATCCGGTCGATCATGGTGACGCCGCGCTCGGTCATGCGGCGATACAGATCGTCGATGTCGAGTACGCGTGGAGTGAGATGGTTGAGGTGGGTCGAGCTTTGGCCCGCGATATCCGCGGCCACCGGGGAGATCTGCGCAAGTTCTCGGTACCAGGGCGCGTCGATCGGCTCGGTTCCGAGGCGGAAGGCGCGGGTGGCGGCGTCGACGAAGTGAGTGGCCTTCGGCTCCGGTAACCCGTTGTCGCGCTGCGCGGCAGCGGCCAGGCGAAGTAGGTCGGGGGAGAAGAGACACCGTGTGTCCAGGTATGCAGTGATGCGGCGCTGGAGATCGGCGGTGAAGAAGCGCTTGTCGCCGGCAGTGAGAACCGAAGTGAAGACGCGGAATGGGTTCAATGCGAGTTCTCGCGGATCGGTGGGACGGAACGCGGTAGAGACCACGGGAACGGGGGGATCGGTGAGCCGGAGATCGTAGAACCCGACGGCAGACATCCCGAGGGCGCCGAAAATCGTCGCGACGTCGCGCAGTTCGCCGAGTGTGCCCAGCCGGATCGCACCGTGGCGTTCCGCGCTGATCCGGCCCAGGGTTCCCCAGCGTTCCGAGCCTGGATGGGTGGCTGTGTAATCCCGATTGACCTGCAGTGTTACGTCGACCAGCGTGTTGTAGGCGGGAACCTCGTTCCCGTACATCCGAGACAGTTCGGCGGCAAAGCGAGAACGTAACTGCCACTTTTCAAGCATGTGTATGTCCGGTTACGTTAATCTTCGCGGGTGGGTGACGAACAGAATGACGGCGGAACTCTTCCGGTCGACGACACGGACAAGTTGTTGATTCGAGAGCTTGTTGTGGACGGGCGTGCCACTTTGGCGAGTCTTGCCGACAAGGCGGGACTGTCGATCTCGGCGGTGCAATCGCGGGTGCGTCGGCTTGAATCGCGCAACGTGATCCGGGGGTACACGGCAAAGATCGATCCGGAAGCCGTGGGTCAGAATCTGTCGGCATTTGTCGCGATCTCCCCTCTGGATCCTTCTCAGCCCGACGATGCGCCGGCCAGGCTTCGGCACTTGCCCCAAGTGGTGTCGTGTCACTCGGTAGCCGGGGCCGAAAGCTACGTTCTTCTTGTGCGGGTCGCCTCGCCTCGGGCGTTGGAGGCGTTGCTGCAGGAGATCCGAACGGCGGCCAATGTGAGCACCCGTAGCACGGTCATTCTTCAAACATTTTACGACGAATGACCTCTCCGCAGTAATTTTTCCATCGAATCATCGACATAGCAATAATTTTGACTTAATCTTTGCGTATGAGTACCGCGACGCAAGGCTTCGACGGCAGTGCGGATTTCCCGGTGTTCGAGGTCCTGTCCGCCAGTATTCTCACGGACGGATTCGATCTGGTTCTCGATCTCGAACGCTCGCACGGTGTGTATCTACGAGATCTCCGCACCCGTGTCGACTATCTGGACATGTTCGGGTTCTTCGGGTCGTCGGCGCTCGGAATGAACCACCCGGACATCGCCGACGACGAGGCGTTCTCGCGCGAATTGGCAATGGTCGCAGCAAACAAGCCGAGTAATTCCGACATCTACAGCGTGCCGATGGCGCAATTTGTCGACGCCTTTGTTCGGGTACTGGGCGATCCCGCGTTACCACACCTGTTTTTCGTGGACGGCGGAGCGCTGGCTGTGGAGAACGCACTGAAGGTGGCGTTCGACTGGAAGAGCAGGCTGAACGAAAGTGCGGGACGCTCACCGGATCTCGGAACCAAGGTGTTACACCTGACCGAGGCCTTCCATGGGCGCAGTGGCTACACGATGTCCCTCACCAACACCGATCCGGGAAAGGTTGCCCGATTTCCCAAGTTCGACTGGCCCCGGATCACCTCGCCGTATCTCTCCGGCGGGCGCGACGTCGAGGCTGTCGAGCAGGACACTCTGGCACAGGCCCGGCGCGCATTTCACGAGAATCCGCACGACATCGCCTGTTTCATCGCCGAACCGATCCAGGGTGAGGGTGGTGACCACCATTTCCGGCCGCAGTTTCTCCAGGCGATGCAGCAATTGTGCCGCGAGAACGATGCGCTGTTTGTCCTCGACGAAGTGCAGACCGGGTGCGGATCAACCGGAACGGCCTGGGCTTACCAACAATTGGGGCTGGCGCCGGACGTCGTGGCATTCGGGAAGAAGACTCAGGTCTGCGGCATCATGGCCGGCGGCCGCGTCGACGAGGTGCACGACAACGTCTTTCGTGTCAGTTCGCGGATCAACTCGACCTGGGGTGGCAATCTCACCGACATGGTGCGTGCCCGGCACATTCTCGAGGTCATCGAACGCGACCGATTGATCGACCGGGTTCGA
This sequence comes from Rhodococcus sp. 24CO, assembly GCF_050586165.1. Lineage (NCBI taxonomy): Bacteria > Bacillati > Actinomycetota > Actinomycetes > Mycobacteriales > Nocardiaceae > Rhodococcus > Rhodococcus sp. 24CO. The sequence continues at coordinate 380,370 of NZ_JAZFNF010000007.1, read as the reverse complement.
TTCACCGGCGCGCACCTGCTTGCGCGACTGACCGCGGCAAGCGAGAAGTTCGACGACCTCACCGAACCCCGCGGACGTGGCCTCATGTGCGCGATCACCCTGAGCACCAGCGAGTTACGTGACCGAGTGGTGACCGCGCTGCGCGACGACGAGCGTGTCCTCATTCTGCCGAGCGGGCAGCGCGGAATTCGGTTCCGCCCACCGCTGACCGTGACAACCGGGGAGTTGGACGCAGCGGTGGACGCCGTCGAGCGGGTGCTGCACGCACTTACCGCGTGAGCTCGGCCCAGATCCGATCCGGTGTCATCGGAGTGGCGCGGCACCGGACACCCACCGCGTCGAAGATGGCGTTTGCCAGTGCCGGCGCAACGGGATTGAACGGCGCTTCGCTCATGGACTTGGCGCCGAATGGTCCCAACTTGTCGTAGGTATCGGCAAAAAGTACCTCCGTGATCGGGAGATCCGCCAACTGCGGAACGTGATAGTTGCGCAGTTGCGGATTCACCACCTGGCCGTCGTCGATGACGATCTCCTCGAACATCGCTGCGCCGAGTGCCTGTCCCACACCACCTTCCACCTGCCCACGCAATTGCGCGGGGTTCAGCACCGTGCCGGCGTCGGCAGCCTGGACCGACTGGAGAATGATCACCCGGCCCGTTGCGGTATCCACCGCGACCCGAAAGCCGTGCACGTTGAACGCCACCGACCGCGGCGAGCCGTCATGGTGGCCGTCGGCCGAGAGCGGTCCGCCGTCGAGGAGCGCCGCGAAGCCGAGACGACCCGTTGTGGTGGTCACACCGTCCGTCGTGAGTTCGACAGGACCGCCACACAGCGATTGTGCGCGGGCGAGTATCCGATCCCGGAGGCGTTCACAGGCGATCTGGAGAGCCTTGCCCGCCACGACGGTGCCGGCCGAACCGAAGGCGCCGGTGTCGTGGCCACCGATATCGGTGTCGGATTGAGCGATCACAATGCGATCAACGGTGGTTCGCAATTCAGTGGCGGCGATCTGATGATGAACTGTTGTTGTCCCGTTACCGAATTCGGCGGTGCCGATCCGAACCACGTACCGCCCGTCGGCTTCGAGGGTGACCGAGGTGTCGGCGAAGTGTCCGCGCGGGGGGATCGTGGCGATCATCGCAACGGCCATGCCCTGTCCCGTTTTCCACCGGGGTCCGTCGGGCGGTGCCTGCCCTCGTCCGCTCGACAGGGCGCGCTCGACCAGATCCAGGCATTGATCGAGACCGTAGCTACCGAACTCGAGGTCGCCTTCTTCGATGTGCCAGTCCACGAAGTCGTCACCCGGAACCACTACGTTGCGTCGACGGAACTCGAACGGGTCGACACCAAGTTTCCGGGCGAGTTGATCCATCGCGGATTCGACGGCAAAGATGATCTGCCCCAGACCGTAGCCGCGGAACGCACCAGATGGCACGTTGTTCGTGTACACCGCCTCGGCGTCGACGCGTTTGTTCGGGCAACGGTAGACGGCAATAGATTCCGCGCAGCCGTGGAACATCACTCCGACAGAATGGTTGCCGTATGCGCCCGCGTCGGACAGGACATCGATCGCCAGCGCGCTCAGGTGGCCTTGCTCGTCAGCGCCCAACCGGACCGACACCCGCATCGGGTGCCGCGACGGCGCCATGGTGAACTGATCGCTGCGGCTGAACTCGTACTGCACCGGTCGGCCGGTCTTCCGGACGGCAAGGGCAACGAGGTCCTCGGTCAGCATTTCCTGCTTGCCGCCGAAACCGCCACCCACTCGCGCGGTGAACACGCGGACTTCCTCGCGGGCGAGATCGAAGATGTGTGCCACTTCGTCGCGAACCAGGAACGGCACCTGCGTGCTGCTGCGAATGACAAGCCGGCCATCGGAGTCCAGCCAGCCCACTGCGGCATGCGTTTCCATCGCGACGTGCTGAACCCGAGCGGTCTGCCACGTGCCTTCGACAACGGCAGCGGATGCACGCAGGGCTTTCTCGACATCGCCCACTCCGTCGTGGAGCGCGGCGACGACGTTGCGCGTCGGCTCGGCGATACGCGCGGCAACGTCCTTGTCTGCGTGCAGGAGCGGCGCCCCGGGCGCTCGAGCGGGTTCAGGATCGAACACCGCTGAGCGAACCTCGAACTCGACCTCGATCAGCGCCAGTGCGCGCTGTGCGTCCCGCGGCGTTTCTGCGATGACAGCGGCAACTCGCTGACCGATGAAACGCACGGTGCGGTCGAAGATGCGGGTGTCGTCCGGGTCGTCGGTGCGGTTCTGATGGCGCGCTGTGGAAAAGAGAACATCCGGGCTGTCGAGATAGGTGAGAACTGCCACGACGCCGGGCGCGGACTGCGCTGCGGCAGTGTTGATCTCCTTGATGTACGCATGGGCGTGCGGGCTGCCGAGAACCGCCGCGTGCACCAAGCCCGACGGGACGTCGCCCGCGGCGAGATCCAGAGTGAAGGGTTCCGTTCCGGTGACGATTCGACTCGAAGCCGGGGCCGCGATGGAACGACCCTGAGCTACCGAGCGATCCGCGTCCTCGACGTTTTTGGCGCCGGCCAGGGCATCGCAGATCGAGCGATACCCCGTGCAGCGGCACAGGTTTCCCTTCATCGACTGCGGCAGGTTCTCCTTCTGGGCGGGTGTCAACGCCGACGCCGTCACCACCATGCCTGCGGTGCAGAAACCGCATTGAAATCCGCCGGCGTCGACAAAAGCCTGCTGCGTCGGGTGCAGATTGCCTTCCGTGCCGAGGCCGGTTGCGGTCACAATCTCGTGCCCACCGACACGGTGCGCCGGAAAGATGCACGAATGCGTGGGCGTGCCGTCCAGCAGCACCGAACACGCGCCACAATCCCCGGCGTCACACCCCTTCTTGACGGACATGACGCCGTGCTCGCGCAGGAACGTCCGCAAACACTGGCCCGGACGTGGTTCGTCGTCGCGGGCAACCCCGTCGACGGAGTACTTCATGTGAGTTCCTCCCTGACCTCTTCGGCCAGTAGTGCTGTCATCGACTCACGCCAGGGCGCGCTGCCGTGGACGTCCGTGAAATAACAGTCAGCCGGGATCACCCGAAGTGCGTCGGCCAACTCGGACGCGCTCGGGTGGGCGTCGAATCGCAGCACGTGGGGCCGTCGTGTTGCCGCCGTGACGCTGAGTGTGAAGCCCGCGGCGTCTTTTCGGCCCGCCACGACAACGGCAGATCGTCCGAGCGAGGTTTGAGCGAGCTTGCGTAATGCGGTGCGGGCGAGCAGCGAGGGAGTGGGAAGAGTGATACAACGAATGATGTCACCGACGCCTAGCGTATTTGTGCCGTCGCCGGTCACAAAGTCTTTTACGGCCACTCGGTATTCGCTTCCGCCCGGCTGCCACACGGTCAATTCGCCGTCGAGGGTGACGGCCATCGTGGTCATGGCGCCGGCGGGAAACGACAGAGCGATGTTTCCGCCGACGGTGGCGTGGCGCAACACTTTCCACGATGCCAGCAGCGCGTCCGCGCAGTCCCGAAACAACTGCCGCGCCCGGAACGGTGCCACAAGTTCGGAGCGGCACAGTTCCTCGATCGTGCACGTCGCGGCAATCTCGAGGCCCTGCTCGTTGACTGTGAGCGACTCCCAGCCGAAGCCGGCCAGATCGACAAGCGTGCTCAGGTGAGGCTGAGGTTCGGAGTACAGCCAGGTACCGCCGCCGATGAATCCGACACCGGTCGACGGACCGGGCAAATCGGTCCGAGTGGCCGGTACCAGAACCTGATCGACCGTGTGCAGATCCATTGTCGGCTCACCCGGCCTTTCGCACCAGGTCGAGGTGAGCGCGAGCAACGTCCGATGCGACGACGTCCTCGTCGATCGTGGTTACCCGATCGTCGGTGACCACAACCGCACCGTTCACCATCAGCAGTTTCAACGGCGGTGTCGAGCCGAGTACCAACGCCGCGACCGGGTCGGTGATTCCGGTGTGCGCGAGTGTGTTCAGATCCCACACCGCGAGGTCGGCGAGTTTTCCCACCTCGAGGGAGCCGATCTCCTGCTCACGGCCGAGAACCCTAGCGCCCCCGATGGTGCCGAGTTCCAGTGCGGTGCGAACCGTCAAAGCCTGGGGGCCGCCGCGGGCGCGGGCGAACAGGAGGGCGTGGCGCGACTCCTCGACCAGACTGCACGCCTCGTTGCTGGCGGCGCCGTCGACTCCGAGCCCGATGGTGACACCGGCATCGAGCAAATCGCGGGTGCGCGCGATCCCGGCGCCGAGTCGGGCATTGGACGTAGGGCAGTGCGCCGCAGCGGTTCCCGTGCGCGCCATGGTCTCGATCGCGGAATCGTCGAGATGAACGGCGTGCGCGAACCACACGTCCGGGCCGACCCAGCCGACTCGCTCCATGTACTCCATCGGCGTGCAGCCGAACAGCTCTGCGCAGAAGTCCTGTTCGTCCAGCGTCTCCGCCAAATGGGTGTGCATTCGGACGCCGGAATCCCGCGCCAGAACGGCAGACTCGCGGAGTAACGCCTCGGTGACCGAGAACGGGGAGCAGGGTGCTACCGCGATCCGGAGCATCGAATCGGGGCTGGGGTCGTGCCACCGATCAATGACCGACGCGGTGCCGGTGAGGATGTCGTCCAGTTTCTCCACCACGTGATCAGGCGGTAGTCCGCCGGAACTCCGCCCGAGGTCCATCGACCCCCGTGTTGGATGGAATCGCAGGCCGACCTGCGCTGCCGCCGTGATCTCCGCTTCGAACACATCGCCGGCATCGCGTGGGACCACATAGTGATGATCGGTGGTGGTGGTGCATCCCGTCTTCGCCAACGCAGCGAGGCCACCGGTTGCGGCCGTATGCACTGCGCCGGCGTCGATACCGGCCCAGATCGGGTAGAGCGTGGTCAGCCACTCGAACAGCGTCGAATCGGCAGCCAGGCCGCGAGTGATCCACTGGTACAGGTGATGGTGAGTGTTCACCAGACCCGGCGTCACGAGGCAACCGCGGGCGTCGACGGTACGTGCCCCGGGAAACTCCGGAGCCGGCCCGGGGCCGACGGCTGTGATCATGTTCCCGGTGACCGCAACGTACCCGTCGGTGAATTCGGTTCGAGCGCCGTCCATCGTGACGACGTGGGCACCCCTGATGACGAAATCGGTCACGAAAGCCATCCGGCATAGGTGGTCCACGACGGGCCGGCGTCCGGTGCGTCGGAGCGAGCGACGGCCGCCTGGATCAGACCGTACGGGCGATCCGCGGCCTGGAACACCTCGTTGTCGTTCTCGATACCGAAACGGCCGAGTGCGTAGTCGAAATGGTGCTTGTTGGGTGCGGACAGCCGCACCTCGGCGATGATCGGGAACTCCTCGAGGATTGCCTTGCCGATCTGGAACAAGGTCTGCTGCAACGCAAGTGAGTGCACCGTCGCGAACTGCTTCACGATCTGAGCCTTGATCCCGACGTACACCGATTCCCAGTCGACGTCGGTGGTGACAAATCGCCACTGCGCTACCAGCGTGGTGGCCATGACGCGGTCCTGCGTCGGTTCGAGAACGGTGTACGGATCCTGGAGGAACCCGGAGAACTCACTTCCGGTGGACTTGAGCAGAACCAGGTCCTTCAAGCCGCCGATCACCCAGGTTCCCGCGTCGTCGTGCGTGATCGACGCGGTTCGCACTTCCTGTCCCTTACGAATCCACGTGTGATCGTGCTCGGCTCCGTCGACCACCGCGCGCTCCCAGGCGTACTCCTCGATCTCGATCCGTGCGCCGGTCACCGGTTCGATGTCGTCGACAAAATGCGACGCGAGTTCGAGGCCGTACGACTCGATCGAGATCAGGCCCTTTTCCTTGGCGTAGGCGTACGCCGTCTGCTTCTGAGTGTCGGTGGGTAGCACCTTCGACTGATCGCCGGTGAGGTAGGCATCGGCGAAATCGCCTCGCAGACAAGTGGAGACGTTGATGTCGTGAATCTCGTGGCGCGGTGTGTCGCGGTAGATCCGGACAACACGATTCTCGGCCTTGCCGTACTGGTGCCCGGTGAGTTCGATGGTCCCGGAGAGCGGTGCGGTGGTCGTGTTGATGGTGTTCACAGTGGTTCTCAGCTCCCGCGATAGGTGGAATAGGCAAAGGGGGACAGCAACAGCGGGACGTGATATCCACGGCTCGTGTCGTCTATCCGGAAGGTCACTGTCACTTCCGGGTAGAAGGTTTGCTTTCCGATCGACTCGAAATATGTTCCGGTGTCGAAGATCAGGCGGTAGGTGCCGGGAGTCAGGCCGTCCGGGGCAAGTTCGGCGACCCGGCCGTCGGAATCGGTGTGGGCCTGAGAAATCGGTGAACCGTCCGGCCCGCACAGTTGGACGTGGACACCTGCGGCCGGGTTGCCTGTCGTCGCATCGAGGATGTGTGTGCTCAGTACCTTGCTCATGCATCATCTCCGGACAACGAGTCGATCAGACGGTTGAGTCTGATGCGATTGATAGCGGCCAACTCGATTCGTAGCACGCGGCGTTCGGTCTCCGGATCGTTTTCCAGTCGCCTGCGGAGTATGTCGAGCAGTTCGGTGGCCGAGCGGCCGCTTGCACAGACGAGGTAGACGTGTGAGAACTTGTCCTCGTACTCGGCATTCTTGATTCGCAACTGCTCGAGGACGTCGGCGCCGGCCGCGGATACCGCAGCCTGTTCGCGGCTCGACGACGCATTCTCGGTGCGCTCACCGATACGCGGGTGCCCCGCGATGGCATTGTCGATCTCGGATTCGGGTAGGTCGCGCAGGACGGAATCCGCGCTGGTCAGGAGAGCGTCGACACTCGCGAAGGGCCGTGCCGCCACGAGCGAGTTCGCCCAGGCGTCGGAGTGGCAACAGTCGAGCAGAGCCTTGTGCACCGATTGGTCTGCGAGTGCGTTGAACGCATCGAGACCGCTGGAATTCGTTGTAGGCATGTCCACAGCATTATCCGAACATGTTTCGGAAATGTAGCGCAGCAATTACGGGCGATCGTACGTCGCAATTGTCGTGAGTGTCATAAGTCGTGAGGGTGTCATCGCCTATGTTCGTAGGTATGACTGACAATCCGAAGTTGTCCTCCGTTGTTCCTTCGCTGGCGAACTTGCGTGATATCGGGGGACCGGAGTCCCGCTTCGGCGGTTCGGTGCGAACCGGCGCGGTGTACCGCTCCACCGATCTTGCGTCGCTCGGCAAAGAAGGGGAGCAGACGCTGGCCGACTTGGCCGTCACCACGATCTACGACCTGCGAACCGCCTCCGAGCGCGAAACAGCACCGGACCGGACCCCGTCCGGAATCCGGGAACTCGGACTGGACGTATTGGCGGACAAGCAGTATCGAGCTATCCCGGCCCAGATGCAGCAGGTGATCGCAGATCCCCGGGCCGCGTCCGAGTTGCTCGGAAGCGGGCAGGCGCTCGAGTACTTCCAGGGCAGCTACCGAGATTTTGTGACCCTGCCGAGCGCGGTGGCGTCGTACCGCCAGTTGTTCCTCGACCTGGCAGAGCCGTCCAGTGCCCCGGCACTCATTCACTGCACGACGGGTAAAGACCGGACGGGATGGGCCGCGGCGGCGCTGTTGCTCTTCCTCGGTGCGTCGAAGGACGCGGTGTTCGAGGATTACCTGCTCACCAACACGGTCCTGCTACCGCTGTTCGCGCCGCTCTTCGAGAAATTTGCCGCCTCGGGAGGGGATCCGGCACTGCTCGAAGGAGTTCTGGGCGTACGGCCCGAATACCTGGAGGCATCGCTTGCCGAACTGGAATCGGTACACGGTTCCATCGAGGCGTATTTCACCGACGGGCTCAAGATCGACCAGGACACTCAGACTCGGTTGCGCGGCAACCTGATCGGCTGAACGCAGGGTCAGACGGCGCGGGCCCGTCGCCGGTATCCGACGGCCGCGGCGATCCCGATGCCGATCGCGATACCGACCAGATCGGCGGCCGCGTCCCACACCGAACCCGAACGGGAAATCGGCAGGACCCCCTGCAGGACTTCGGACACCGCGGCAAACGCGATCAGCCACAGCGCCGTGAGCCACCAGGGGATTCGGGCGTGCAACGACGTCATCGCCAGAACCACGAACATCAACATGTGGGTGACCTTGTCGCTGTTCTCCGGCCCGGACGGAACGGTGGATCCGGGGGAGAACAACATGACCAGTGCGATCACCACAGCGATGGCAAGTGGCCAGTACCGGTTGTACGTCATCCGCGAGTCACCGTGAGTTCGAGGGCGCCCTCGGCAAAACGCGAAACCGCGTCCGCTGCGGTAGCAAGAGCGTCGTCGTGGCCCGATCTTGCCCAACCGGTGAGTTCGGCGGTGGCGCCATTTGGCGTCAGCAGAACCTCCGCCAGAAGTTCACCGGTATTGGGTTGGCACACCGCCCACGAGTAAAGGGTGTTCTCGGCCCACTGAGATGTCCGGAGATCTACGTAACCGGGGTCGCTGATCCCTCCGTCGGCAAGCGCCGGTCGGTCGTCGACACGCTCGTCCGCGCGCAACGCTCGCAGGTACCACGCGCCCGCATTGATCTCTATCGGGTCCATGAATTCAGGAATTCCTGTCGTCGCGACGTTTCTTCTTGCGTTCTTTGTCCGTCCCGAACAGCAGTGCGCCGGCCAGCGGAATGGCAAGGAACCACAGCCACGTACCGGTGACGAAGAAGAGGATGAGGGCAAGAATCGGGATGACCGCCATGATGCGACCGGACCAGTCGGGGTCGAACTTCCGCGCTGGAACCGAAGCAGATGTGGCGGCGGGAGATGGAACGGGATCGGGAAGATCCTTGAAAACCGGAGCGAGCTCACTGCGAGTTGTTGCAGCCGTGATGATTCCACTGCGCTCGTCGAACTCCGAGACAGTGAGGCGACCGGCGGCAAAATGCTCGGTCAGCGCCGTCAATGCCTGCTCACGTTCAGCAGTGCCGATACGAATGTCGGGAACATCAGCCATGGGTGACAGCCTACTCAAACGACTGTGCGCCTTTCCGGTAGTGGGAACTACCGGAAAGGCGCACAGTGCAAAAGCCTTACTTCAGTTCTGCGAGAACCGTGCCCTGTGTGATGGCTGCGCCGGCCTCGACGGACAGTCCGGTGACGATACCGGCCTTGTGCGCGTTGACGGGGTTTTCCATCTTCATGGCCTCGAGGACAGCGATGAGGTCGCCTTCGGCAACTTCCTGGCCTTCGGTGACGGCAACCTTGACGACGGTGCCCTGCATCGGAGCGGTGACGGCGTCACCGGATGCTGCGCCGCCGCCGGCGCCGCCACGCTTGCGTGCCTTCGGCTTCTTGCGGATGGCACCGGATGCTGCGCCGCCGCCGTTGCCGAGCGAGAACTGTCCCGGGAGGGAAACCTCGACGCGACGTCCACCGACCTCGACGACAACGTTCTGACGCGGCAGAGCCTCGTCCTCGTCGTCGACCGGGGCACCGGAACCGGCGTACGGCTCGATGGTGTTTTCCCAGTCGGTTTCGATCCACTTGGTGTAGATGTCGAACTTCTCGCCGTTGCCGACGAATGCCGGGTTCTCGACGATGTGGCGGTGGAACGGGAGGACGGTCGCGAGGCCGTCGATCTCGAACTCGGCCAGAGCGCGCGAGGCACGCTGGAGGGCTTCTTCGCGGTTGGCTCCGGTGACGATGAGCTTGGCGAGCATGGAGTCGAACTGGCCGCCGATGACGTCGCCGGCAACAACACCGGAGTCGACGCGGACGCCGGGGCCCGAGGGCTCACGGTAGACGGAAACGGGGCCGGGAGCGGGCATGAAGCCGCGGCCGGCGTCCTCGCCGTTGATGCGGAACTCGAAGGAGTGTCCACGCGGGGTGGGATCTTCCTTGATGGAGAGCTCTTCACCGTTGGCGATGAGGAACTGCTGACGCACGAGGTCGATGCCTGCGGTCTCTTCCGTGACGGGGTGCTCGACCTGCAGGCGGGTGTTGACCTCGAGGAAGGAGATGGTGTCGCCCTGAACCAGGTACTCGACCGTTCCGGCGCCGTAGTAGCCGGCTTCCTTGCAGATGGCCTTCGCGGACGCGTGGATGCGCGCGCGCTGCTCGTCTGTCAGGAAGGGGGCCGGAGCCTCTTCGACGAGCTTCTGGAAACGACGCTGCAGCGAGCAGTCGCGGGTACCGGCAACAACGACGTTGCCGTGCTGGTCGGCGATGACCTGAGCTTCGACGTGGCGCGCCTTGTCGAGGTACTGCTCGACGAAGCACTCGCCGCGACCGAAGGCGGCGATGGCCTCACGGGTAGCGGATTCGAACAGCTCGGGGATTTCCTCGATGGTCTGGGCAACCTTCATGCCGCGTCCACCGCCGCCGAATGCTGCCTTGATGGCAACCGGGACACCGAATTCCTTGGCGAATGCGACGACCTCGTCGGCACCCTTGACGGGGTCCTTGGTGCCGGCTGCCATCGGAGCCTTGGCGCGCTCGGCGATGTGGCGAGCGGTGACCTTGTCGCCGAGGTCGCGGATGGACTGCGGTGACGGCCCGATCCAGATGAGGTTCGCGTCGATGACTGCCTGGGCGAAGTCGGCGTTCTCGGAGAGGAAGCCGTAGCCGGGGTGGATGGCGTCGGCGCCGGACTTACGGGCTGCGTCGAGAATCTTGTCGAATACGAGGTAGGACTCGGCGGAGGTCTGTCCACCGAGGGCAAACGCCTCGTCTGCGAGCTTCACGAACTGTGCGTCGGCATCGGGTTCGGCGTAGACAGCGACGCTGCCGTAGCCGGCGTCCTTGGCTGCCCGAATGACCCGCACCGCGATCTCACCGCGGTTCGCGACAAGCACCTTCGTAATGTGCGCGCTGGCATGACTGGGCACTGAGCCTCCTGTAGTTCGCATTATCTGTCTCCTTGGGTGTACTCACGGGGGAGTCACCGTTGGAGTTTTACTGGCATCGCTTCGGAGTGTATTCATCGCTTCGATGCAGGTTGTAACCGGATCGGTCTACCTGGGCCGTGCTCACGAAACGGTTTGCAAAGCTACCGACGAGTAGCCGGGAGCGTCGTTTGTCGGGTTCCTCTCTTCTCTGCCGGCGACCGTTTCTTCGATCGCTCGACGGAACGCCGCCACATACGTGTGCACCGACGAGTTTGCGGTGTCGTTGTTGGGATAGCGCACGGCAAGATTGAGACCCTGCGGGGTTCGATTGATCCAGAGGTAGACGTCATGGGTGTAGGCCTTGCTGCGCAGTGCGCGCGCCTTCCACTCCGGCCACTGTGCTGCTTCCGGGACAAATCGAACATCCATGTAGGACACCACAAATCGAGGCCGGATCGGAGTTCCGAGTTTCTCGCCGATGCGATCGAACGGTATCGCCGCCGCCGGTTTGCGTGTGGACATCGATGTGGCAGCCCGCTCGGCGAGAGTGTCGAAGGAGAGGTCGGACTCAATCGGGATGTCCAGTGGACACAAACCGACGAACCACCCCAGCGCGCCGGCCCATTCCTGAGCGGTGCGAGTGTGGATCGGCGTCACCACCCGGAAATGATCGACCCCGGCGACGTCATGTCCGACGGCGGCGAGGCGGCCCAGCAGTCCCGCGAAGTAGCCGACACCGCTCGCGGCGCACCTGGCGCTGAACGCCTTCGACTGATCGGTGTCCAGAAGCCACGTCGAGAGTCCGTTCTGGGACTCGGTTCCCCGATCGCCGATCGGCAGCGGAAACTGGGGGAGTCCGCCGTCTTCCAGGGCCTCTTGCCAGACGTCGAGAGCGGCGTCCTCGGCGTCTTGATCTGCCATCTGCTGGCGTTCCTGTGCCCCGAAATCGACGTAACTGCCGACCGGGAACAAGTTGGCCGGCTGGCCCGTCAGATTCTCGCGATACAGCGACGCGATCTCGTGTGCGATCAGGACGATGGAAAAACCGTCGATGATCGAGTGATCGGCCGCGAAGAACACTGTGAAGGGGCCGTCGTCGTTTCGCGGTGTGAGGGTCGCGAACACATACGACGGCCAACTGTGCGGCGACGCGAACTCGTCGAACAGGCGGTGCAGGTGCTCGAAGTTGACCTGGCTCGGCGAGTTGTATCCGTGATCGACAACGCCGATGTCGATTCCGTTCACAGGAACCGTGTGCCGAGTGATCTCACCCGATTCCGTATCGAGCGACGTGTGCGAGCGAAGAACCTCGTGTCGATCGATCCACTGCTGCAAAGTAATTCGGAAAGCCTCGAGGTCGAGTGCCCCGGGGATCTCGAAAGCTGTTCCCAGCCAGGACTGCCCGCCTGCGCCCGAGGACGAGCGCTGCAGGTGTGCCTCGTGGATGTACGACGCCGGGCGCGGATCAGGCGACCATTGACCGGTTGCGCACGGAAGCCATTCGACGAGCGATCCACTGGGAATCGCGTAGTCGGCAAGTTCGGTGAATTCCATGTTCTTGTACTCAGCCCCGCAAACGACGCTTGATACGGGCGAGCATCGCGGACATGCCGCGTAGGCGAAGAGGACTGACCGCTTCCGCGAGACCGAGCGCCGAGTAGAAATCGTCGGGAACCGCAAGGATCGCGTCGGCGCTCTGGCCGTCGAGGCCCTGGGCCAGGATGGAGGCAAAACCGCGAGTGGTCGGAGCTTCGGCGGGTGCGCTGAAATACAGCCGGACCTTGTCGCGATCGGCATCGTCCACCGAAAGGAACAGTGGCGACTGACATTCGGGAACGGGTTCCATGGCGTCTTGTTCGAGTTCGGCCGGCAGCGGCGGCAACTCGCGACTGAACTCGAGGAGAAGAGTGAGCTTGTCGGAGGTACCGACGGCTGCGAAGTCGTCGACTATCTCCGCCAGCGGCTCAGGCAGTTCGCTCATGCCGATGCTCCGGCGGGAACGTCTCCGGGCTCTTCGCCGACGGCGATCGGAACGCGCACGGCATTGCCCCATTCGGTCCAGGAACCGTCGTAGTTGCGGACGTCGGGGTAGCCGAGGAGGTGAGTGAGGACAAACCACGTGTGGCTCGAGCGCTCGCCGATACGGCAGTACGCCACGATCTTGTCTTCGCGCGACAGATCACCGTAGATCTCGTCGAGTTCTGTGCGCGTGCGGAAACGGCTGTCGGGGGCTGCGGCCTTGGCCCACGGAATGCTCCGGGCACTGGGGATGTGACCTCCGCGCAGCGCGCCCTCTTCCGGGTAATCGGGCATGTGCGTGCGTTCGCCGGTGTACTCCTGCGGTGACCGCACGTCGATCAGCGGACCGTCACCGAGATGTGCCAGGACATCGTCCTTGAAGGCGCGGATGGGAGTGTCGTTACGCGCGATCACCGGGTAATCGGTGGACGTGGCAAACGGGACGTCGAACGACGTGTCGCGGTTCTCCGCAATCCACGCGTCGCGGCCGCCGTCGAGCAGGCGGACGTCCTCGTGTCCGAACAGGGTGAACACCCACAGGGCGTATGCCGCCCACCAGTTGCTCTTGTCGCCGTAGATGACAACGGTATCGTCGCGGCTGATGCCCTTGCGGTTCATCAGGTCGGCAAAGGCCTCGCCGTCGATGTAATCGCGGGTCACCCGATCGTTGAGGTCGAGGTGCCAGTCGATCTTGACGGCGCCGGGGATGTGGCCGATGTCGTAGAGCAGAACGTCCTCGTCGGATTCGACCACCTTCAGTCCCGGCGCACCGATATTTGCCGACAGCCATTCAGTAGAGACCAACCGGTCGGGATTACTGAACTCGGCAAACGCGGGTGAAGGATCGGGGGCAACGGGCACGGGTGGCTCCTGTAAGGCGAATCGATCGGGTCGATAGACGGACTCCAACGATTCTAGGCGCTCCCCGCGCGTGAGTCGCTCGAACGCGCGCGAGGGCGCCCGCTCCCGCTGCCCCGAACCGGATCGAGCTAGATCAGCGGTGTTCCTGCTCCGATCGCCGAATCCCTCAATTGTTCGGTCAGGCTTCCGATCGGCGTCACGCCGCGCTCGCAGATGTCATGGAGAACCCGGTGCAGTTCGGTGAGGAAGTTCACCATCGTGACGTTCGCTACGTCGGTGTCCGGGAACCTCGATCGCAGGGACAGGCCGCGGTTTGTCCGTGAGATCCAGAACTGCGCGTCGTCGGCCACGGTGACATTGCTGATGTGGTGAGCGTTGAGTTCGTCGTGATCGTCGGTGCCGGGAAGCCTGCGGTAGTCGATGTACGAGACCATGAAGACATCGGTGCGAGTGCGACGGATCTTCTCGCCCAACGCATCACGAACCTGTGCCATCGTGAGACCTTCGAGTGTCAGTGCCACCCGGAACGACGCGTGCGTATGTGCCAGCGACGCCCCGAAATCGCGGTCCGGGGTGACCCGCACGGTGATCGGCGCGCTTGTGGTGAGCCAACCGATTGCGTCCGCCCAGCGTGGATCCTTACGGATGTGCAACGGAAACTGCAGTGGCAGTGTGGATCTCCCGGTAGTTGATTCCGTCGTCATTCCCATCGCCGTGAGAACTCCGGTGAAGACACTGCCACCTGCCGCGGTGCAGATCGAGTCGAATTCCGCTGTCCGTTCGGCATCGAGGAGAACCCGTACGTCCGCGCCCTGCGGCGCCGGATGTCCGGCTTCGACTCCGAGATCGAGGGGGAAACTCGGCGACGTGCCGCCGCAGATCTCGTAGAACCGCTCCCACTCTCGCAGGCGCGGGTCGTTCTCGATGGGAACCAGCCCGTCGGCTTCCAGTTCGCAGTAGCGCACGAAGCTGCCCGGATCGCCCAGGTGGCTCATGACGTCGGCAACCGCACTCGCGTCGTCAAGCGTGGGGAGGGCGTTCAAACCTTCGTAGATCTGACGAAGCTCACCGAGTGCGATGACCAGTGAATAGCCGTCCACCAAGGTGTGGTCGAACGCGCTCAGGACTGTGTAGTGCTCGGCCCGCTCCACGGTCGCGAAGGTGTACGCGGGGAACGTCAAGGGATCGCAGACCTCGGTGAACCGCTTCTTGAGATGACTGCGCAGTTCCGCAGTGGTGGCCGTCGTCATCGGTTCCGACGTGGCGATAGTTGCGGTCGCATGGTCCAGATCCATCCGAACCGCACCGAACTCACCGACCTCGAAGCCGGTGTGCAACGTGTCGTGGCGACTGATGAACAGGCGCAGAGCCAAATCCAGTGCTGGACGGTTCAATTGGCCGGGAAGATCGAAAGCTGCTGCCATCCAGACACTTCGGCCGACGCCATGGGTGCGCGCCGTCTCGAGGTGGAAATGCTGATTGTAGGACGGCGGAATCGCGGATTCGGTGACTGCGTCGTCAGCCGGCTGTAGTGACCATTCGGTGACGACGCCGGGTTCGAGGCCGTATCGGTCAATCGATGTCACGTGCATCAGGCGACGCCCGACGCGCGTGAAATCGAGTAATCACCTTGTGTGGCAACAGTTGTGATGATATTCGCCAGGTGCTTCGCGAAACGGGTGACCGACTCATGCGCGGTCGGGGTGTCGGGATGGGAAATCGCCATCCAGGTGCCGGTCTGCACCCGATTGATCCACATCGAGGCGATCTGCGTTTCCTTACCGCCGACGATGCCGGTGGCATTGGTCTCGACGTAGGTTTCCGATCCCGGAGTGCGGCGGCCGTCGATGTAGGAGACGATGGGGGGCGGCGTCAACGTCTTCGTAATACCGGTTGACGCTCCCGCGTCACCCATGGCCGCGAGCACGACGTCGATCACTTGTTGCACCGATACGTGCAGAAGTGATTTGCCCCGGTGATACGCCTGCTGACCGATCTCGGCCAGTTGCGTGAACGTCTGTTGCTCCCCGATGTCGATTCCGACCGGAATGAGATTGACGTACCAACCTTGTGAGAATGCGTCGGCTTCGGATCGAGTGCTGACCGGCGAGAGCGCAATGAACTTGTCGCGGCCGGCCAATTCGAATTCGGTGATGGCGAGCGCGGCGAAAATTCCACCGATGAAATTCGATCCGTTCTCCTTGCAGACCGCCCCGAATTTCTCGCATTCGATATCGTCGGCCAATTCGAACCGCGATCCGATCGCGGGTTTCGCAGTGTCCTCGGCACCGAGCGGCAGGGCGAATCCCGGGAACGACCCACCGCTGCGCATGAGATAGCCGAGCCACTCGTGAACCTCGGGAGATTCCATGGTCAAGGTCGCGGCGAGATCCTGCTCGGCCCGACCCAGCTGGGCGTAACTACCCGCAGCCGGAAGGTCGATGTCGGTTCCGGTCGTTTCGGCGGCGTAGCGTGCGCGCAGCTCCGCGTACGTCAGCACCATCGAATACATGTCGGTGTGCGCGTGATCGATCGCATGGAAAAGTGTGAAGCCGGGTGATTGGGGCGAGAGGTGCTCCACCGCGCCGAAGACAAACGCGGGCCAACTCAATCCGCTGGTCTCGGTGGCAAACTTTTGCTCGACCAGAGCGCGGACGTCCTCCGGATCACTCAGCTCCTGGCCTTCTCGGTATGTGAGATCGATGGTCTCCGGCGGCACCACATGGCGTCGCACCGGGAAGTTCGGGTCGCTCGGATCGGCCATCGCAGCGTCGAATGAGAACCAACTGTGCAGGGTGTCGTGCCGGCGGACGTACTTCGTCAGCGCACGCGTCATCGCCGCGCGGTCGAGCGGGCCGTCGAAATCGAAGGCGATGCCGATCCACGGCGACTGGGGATCGCCCTTCTCCGCAGCGATCCGCGCACGTCGGAAGTGACGGTCCTGCATCGTTGTAGGAGGTAGATCCCGATTGATCTCTGCTCCGGCAGCGCTCGCCGCGCAGGCGTCCGTGACCCCCCATTCGACCACCCTTCCGGGTTGTGGACGCCAATGGGTGATCAGATTCAGATCCATCGAGTAGGGCTCCTGCGCATGTCGTAAGAGAAGATCCGTCCTGGAGTTGGACAGACGATGAACTATCGCATTTGGGAGAACGGATTGTCTGTTCTTCCCTTTTCTAAACCGATAATGATTACAGCCACACCTACCGGACATTGTGGTCACATCCATAGTGACGTGTCCAGAATGCCGTCAGACGGACAGGGTGGCAACAACCTCGTCTAGTGTGGCCGGGTGCTTCCCACAACCCGTGATCGGTCGTCCGCCCCGTCGTCACTGACGCCGTGGCTCGGCCTCGCGACCAGCCTCGCCGCGGCATTCATGCAGCTGCTCGATGCAACGATCGTGAACGTGGCATTGCCCAGCATCGCCGTCGATCTGGGCGCCGGCGTCTCCGCGCAGCTGCTGATGGTAAGCGTGTACGTCCTGGCATTTGCCTGTTCCCTCATCACGGCAGCGCGTCTCGGCGACCTGTGGGGGCGTCGGGCGGTGTTTCTGACCGCATTGTCGGTGTTCGTGGTCGCGTCGCTGCTCTGTGGACTGGCGCAGAGTGCCACGATGCTTATCGTCTGTCGTGGTCTGCAGGGTCTCGCGGCAGGCTCGATGTCTGCGCAGACGTTTGCGATCATCTCAGGATTGTTTCCCAAATCCCGTCATCCACGGGTGTTCGGGATCTACGGAGCCACCATCGGTCTGGCAACGGTCAGTGGCCCGCTGATCGGCGGACTGCTGATCGAATGGAATCTCTTCGACTGGGGTTGGCGGCTGATTTTCTTCGTCAATATCCCGATCGGCATCGCCGCACTGATCGTGGGTTACTTCCATCTCGCCGACGCCAAGGCGAATTCTGTACGTTCGCTCGATCTGGTGGGCGCGCTGCTGTCGTCCGTCGCGCTCTTCCTGCTCATCTTCCCCCTGGCCGAGGGTCGCGCTCGCGGGTGGCCCACCCCGCTCGTCGTGATGATCGCGGCGTCGGTTCCGATCGCAGTGGCGTTTGTCCTCTACGAATATCGATTGGGAAAACGCGGCGGTGATCCCGTTCTGCGACTCGAACTCTTTCGAGACCGAGCATTTGCCGTCGGCGCAGCCCTGGCCTTCGTGTTCTTCGGCACTTTGACGTCGTTGATCTTCACGATCAGCCTGACGCTGCAGTTCGGATTCGGGTTCTCCCCACTTCGTGCCGGCGTCATGACATTGCCCTGGGCAGTGGGAATGGGCGTGGCGGCGGTGCTCTCGTCGGCGGTCTACCGGCTGCTCGGCAATCGCGTACTCATCGTGGGAATGGTGGTCTTTGCCGGATCACTGCTGACGCTCTCGACCATTCTCGGGAAGGTAGGGACCGATCCGTCCTGGCTTTCCCTGGCCGGGCCGCTGCTGATCGGCGGCGCCGGACTAGGGCTGTTCGTGGCGCCGTTGCAGACGGCCATTCTTGCTTCCGTGCGGCCGCAACACGCAGGTTCCGTGTCAGGCTTGCTGCCCACCGTGCAGCAAGTGGGCAGCTCGATCGGGCTGGCATTGATCGGAGTTGTGTTCTTTTCGCTCGTCGCCGGCAATGCGCCCGCAGCGGTGCAGGGGGAGCGCGAAAACTACGTCGCGACCCTCGAGGCAGCGGGCGTGAGCGAAGGTATCCGCGACATAGCCGAGAAGACCTTTGTCGACTGTGCGACAAGCCAACTCGAATCCGGCTCGCCGATGACGGTAGCGCCGGAATGCAGTTCGAAAGGCTCCGCCCTGGCAGCGAGTGGCCCCGCCCAGGTGGCCGTCTCGGCGGCGTATGCGTCCACCAGATCAGCGGCAGGAGAAGCCTTCCTGCAGGCCCAGCGCAGCGTGCTGACAATCATTTCCGTCATCGCGCTGGCGATTGCGCTTGCATCGCTGGGTCTGCCGAAGGTCAATACTCTTGTGTTGGAAGATCAGACTGAGTTGGAAGATCAAAAACTGCTCTGAGTGCGCCACAGGTCGGAGACCGAGACACCTACGCGCTCCAAAAGGGTTCGCACCAAAGGTAATCCGATGCCGATCACGCTCGACGGATCGCCCTCGATCTTCTCGACGAACCATCCGCCCAAGCTGTCCAGCGTGAAAGCGCCCGCAACCTGTAGGGGTTCGCCCGTGGCGAGGTACGCCTCGAGGTCCTCGGTGGACGGATTCGCGAAATGCACCACCGTGGCGCTGTGATCGGACGCGACCCGCACAATCTGACCTTCGATCACCCGCATCACGCAATGACCGGTGAGCAGAGTGGCACTACGGCCCGCCATCGCGGCCCAACGACGCCGCGCAATATCGACACTGCCCGGTTTTCCGTGCAGCTCACCGTCGATCAGAAGCATCGAATCACAACCGACGACAACAACATCGGTCAAACCGTCCGCCGCCAGGCCGGGAACGATCTCCGCGGCCTTTGCCTCGGCCAGCACCGTGACAACCTTCTGCGGGGCCGCATCCGGTCCGAGTTCACCCGCGATCTTGTCCTCGTCGACACCGGAAACACGTACAACAGGCAAAACCCCGGCCGCCCGCAAAACTGCGAGGCGTGCCGGGGATGCCGAAGCCAGAACTAGTTGAGTCACACAAGCAGGCTAGATCAGCCGCGCTACCCGAACGGGTTCAGGTACGCCGTCCGAACGGGTTCAGGTACGAGTACGGCGAGAACGGCGCACGCGTGCGATGGAACTGCGTCGGATCTCCCCACGTTTCGCTCGGGAGCGACTCGGCCGGAGCCGAACCACCCGATGCAGCGGCAAGGACGCTGACCAGCGCGGCAATCTCGACGTCGGTGGGCGAACCCTTGACGATCTTGATGACCGACGCATCCGAAACCGGGGTTTCGGCCTTTTCGGTCACCGCGGTGTCAGCGACGGCGCCGTCGACATCGGCACCGTTGACGGGCAAAGTCGCCACAACTGTGACCTCTTCCGTCGTGATGTCCTCGGTAATTGTGGTCATAGGGGAATGTTCCCATGCTTCTTGGGCGGAAGGGAAACGGACTTGCGCTCGAGCAGACGCAGAGCGGCAACGATCTGACCGCGGGTGTGTGACGGCGGGATGACTGCGTCGACGTATCCACGCTCGGCCGCCACGTACGGGTTGACGAGGGTGTCCTCGTACTCGTTCTGCAGCTTGAGGCGCAATGCGTCGACGTCGTCGCCGTTCTTCGCGGCTTCGAGAAGCTGCTTGCGGTAGACGAATCCGACGGCTCCCGATGCGCCCATGACGGCGATTTGTGCGGTCGGCCAAGCCAGGTTGAGGTCGGCGCCCATGTGCTTGGAGCCCATGACGTCGTACGCTCCGCCGTACGCCTTGCGGGTGATGACGGTGATCTTGCCCACAGTGGCCTCGCCGTACGCGTACAGCAACTTCGCGCCGCGGCGGATGATGCCGTTGTATTCCTGCTCGGTGCCCGGGAGGAAGCCGGGAACGTCGACGAGCGTGATGATAGGGACGTTGAACGCATCGCAGGTGCGGACGAAGCGCGCAGCCTTCTCGGATGCGTCGATGTCGAGGCAACCGGCGAACTGCATCGGCTGGTTGGCGACAATGCCGACGCTGCGGCCGTCGACGCGACCGAAGCCGACGATGATGTTCATCGCGCGCTCGGCCTGGACCTCGAGGAACTCGTCGTCGTCGAGGATGCGACGGATGACCTCGTGCATGTCGTACGGCTGGTTCGCCGAATCCGGGATCAGGGTGTCGAGTTCGATGTCCTCGGCGGTGAGGCTCTCCTCGATGGATCCGACGATCGGATCGGTGATCTCGCCGCGCGGTGCTGCTGCCTGGTTGTTGCTGGGCAGGTAGCTCAGCAGGTCCTTGACGTAGTCGAGGGCGTCCTGCTCGCCGGATGCGACGTAGTGCGCGACACCGGACTTGACCATGTGGGTGCGTGCGCCGCCCAGGTCTTCCATGGTGACGTCTTCGCCGGTGACGGTCTTGATGACGTCGGGGCCGGTGACGAACATCTGCGAGGTCTCGTCGACCATCACGACGAAGTCCGTCAGTGCGGGGGAGTACACGTGGCCACCGGCAGCGGGGCCCATGATCAGAGAGATCTGCGGGATGACGCCGGACGCCTGGACGTTGCGGTGGAAGATCTCGCCGTACAGGCCGAGTGAGACGACGCCTTCCTGGATGCGGGCTCCGGCGCCTTCGTTGATGCCGACCAGCGGGCGGCCGGTGCGGATCGCGAGGTCCATGACCTTGACGATCTTCTCACCGTAGATTTCGCCGAGCGATCCACCGAAGACGGTGGCGTCCTGGCTGAAGACACAGACGTCGCGGCCGTCGATGGTGCCGTAACCGGTGACGACGCCGTCGCCGACGGGACGGTTCTCGGCCAGGCCGAAGTTCACCGAGCGGTGACGGGCGAGGGCGTCGAGTTCGACGAACGAACCCTCGTCGAGGAGGGCGGTGATGCGCTCACGGGCGGTCAGCTTGCCTTTGGCGTGAACTTTGTCGATGGCGGCTTCGCCACTCGGGGCTTGCGCCTGCGCTTGCCGGATCCGCAGATCCGCGAGCTTTCCCGCGGTCGTATGGATATCGGGTGCGGTCGCCGCCTCCGGCGCGTTGGGCTCTTGGACAGTGGTCATGAGTCGTGAGCTTAACGAGGCTGCTCGGGCCGGTTCGAAGGCAGGTCCGTTTGTTGCGGTTTCGCCCGCCTAAGCTACTGACCAGTACATTTTGCACGTCGCTTTAGGCTGGGACTATGTGGACTGATCTGAACCGACCACCCCTCGATCAAGCGGCGTTGCGACGCGCACTCGTGCGCAGCGACGGCAACAGCGATGCACGAGCGTTCTGGAACCGGCTCGACGTCGTCGAGCGCACCGGGTCGACCAACGCGGACCTCTTGGCACGCGCGTCGGATCCGGGCGCTGATCGTCATGTGCTGCTCGCAGAACATCAGGAAAGCGCGCGCGGGCGACACGCGCGCACGTGGGTCAGCCCCGCGCAGGCCCAGATATCGATGTCGGTTCTGCTGGGGATGCCCGGACTGAACCTCGCCGACATGGGGTGGCTGCCGCTGCTCACCGGTATCGCCGTCGTCGACGCATTGCGCACGGTGGCCGAGGTGCCCGCAGAACTGAAGTGGCCCAACGACGTTCTGATCGGAGACAAGAAAGTGGCCGGCATTCTCGCCGAGGTCGCGCGGACCACCCCGGAACCCGCGGTGGTCGTCGGAATCGGATTGAACGTCAGTCTGGGCGCCGAGGAACTGCCGGTGCCGACGGCCACGTCGCTCCTTCTCGAAAACGCGGAAACCGTCGACCGGGACACGTTGGTGCGGGCGCTGGCCCGGGAACTGGCGCGACAGTTCCGTGACTGGGAGAACTCGGGGTGGGACACCGCGGTACTGGCAGCCGAATACCGCGAGCGCTGCGGAACTCTCGGCAAGCGGGTGCGTGCGGTCCTGCCCGGAGACAAGGAAGTTTTCGGCACAGCGACGGACATCGACACATCCGGTCGCGTAGTCATCGAGATCGAGGGAAGTGGCGGCGAGACATTTGCCGTTGCCGCAGGTGACATCACGCATTTGCGGGCGGCGCCGATCACGGACTAGAAAAACAGCGAGTCGTGTCCGTTTTTGGTCGATCGGGTGCTATTTTTCGGTCATGACCACACCGATCGTGCTTCCGACCGAATCAGAAATGGCAGAAAGCGCCCGGCGCGTGCTGACCGGCATGACTGTGCTGCTCGGCCTCCTGACGCTCGGCCTCGGTATCGCAGTTCTCGTGTGGCCAAACGCCACACTGTTTGTCGTCGCGGTAGTGATCGCCATCCAGCTGTTCGCGTTCGGCATCGTGCAGATCATCCGTTCCTTCGCCGACGTCACCGCGAGCGGCGGCACTCGCACGCTCGTCGCGATCTCGGGCGCGCTGGCAGTGCTGCTCGGATTCCTCGTCCTGCGTAGTCCGCTGCAGACCGTTGTGCTGATCGCCTTGGTGATCGGTGCCTGGTGGGTGTTCCGCGGTGTACTCGACATCATCGCCGCGGCGTCCGGTGGCACGGCGGATCGTGGCCTGTCGATCGTGCTCGGTGTCATCAGCATCGTGGCCGGCGCGGTTGTGCTGCTGCAGCCCGAGTTGTCTCTCGAGGTCTTCCGCATCGTCGTCGGTGTCTGGATGGTGCTGTACGGCATCGTCATCGTCATCACGCCGTTCGTGTTGCGCAAGCTCGCCCAGAACTGATCAGATCAGGGCTGCGCAAGCTCGCCCAGCCTTAACCTGTCCGGGGTAGATGGCACACTTCCCGTCATGGGATATCCGGAAGATGCGCTCGCCCAGGACGAGGAACTGATCCTGCATCGGCATCCACACTGGAAGATGCTGGTGATTCCAGCGCTCACGTTTGTCCTGGCGACGGCCGTGGCAGGGTTCTTACTCGGCGTGACACAGAATCAGGTCGACGGGACAGCGCGCACCGTGCTGTCGATCGTGATCGGCGTCGTCTGGCTCGGCGTTGTCGCCTGGCGATCGGTGGCGCCGTTCACGGTCTGGAAGTTCACGCATTTCATCGTCACCGATCGACGGGTCCTGATTCGGCAAGGTGTGTTGACCCACACCGGAATCGACATCCCGATGGGCCGGATCAGCAACGTCCAGTTCCGGCACGGCCCCGTCGACCGGCTTCTCAAGACCGGCACGCTCGTGATCGCGTCGGCCAGTGACGATCCGCTCGAATTCGACGACATCCCGGACGTGGAGCACGTGCACTCGCTGCTCTATCACCAGGTTTTCGATTCCACGCAGCAACAGCACGAGCGAAACCGCCCCGAGGATCAGGGCGAAGATGACGGAAACGCTTGGTAATCACCGCGCAAAGGCTCGCTGTCCGTACGCTGTCCCTGTGACTGCCGTATTGCTAGCCGAAGACGACGAGGCCATTGCCGCACCACTTGCCCGAGCATTGGGGCGGGAGGGGTACACGGTCACAGTGGAACAGACCGGTCCTGCCGCATTGCAGCAGGCGCTCGAAGGTGACTTCGATCTGCTGATCCTCGATTTGGGGCTGCCCGGTATGGACGGGCTCGAGGTGTGCCGACAGATTCGCGCTCATCGGACGACGTTGGCCGTGCTGATGCTGACCGCCCGTACCGACGAGGTCGATTTTGTCGTCGGTCTCGACGCCGGCGCCGACGATTACGTGGGCAAGCCCTTCCGGTTGGCCGAACTCATGGCCCGGGTGCGCGCGCTCCTACGTCGACACGGCAGTCGTGAGGACAGCATCGTCGAGGTCGGCGGTATCCGGCTCGAGCCGGCGGCGCGGCGTGTCCTGGTCAACGGCTCCGAGATCGCCTTGGCGAACAAGGAATACGAACTTCTGCGGGTGCTCCTCGAACACGCGGGCGAAGTCGTCTCCCGCGACGCGATCCTGCGTGAGGTCTGGGGCGACGTCGAGCTACGCGGCTCGAAGACCTTGGACATGCACATGTCCTGGCTGCGCCGGAAGATCGGCGACGAGGGTCCTGCTGTCGAACGTCGAATTGCCACTGTGCGCGGCGTCGGCTTCCGCATCAACACGGACTAGTTCGCTCGATGCGTCGGCGCATTCTTCAGTCGATTCTCGGGGTCGTCATCCTCACCGCGTTGTTGCTCGGTGTTCCGCTCATCTACACGGCTTGGTTGTGGGTCGAAGACGTGAGCCGCAACGATTTACGGGTACGGCTCGATCGCATGGCCACCGAGGTGATCGCCCAGGAAGGCTCCAACGGCGTTGTCGACGGAATCCTCAACACCGACGCACTCCGATTGCTCACCCCCAACGACGCTCGATTGGTGGTCGTGTATCCGACAACCTCGGACGGGGCCGCTCGCGTCGACATCGGCGAGGCGGTAGTGAAAAATCCGCTGGTCGAGTCGTTGGCGATGGGATCGTCCGGGTCACTGCGCCTCGAAGTGCCGTCGGAGAGATTGCGGACGCAGCAGAAGCAGGCAGTGGGGGCGGTGGGGGTTTTGGTCCTTCTTGCGGTCACCACCGGAGCCGTCGTCGCGGTGGTCACGGCACGTCGCCTGGCCGGCCCCCTGCAGGACGTCGCCGAACGGGCGGCGAGGTTGGCCGAAGGTGATTTCCGACCGGACCCACGACGTCACGACATTCCCGAACTCGACCGCGTGTCCGATGTCCTCGATGCAGCGACTGTCGAGATTGCCGGCCGACTGCAGCGAGAGCGAGCGCTGGTCGCGGACGTCTCGCACCAACTGCGTAGCCGACTCACCGCAGTGCGGCTGCGGCTGGACGAGTTGTCGGTGCACAGCGACCCTGATGTCGTTCACGAAGCTGAAGAAGCCATGGCCCAGGTGGATCGGCTGACGGAGGGAATCGACGAGTTGGTGCGGTCCTCGCGCAGCAGCGGTTCCGCAGCCACAACAGTCTCGGTGGTCAGCGAACTCGAAGGCGTCTGCGGGGATTGGCGGCCGCAGTTCGAGGATGCCGGACGAGCGCTCCGGTTGACCGGTGACCGCGGCGTGACAGCGTCGACAACGGGCTCTCGCCTGCGCGAAGCCGTATCCGTTCTGGTCGACAATGCTTTTGCCCACGGCGATGGAACCTGCACGGTATCCGTTCGATTGATCGACGGAGCTCCCAGGCGCGAAGCGATGGTCTGTATCGAGGTGACCGACGAAGGCGGCGGGGTGGACAACAACCTCGCTCCGCACATTTTCGATCGAGGCTTCTCCGGGGCAGGGTCGACCGGCGTCGGATTGGCGCTCGCGCGGGCGTTGATCGAAGCGGACGGCGGTCGGCTCGAGCTACAACGTCGAACGCCGGCACTGTTTGCGGTGTTCCTGCCGGTGGCGTCCGAAAAGCCGGTGGACGTCGGCACGCTGCGTGAACCCCGCTGACGCGAAGCGTGGACCTCGCTGAGTCTCTCAGGCTTGGTCGAGTTCTTCTTCGGTGCGGTCATCGCTGACAATCTCGGCGTTCTCTTCCGGGAACACGAATTTACGGAACGACCAGAAGCGGAACACCATCTGCAGGAGATTGCCGATGACATAGGCGCTGATGAAGTCGGCGATATTCTCCGTCGTCAAGCTGACTTCGGGAACGCGCAGGTTGAAGACGTAACTGGAGATGTACAACGGAATGAAGCTGATCACCACGCCGATCGCGCTGATGAAGAAGAACAGCGCTGCCTCGTGGGCAGGTTCGCGTCCGCCTCGATTCTTGAACGACCACTCACGGTTGAGGATGTACGACGCGATCACCGCTATGACGCCGGCGATGATCTTGGCCGTGATCGGCTTGGATTCGAGGATTGAGAGCTTGAGTGTGTAGAAGATGCCCGAGTCGATCAGGAAGGTGGTTCCGCCGACGATTGCGAACTTGATCAGCTCGCTGTGGCGCAGGGCAATGTCTCGAAACGGCTGGGGTATGCGGGCGATTACCCCGTCGACAAATGACACAACAGATGAGTTTACGAAAGAAAACCACGCCGTCATGGTTTTGTTCGGAAATCATCAGCAGAATCACAGACAGGGTCTGTCAGCGGAAGCCCCCGCCCCAGCGCGTGTCGACATCCGGCGCATGACAACATAGAGAGCCGTGACCGGCAATAACGACGCAGTTCAGTCTTCCCCCCGCCCGACCACCGCGCGACCGGCGAACAAGGCCATGCCTGTCGTCACCATGATCGGTGGTGGACAGCTCGCGCGCATGACGCACCAGGCAGCCGTTGCCCTCGGCCAGACGCTCCGGGTGCTGTCCGGGACGGCCGGCGAGCCGGCCGCGCAGGTCAGCCCCGATGTTGTTCTCGGCAGCCACGACGACTTGGACGCGCTGCGCCGCGCCGCTGTTGGATCCACTGCGCTCACGTTCGATCACGAGCAGGTTCCGACCGAACATCTCGAGGTGCTGGTCGCCGAGGGTGTCAACGTGCAGCCGCCGCCGCAGGCACTGATCTTCGCTCAGGACAAACTGCTGATGCGTCGTAAATTGGCCGAACTGGGCGCACCGGTGCCCGCGTACGCCGAGGTCACGTGGGCCGAGGACGTCGTACGTTTCGGCGCCGAGCACGGCTGGCCGGTTGTCATCAAGGCAACACGCGGCGGATACGACGGCCGCGGTGTGTGGATCACCGACGACTCCGACGAAGCCGAGGCGATCGTCACCGAGCAGTTGGACAAGGGTGTTCCGCTGATCGTCGAGGAAATGG
The DNA here is from genome assembly GCF_050586165.1 of Rhodococcus sp. 24CO. NCBI lineage: Bacteria > Bacillati > Actinomycetota > Actinomycetes > Mycobacteriales > Nocardiaceae > Rhodococcus > Rhodococcus sp. 24CO. The sequence continues at coordinate 353,476 of NZ_JAZFNF010000007.1, read as the reverse complement.
TCTCGATGCGCCGCGAACTGTCGGCGATGGTGGCGCGGTCACCGTTCGGTCAGGGGGCGTCGTGGCCCGTCGTGGAGACCGTGCAGCGCAACGGCCAGTGCGCCGTTGTCATCGCGCCGGCTCCAGATCTGCCCGGTGCCGTGGCCGCAGAAGCGGAACAGCTTGCGCTGCGCATCGCGTCGGAGCTCGGGGTTGTCGGTGCGATGGCCATGGAACTGTTCGAGACGACCGACGGCCGTCTCGTAGTCAACGAATTGGCGATGCGCCCGCACAACTCGGGTCACTGGACCATGGACGGTGCCCGGACGTCGCAGTTCGAGCAGCACTTGCGCGCCGTTCTCGACTACCCGCTCGGCGATACGTCGCCGATTGCTCCGGTCACGGTGATGGCCAATGTTCTCGGTGCTCCCGAAGCTCCCGAGATGAGCATGGACGAGCGTGTCCACCACCTCTTCGCCCGGATGCCCGACGCCAAGATTCACCTGTACGGCAAGGGCGAGCGCAAGGACCGCAAGATCGGCCACGTCAACATCGTGGGCGGGGCAGGCTCGATCGACGACCCGAATTACGTTGCCGCAGTTCGTGAACGAGCTGAGCGGGCAGCGCACTGGCTTTCGTATGCAGTATGGACCGACGGATGGGATGTACACGGTGAGTGAGAGCATGAGCGCACAGGTCGGCCTGATCATGGGCAGCGACTCCGATTGGCCGACGATGGAAGCCGCAGCCGAAGCGCTCGCAGAGTTCGGGATTCGCTTCGAGGTCGGCGTGGTCTCGGCGCACCGCACACCGCAGCGCATGCTCGACTACGCGAAGGACGCTGCCGGCCGTGGCATCAAGGTCATCATCGCCGGCGCGGGCGGCGCAGCGCACCTGCCCGGGATGGTCGCCTCGGCAACGCCGTTGCCGGTCATCGGTGTACCGGTTCCGCTGAAGTACCTCGACGGTATGGACTCGCTGCTGTCCATCGTCCAGATGCCTGCCGGTGTTCCGGTCGCCACGGTGTCGATCGGTGGAGCCCGCAATGCCGGTCTGCTCGCCGCGCGAATCCTCGGTGCTTCGGACCCCGCGCTGCAGGCAGCCATGGTGGCATTCCAGGAAAGCCTCGAGACCATGGTGCTCGAGAAGGACAAGGCGCTGCGCGAAAAGCTGCTCGGCTGAGAAGCTGATCGGCTGGGATTTTTCATGCGTGAACGATGCGGCCTGCCCCTGCCCCTGATCCGAGCCAGTCGGGGCAGCGCGCAGGCCGCACTCGTTACGCGGGTGGCGCTGCTCTACGCCCGAGCGCTGGGTGCGCGCATCACCTTCGACGACGAGTTCGGAATCTTCGTCGCCTCCGGGATGCGGCGCGGATTTGCCCGCGGCGGAACAACTCTCGGTGGTGTGTATCTGACCCGCCGGAATATTACTCGGGCAGTACTGCGTCACGAGGCGATTCACGCTGACCAATGGGCCAGGCACGGACTGGCATTCGGACCGAAGTACCTGCGCGAGGAACTGCGCCACCCGGGCGTGCGAAACAAGTTCGAGATCGAAGCCGGGCTGGCAGACGGCGGGTATCGCGTCTGAGTAGCGCTACTGTGGGCGGCATGGCCCGTTTTCCGACTAGTGAACGATTTGTGCGCTGGACTACGGAACACGCGCGCGGCATCGACATCACCCTGGCTTGCGCGGTCGCCTTGATGAGCCTGGTCACCGCCGCCACAGCCGGAGTCTGGGCTGTGATCGTCTCGCTCGGCATGAGTGTCCCGTTGGCGTGGCGACGGTCCCGCCCTGAGTTGTCCGGCATGCTGATTGCCGGCTTCGCGGTACTGCACGTGCTGGTAATCGGCAACACTCTGCTCGGCTCCGCGATAGCCGTTCCCATCTCGCTGTATGCCCTCGCCGCATACGGCGCGCGGTGGAGCAGTTTCACCGGACTGGGGATCGCCTTGCTCGGGTCGATCGCGGCGGAGTTCCGATACTTCGGCTACGACGGTATTTCGTTCTCCGCGCAAGTGTTTCAATCGGTGGGCCTCATGATTTTCATGCTTGCGGTCTGGGCATTCGGTGACCTGCGGCGGGTGCGAACCAAACAACTCGAAGGTCTGACCGAACGCGCGCGACTGCTCGAACTCGAGCGAGCGCAGGAAGCCGAGATCGCCACCATCAGTGAGCGTTCGCGGATCGCTCGCGAGATGCACGACATCGTTGCCCACTCGCTCACCGTGGTGATTGCCCAGGCGGACGGCGGTCGATACAGCGCAGCCAAGGATCCGCAGGCAGCGGTTCAGGCGTTGGAAACCATCGCGTCGACGGGGCGGGCGGCTTTGACCGACATGCGTGCGCTTCTCTCGGTGCTCCGCGAAGATCGCCCGCGAGATTTTGCGGTGATTCCCGGCGCCGGTGATATCGACGCTCTGCTCGGGGACCTGCGCCGCAGTGGACTCGATGTCAACGCGTCCGTGACGGGAGAACCACGCGAGTTGTCGGCCGGTGCCGGTCTGACCGCGTATCGGATCGTGCAGGAATCGCTGACGAACGTACTCAAGCACGCCGGACCCGGTGCCCACGCGCGCGTCGAGATCACCTGGACCGATACCGAACTCGTACTTCGGATCGCCGACGACGGACGCGGCGGTAGTGCTGCACTTGTCGAATCCTCACCCGGCGGACAGGGCCTGATCGGGATGTCGGAACGCGCGCGGTTGCACGGCGGGACGATTACCGCCGGCCCCCAGGCAGGCGGCGGATACGCCGTGCATGCAGTGCTGCCGTACGAGAGGACCTAGGGTGTCATCCATGGACAACCCGGTGACTCCGATTGCAGTGGCTCTTGTCGACGATCAGCAATTGGTTCGAGCGGGTTTCCGGATGGTGATCGACTCACAACCCGACCTCGAAGTGGTAGTCGAGGCGTCCGACGGGCAGCAGGGCCTGAACCAGCTGGCAACTCGTCGGGTGGATGTTGTGCTCATGGACGTCCAGATGCCGAATATGGACGGGATCGAAGCAACGCGGCGGCTGCTGACCACGGCGGATGCCCCAAAGGTTGTCGTACTCACCACGTTCGACAACGACGAGTACGTGATGTCGGCCATCAGGGCCGGTGCCAGTGGATTCCTGCTCAAGGACGTGCCGCCGGAGCAGTTGCTCGACGCCATTCGCACGGTGCACCGCGGCGACGCCGTCATCGAGGCGCGGGCAACGCGGCGTCTGCTTCAGCATGTCGGACCACTCCTCGAAGGTTCCGCGCCTGAGGCGGCGTTGCCCGGCGATCTCACTCCGCGGGAGATCGAAGTTCTCGAGGCCATGGCTTACGGGCTGTCGAACTCGGAAATTGCGGCCAAGTTCCACGTCTCGGAAACCACCGTGAAAACTCATGTGGGACGGGTTCTTTCGAAAACTCGATCCCGCGATCGGGTGCAGGCAGTTGTCTTTGCGTTCCAGATCGGACTGGTGCGCCGCGCTGACCTGTTGAGTGCTGATTCGTAAGCTTGGAACTGCAGGACGTCGTACTGCTGAAGACTGATCCGGTGTCCTCCTGTGGGAGGACGCCGGCGAACTCGAAATCGGTCCGCGCTCCGACGCGCCCGCCCCCGACGCTCCCATAGCGTCGTAGACATGAATCAGCATAGGAACAGCGCGCCTGCAATCACGGCGCGCGGTGTCACCAAGGTCTACGGCAGCGGCGACACCGCCGTCCACGCATTGGGCGGCATCGACGTGGATTTCGGCCGCGGAATGTTCACGGCGATCATGGGTCCGTCCGGCTCCGGCAAATCGACGCTCATGCATTGCCTGGCAGGCCTCGACACGGTGACAGGTGGGCAGGTCTACCTCGGAGACACCGAGATCACCAAGCTCGGCGACACCGAACTCACCGAATTACGCCGCGAGCGAATCGGTTTCGTATTTCAGGCATTCAACTTGCTGCCAGTGCTGACGGCCCGCGCAAATATGGTGCTTCCGATGAAGTTGGCCGGCAGTGAACCCGAACCGGCATGGATGGACCAGGTGGTCACAACCCTCGGCCTGTCCCAGCGACTCGACCACCTTCCGCACGAGCTGTCAGGCGGGCAGCAGCAGCGCGTTGCGGTGGCGCGGGCACTGTTGCCACAACCGGACGTCATCTTTGCCGACGAGCCCACCGGTAATCTGGATTCACGCTCCGGCACAGAGGTTCTCGGTTTGCTCCGCACCGCTGTCCGGGAGAGCGGTCAGACCGTGGTCATGGTGACCCATGATCCGGTTGCGGCGTCGTATGCCGACCGCGTGGTGCTGATTGCGGACGGTCGTACGGCCGGGGAGATCTCCGGCCCCACCGTTGATTCGGTGATGGCCGCGATGCGCGGACTCGGGGCAGACGATCTCGCCCCCATTGGTTCGAGCAACGCCGGTTCGAGCAACGCCGGTTCGAGCAACGCCGGTTCGAGCAACGCCGGTTCGCGCAACGCCCCGCAACCGATCGGTGTCTACCGATGAGGGCACTGGCTTTTGCTCAGGCCCGGGCACATGCGGGCCGATACGTCGCGTCGATTCTTGCCGTGGTGATCGCCGTCGGGTACATCGTCGCGACGTTGACGTTGAGTTCGACGGTGACCGCGAGTGTGCGGACATCGCTTGCTGTGCAATATAATACGACGGATGCGGTCGCGTCGGGTCCGGACGTGAACCTCGAGATGGTGCGCGGCGTGCCGGGTGTGTCGGCAGTGGCCGAGGACGTCGCGGGATACGTCCGGGTCGATTCCGCGGAGCAGGGCGTGTCCTACGGTGACGTGCTGTCGGTGTCCGACAGTCCGCAGCTGCGTTGGCAGAGTCTCAGTCAAGGAGAGTGGCCTACCTCGCTGGGGCAGGTTCTCGTGAGCGCTGATTCGGGAATTCCCCTCGGCGTGGACATCATCGTGACTGCGGCGAATTCGGGGGATGGCGCAGCAGATCCGAGTGCCCGAGTTGTCGGGTTTGTCGATCTGAGTGGGTCGGCGCAACGACTCGGCGGCACCAAGGTGTTTGCCACACCGGAGCAGGCGGCGACGTGGGCGGGGGACTCCGCCACCCGCGAGTTCCGCATCGTCGGCGACGGTTCGGTGACGCCTGACCAACTTGTGGAGCGGGTGGCGCACGCGCTGCCGGCAGGGTCGACCGTTGTCAGCGCGGAATCCGCCACTGACGCCGCCGCGGCCCAGTACCTTGGCGGCACGGACATTCTCAGCACTGTCCTGCTGGCCTTCGGCGCGGTTGCGGTAGTCGTTGCGGCACTGGTCATTGCAAACACGTTTGCGGTCCTGCTGGCTGCCCGAACGCAGGAACTCGCGTTGCTGCGGTGTGTGGGCGCGACCGCTACGCAGGTTCGTCGCAGCATTCGGACCGAGGCAGCCGCAGTTGGAGTGATCGCATCGATACTCGGAGTGGGACTGGGCATCGGATTGGCGGCCACGATCGGTGCGGTGGCCACTGCCGCGGACGTACCGGTGCCGCTGTCGACTCTGACCGTCACACCGGTGACTCTGTTGGTCGGACTGGTGGTCGGAATTGTGATGACGATGGTTGCGGCGTCGGCGCCCGGCCGTGCGGCAACCCGGTTGTCGCCCTTGGCGGCGCTGGTACCGATGGAGTCGAAGCCCGAACACGTGGCAGCTTCGGTGATTCGGGTTGCCTTCGGCATCGTGGCGCTACTCAGCGGCATCGCGGCGACAGTGCTGGGTGTGATCGGACAGCAAGTGATGGTGGCAACAGTCGGCGGCTTGCTCTCGTTTGTCGGCATCGCGGCCCTGGCAGGTCGGATCGTGCCTGCGTTGATCACAGCGGCCGGCGGCGTCCTCGGGCGGATGATCGGCTCGGTGGGCGAACTCGCAGCGGGCAACGCCGGCCGGAATCCGCGTCGAACCTCTGCGACAGCACTGGCTTTGCTGATCGGAGTGGCATTGACGAGCACCATGGCGGTGGGTATCGCCACGGTGAAAGACGCGGCGCCGGTGGCGATGGACAACCAGTTTCCGGTCGATGTCATGGTGAACAGTTCCGGGTCCGCGCCGTTGCCGGAGGCTCTGGGCACCGACATCCGCGCGATAGCGGGAGTCCACGGCGTCAGCGGCCTGGTGAATGCAGATCTGATGCTCGACGGGCACGGGCCTCTGCAGGGGTACGGGGTGGACGCGGCGCAGGTGAAAGACGTTCTGCGTACCGATATTTCAGTTCCGGCGCCAGGTCAACTCGTGCTTTCGCCGGCCGAGTTGACCGACTACGGACTCGCTGCCGGCGACACCGTCACTGTGCGCGGAGACCGTGGACCATTCACCGTGAGTGTGATCGAGGGCGTGAAAGGGCAACCCGCACTGGTGGATCGAGCAGACCTAGCGGCGGCGTCCACCCCGACCATCGACGGTTACTGGGTCAGACTGGGCACCTCCACCGACGAAGAGGCGCTCGCCGTCACCGACCGCATCACCGAACTCGCGCGGCAGATCGCGCCGGGTAGCGACGTTCAAGGGATGACCGAGATGCGTTCGGCGATCGATTCGATCCTCGACACCATGCTCATGGTGGTCGCGGGCCTACTATCGGTTGCCATCCTGATCGCGCTGATCGGCGTCGGGAACACCCTGGCGCTCTCCGTTCTCGAGCGGCGCCGCGAATCCGGACTGCTGCGTGCACTCGGACTGACCAGGAAGGGAATTCGAGCGATGCTGATCTGGGAAGCGCTGTTGGTCGCAGGAGTCGCGTCGGTGATCGGTGTTGTCTTCGGCCTGGTGTTCGGAGTCGCGGGAACGGCGTCTGTTTTCGGACTTGGCGACGTGTCGCTCGGCGCCGTGCCCTGGGCGCAGTTGGTGGCCATCACCTTGATCGGTGGCGTTGCAGGAGTGGTCGCCTCACTCCTGCCTGCTCGGCGGGCCGGGATGGTCTCACCCGTCACAGCACTGTCGAGTTGAGACTCCTGGTCAAGTGCGATCAGATCTGCTTCGTAACCTTTTCGGTGCCCACTCGGCGCGCGGTAGCATCCGCGTCCGGGTGGGCTACCTGCACGAGCGACGCGCCGGCGGCCAGCACAGACAGCAGTCCGTCGATCAGTTCTTGCGCCGAATCCCACGACGCGCTGGACATCACACGATCCGAAGACGCGAGTTCGCGGGCGGCGGCGGATTCCGTTGCCGCGCGCACGGTTTCCGCAACCGATCGGCCTTCCAGGGCAGCTCCGGCGCCGGCGGCGCGGAACTGATCGCCATGCACTCGGATGGACGTCGCGTAGTCGGCAACCCCGATCGGCAGGTCGCTCAGGCCCTTGCCGAACGCATCGAGGGACAGTGCCGCGACCTCGGGGACATCGGCGACGTCATCGAGTCGATCCGCCGTCACGAAAGCCAGTTCGGCATCGGACTCGGGGGAGAGGACAACCTCACACCCGGCCCACCACACACCGAGTAGGACGGCAACGCTCTGCCAGTGGGCCGGTAGCAGCACCACCACCTGTGCTCCGGGCTCGAGAGCAAACTCGTCGCGCACCATGTTTGCGGTCTTGGCAGCCCAATTCATCAGGGTGCTTGCCGACAACTCGATACGCTCGCCGCTCGCGTCGTCGTAGTACGTGACCCGTGGTCCGGCAGGGTCGGCCGCAAGGATCGGTCCGAGGAGTGCGTCGGTGAGATTGTCGGCAGAGGAAGGCATCCGCTCAGTTTACGCAGAGCACTAGTTCACACAGCGGGGTCCGCTCAGTTCACACAGCGGGGTCCGCTCAGTTCACACAGCGCGGTCCGCTGGATGCAGCGTCGATCGGTGGTCCGGCGGGAGCAGGGGTTGGACTGGTCTCGGTTGTGCTCGCAGAATCCGGTGTCCCGGACGCTGAGGCCGAGCCGGAATCAGTTGGTGACACGGAATCGGCGGACGTCGGACCGGAGTAGTCCGAGGCGAGAACAACCCGGACGGTGTTCGAGGGCAACGACGAATCCGCTTTGACGGTCAAGCCGCCCAACGCTTCGGCGACGGCAAGGGCTGCGTCGTCGTCCTTGGACTTCGCAAAGACCGTTGACTCGGATACGTCTGCGCCGGTGTTGTTTCCGACTTCGCCTTCCCGGTAGCCGAGTGCGCTCATTGCCTCGGAGACTCCGCTCGCGAGTCCGCTGATATTGCTGGCGTTAGCTACGTCGACGGTGAATTTCGACGCATCGACGGTGGGCGCCGCCGAGGTGGTTTCTTCTTCCTCGACCTCCGCGCCGACGAGGTTCGCGATGTACTTCTTCACCTCTTTCGGATCGACCTTGACGATCGACTCGCCGTAGTCGGTCATTCCGTTGATGTCGAGCACCGGGATGGTTTCGAACTGAACCTTGCCGCCCGCCAGATTTTGCAGTTGCTTCGCGAATTCGATGATGTCCCAGTCGTCGTCGATCACGACGGAGCGTGACACGGCGTTGGTCAACGAGCTGAGTTTGCCGGGATCGCTGAGTGTTTTTGCGCTGAGAACCTGGCTGACGAGGGAGGCCATGAAGACTTGCTGACGCACGATGCGGTCGAGGTCGCCGCGGGGGAGATCATGACGTTGCCGGACGAAGCTGAGGGCGTTCGATCCGTCGAGAGTCTGTTTGCCGGCCGGAAAATTGGCGCCGGAGAGAGGCTCGTTCACGGCCGCGTTGAGGCATACGTCGACGCCGCCGACAGCATTGGTGAGCAGAACAAATCCGAGCAGGCCGACCTCGGCGTAGTGGTCGACAGTGATTCCGGTCAGGTTCGCGACGGATTCGATGAGTGCTTCACGGCCCGCTTCAGTGGATTTGCGGTCCGACTCCGATTCGCTGGCTCCGTTGTTGACCAGACGCAGACGCTCGGTCTCCTTGGTTGCTCCGAAGGCTCCGTTGATCTTCGACATGCCGATGCCGGGGACGTTGACGTACGCGTCGCGGGGAATGGAGATCGCGGTGGCGGAACTGCCGTCGTTGGGAACGCGGATCAAGATGATCGTGTCGGTGTTGGACGCAACTTCTTCACCGGCGCGTAGCGAATCCAACTCGCTTTGGCTCAGAGGATTTCCGTGCGCATCCGTTCGGCTGTCGGTTCCCACCATGAGGATGTCGATGGCGCCGTCCTTGCCGCCGCCCAAGCCAAGTCCGCTGGCGGTGGCCAGGGAATTGCGCAGTGAGTCCACCCCGCGCCACGCAAAGCCGGTAACCAGTAACACCAGGACCGAGGCAACGGCGATGGCGATCCGGCCTGGGCTGGTCTTCGCTCGACTCGGCGCAGGCTGCGGACGCACGCGGCGTTGTGGTTGCTGGTGTGACACCCATCCAGGTTACTGGTCGACTCGCGTCAGGTCGGTTACCTGGCGACGGCGTGCCAAACTGACGGGTATGACTAATATCCTGCTCACAGGGGCGCGCGGACAGCTTGGAAGTCGTATCGAATCGCTTGCGCTCTCGGCGGGTCGAGGCGTTGTGGCACTGGGTTCAGCGCAGTTGGACATCACCGATCGTGGTGCCGTCGACAAGGCCCTGACGTCCGATGTTCTCTCACCCGAGACGGTGGTGATCAACTGCGCCGCGTACACGGCAGTGGATGCAGCGGAGTCGGACGAGGCAGCGGCCACCGCAGTGAACGAGACCGGGCCGAGCAACCTGGCGTCTGCCTGCGCGCGGACGGGTGCCCGATTGATCCACGTATCCACCGACTACGTCTTTCCCGGTGACGCTCACAGCCCGTACGAGGTCGATTCGCCCACCGGGCCGTCGACGGTCTACGGCCGCACGAAGCTTGCGGGCGAGGAGGCCGTGCGCAAATCCGGCGCTGATTCCGTGATCGTTCGCACCGCGTGGGTGTACTCGGGTGAGGCCGGTGATTTTGTCGGCACGATGCGCCGCCTCGAAAGTGAACGGGACTTCATCGACGTCGTCGACGATCAGATCGGTTCGCCCACGTACAGCGTCGATCTGGCGGCCGGTCTGCTGGAACTGGCGTCACGTCCGTTTACGGGTACCTCGACGCTGCACGCGACCAACGCCGGGCAGGCCAGTTGGTTCGATCTGGCGCGCGCGGTCTTCGAAGAGGTCGGTGCCGATCCGAACCGGGTGCGACCGTGCACCAGCGCGGCATTTGTGCGTCCAGCGCCGCGCCCTGCGTACTCCGTGTTGTCCGGTGACGCGTGGGCGGCTGCGGGCCTGAGCCCGTTGCGCCCGTGGCGTGAGGCGCTTCACGACTCAATCGCGTGAGCAAAGTTCAGGTGGAGCGCTCCGGGCAGCTAGGCTGACCGGCGTGAGTCCCAAGCTGGCCGTGGTAACGGTGACGTACTCGCCCGGCGAGCATCTCGAGAACTTTTTGAGCACACTCGCCGAGGCGACGACAGAAAAACCCCAGGTCATCATGGCCGACAATGGGTCGACCGACGGAACTCCCGAGGCTGCCGACAGCAAGTACGAGCACGTTCGCCTGCTCCGTACCGGTGGAAACATCGGGTATGGAGGCGCGATAAATCGGGCTGTCGCGGAGATCGATCCCGCTATCGAATTCATCGTGATTTCCAATCCGGACGTCCAATGGAGCCCCGGTTCCCTCGACAAATTGGTTGCTGCGGCAGATCGGTGGCCAAGGGCCGGTGCGCTGGGGCCCAAAGTCCTCGAACCCGACGGCAGCGTGTATCCGTCGGCGCGATCGGTGCCCGACATCACTTCCGGTGCGGGACACGCAATTCTGGGCACCGTGTGGCCGAAGAATCCGTGGACCACTCGCTACCGTCAGGAGAACGAGGCGATCACCGAGCGCGCGGTCGGCTGGTTGTCCGGTTCGTGCCTGCTCGTTCGCCGCGATGCCTTCGACGCCATCTCCGGGTTCGACTCCCGTTACTTCATGTACATGGAGGATGTCGATTTCGGTGATCGCCTCGGAAAAGCGGGATGGCTCAACGTGTTTGTGCCCTCCGCGGAGGTCACTCATGCGAAAGGGCATGCGGCAGGGCGTCATCCGGAGCTGATGTTGCCGGCACACCACCGCAGTGCCTACCGTTTCCAGGCCGATCGCCATCCTCATTGGTGGCAGGCCCCGCTGAGGCTGGCGCTTCGCGGCGGCCTGGCGCTTCGTTCCAAGATCGCCGTCGCATCCGCACTGCGCGCTCGCACAGATTACTCGACCGATGACACTTCAGTTTCGAATCCCAGGGGACAACAACGATGACCGAACCTACTCCGACCGACGCGGTAATCCTGGTAGGCGGCAAGGGCACTCGCCTGCGCCCCCTGACCCTGTCGGCTCCCAAGCCGATGTTGCCGACGGCCGGTCTGCCCTTCCTGACGCACCTGCTCGCGCGGATCGAAGCTGCGGGCATCAAGCACGTCGTGCTCGGTACGTCGTTCAAGGCAGAGGTGTTCGAGGACTACTTCGGTGACGGATCGAAGATGGGTCTCGAGATCGACTACGTTTTCGAGAACGAACCGCTCGGCACCGGTGGTGGTATCCGCAACGTCCTTCCGAAACTTCGCGGCGACAACATCATGGTGTTCAACGGTGACGTACTCGGCGGCACCGACCTGAACGCGATCCTCGACACACACACGAAAACGGACGCGGACGTCACGCTGCACCTCGTCCGAGTCGGCGATCCGCGTGCCTTCGGCTGCGTGCCCACCGACGAAGAAGGTCGGGTGTCTGCGTTCCTGGAGAAGACCCAGGATCCGCCGACCGATCAGATCAACGCCGGCTGCTACGTCTTCAAGCGCGAGATCATCGAGCAGATCCCCGAGGGTCGCCCGGTGTCGGTCGAGCGCGAGGTGTTCCCGAACCTGCTGGCGGAGGGCAAGCGCGTCTTCGGTCACGTCGACACGTCCTACTGGCGTGACATGGGCACTCCGGAGGACTTCGTGCGTGGTTCCGCCGACCTCGTTCGTGGTATCGCTCCGTCACCCGCACTCGAGGGCCCGCGCGGCGAGTCTCTGGTGCATCCCGGCGCCGGTGTGGCTCCCGGAGCTGTGCTGATCGGCGGCACGGTTGTCGGACGCGGCGCAGAAGTGGGTGCCGGCGCTCGCCTCGACGGCGCAATCCTGTTCGACGGTGCCGTGGTGGAAGCCGGGGCCGTCGTCGAGCGATCGATCCTCGGATTCGGTGTTCGGGTGGGACCCCGCGCACTCGTCCGCGACGCGGTGATCGGGGACGGTGCCGATATCGGCGCTCGCTGCGAATTGCTCCGCGGCGCTCGGGTGTGGCCCGGTGTGACGCTGCCCGACGGTGGCGTGCGTTTCAGCACAGATGTGTGATTGTTGAGCTTCGCAACTGGAATAATGGCCGGATGACTTCATTTCCGAGCCGCTACGTCGCCCTCGGTGATTCGTTCACCGAGGGCGTCGGCGACACAGACGACAGATTCCCCAACGGACTACGAGGTTGGTCCGAACGCGTCGCGGAGCAGTTGGCAATCGGCAACCCGGATTTCCGATACGCCAACCTGGCTATACGTGGTCGACTACTCGGTCCGATCATCGAAGAGCAGCTGGGGCCCGCGCTGGCGCTGAAGCCGGACCTCGTGACGATCTACGCCGGCGGCAACGACATGATGCGCCCCAAGCTGGACCTCGATGCCGTGGTCGCTCGCTACGACACCGCGATTGCCGCGCTCACCGAATCCGGTGCTCGCGTAGTGATGTTCACCGCCTACGACACCGGGTGGTCGGCGTTCTTCGGCAAACTCCGTGGGCGGATGGCTATCTACAACGAATTGGTGCGCGAAGTCGCCGACCGACACGGCGCGACCATCGTCGACTTCTGGCGGTTCGCCGAATACCAGGATCTGCGGATGTGGGACTTCGACCGCCTGCACATGTCACCTGCCGGGCATCAGAACATGGCCGCTCACGTACTCGACGCCATCGGTGTGGACCACACCCTCACCGCGCCTGATCTCGGCCCCGTGCCGGTGCAGTCGAAATTCGAGGCCCGGCGCGAAGACCGTCAATGGACGCGAGAGTTCCTGGTGCCGTGGCTGGCCCGGCGCGTCAAGGGTGTGTCCTCGGGTGACGGAGTCCGCGCCAAGCGGCCCGAGTGGGCCCCGGCGTTTCAGTCCTGAGGCTTAGCTCGCAAGACGCAGTCTCGCCAGCGAGACCATGTGGTCGACGCTCTCGTGTTCGGCATTGGCTGGGAGCGAGTCGACGGGCCACCACTTCAGGTCCGTCGACTCCTCGCTGCGCACGATCGGTGAGTTGTCCGGTGCCACAACAAGAAACCTCAGGTCGAGGTGACGGGTGGGGACGCCGAGTGAACACGTGATGGGGTGCGTGTGCGCCGAAAGAAGTGCGGCGTCGATCCGCAGATCGTGAATTCCCGATTCCTCGCGAGCTTCCCGCAAGGCGGAATCGATCACAGTGTCATCGCTCGGTTCGCAGTGGCCGCCGAGCTGAATCCACTTTCCGACGCGCGGATGCAGAGTGAGCAGGACGTGTTTCAGGCTTTCGTCGACTACCAGCGACGACGCGGTGATGTGCCCCGGCGCATGACGACGAAGGCATCCGTCTGGTGCGGAGTCGAGAAAGGCCAACATGGTGTGACGGAGGGACTCGTCGTGCGCTGACGGCGTAGACCATTGTTCCAGAACATCTTTGGCGGATGCATGCAGAGTCTCGGCGCTCACCTACATCTCCACCAATGCGTCGCCGGGAGTGGGAGCCGTACGGGGAGTGAGCGGTTCGAGGGGGTGACCGACAGCGATGGCGCCGAGCGGTTGCCAATCGGCGGGCACGCCCAGATGTTCGCGCACCGTGTCGGCCGCAAAGATCGTCGAACCGATCCAGCAGCTCCCGATCTCACGGGTGGCGAGCGCGACCAGCAAGCCCTGCACTGCCGCTCCCGCGGCCACGGTGAACATCGTGGACTCCGCAGCGCTGCGGCGCTCGTCCGGGTAGCTGTGCGCGCCGTCGGGGACGCAGAACGGGATGACAACTTCAGGGGCGTCGAACAGGATGTTGCCACGCGCGACGCGGGCCTGCGCGGATTCCTCGGTGCGTCCGTCGGCCCGCAGATCGGTGAGCCACTTCTCGCGTAGTGCTTCCAGTAGCTGCTTACGAATAGTGTTGGTGCGCAACCAAACAAAGCGAACGGGCCGGGTGTGGTGCGGCGCCGGCGCGGTCAACGCCTCGGCGATGGACGACCGAATCGCGTCGGCGTCAACAGGTTCCTCGCTGAAAGCGCGAATCGAACGACGCAGAAGCAACGACTGGCCACGGCCCATCGCCGTGGCTTCGGCCGTGCCGAGCCAGAACAGATCGTCGGCGCCGCGACGGATGAGATCTTGGGCCGTGGAACCGTTGTCCTGGAAACGCAAGCCGCGGACCACCGCAACGGGCACTCCGCCGAGTTTGCCCTTGACCAGATCACCGGCGGCGGCGATTTCGTCGGCAACGGCGATCTCGGTCACGATCAGATCGTTACCCTGGCTGTCCTGCGCTCCGAGGTAACCGTGCAACACCGGGATTCCGGCGGCGCCGATCGCGGCGTCCGTCTGCCCGTTGCGCCACGCGCGGCCCATGGTGTCCGTCACGACGACGGCCACGGACTTTCCGGCGACATCGAGGAACCGAGCGCGCAGCGCGGCGGCACTCGCGTCGGGATCGACGGGAAGCAAAGCCAACTCGCCGCCGTCGACGTTGGAGCCGTCGATGCCGGATGCGGCCTGGACGATCCCGAGTTTGTTCTCCGTGATGAGGGTTCGGCCCTTGCGCGCTACGACGCGTACGGCTTCCTGATCGACGAGTACGCGCCGCGCGGCATCGCGCTCGTCCGGGTCGGTCGGGGACGAGACGATGCGGCCTTCGACCTTCGAGAACACTTTGCTCGTCACGACAAGGACGTCGCCGTCGCGGATCCACGGCGTTGCCTCGATGAGGGCAGCAGCCAAATCGTCACCCGGACGGAACTCCGGAAGACCCTGAACGGGAATCACTTCGATGGCTGCGCCCGGCGAGTGATCGCCGGGAGCCTGATCGGTCGTGTTTGTTGTCACAGCGACACTCCGGCGATATCGAATGCTGTGGCCACCATCTCGGCGGTGGCCGCGGGTGAGGACATGATCAGTGGGACGGCACGCACATCCACACCGTCGACGTCGGCGGTGTCGCCTTCGTCGATCAGCCAGCCGTCAAGGATGCCGTTGATCGACCGGGCGCCGTAATGGCGACCGATTGCTTCGGATGTCGTCTCGACGCCGATGACGTCGAGGCACTCGTCGGCCATTCCGCGCAACGGTTTTCCGCCGATCACGGGGGAGAGACCGATCACTTTGGCTGTGGTGGTGCGCAGTGCGCCACGAATGCCGGGCACCGCCAGAATCGCGCCGACACTGACAACCGGGTTGGACGGAGCGATCAGGACGATGTCCGCGTTCTCGATCGCCTCGAGCACTCCTGGGGCCGGCTTGGCCTGTTCGGCACCGACGTGAGCAAAGCTGTGGGTCGGGACGTGTGCGCGGTGACGTACCCACCACTCCTGGAAGTGGATCGCTTTCTGCTCGCCGTCTTCCGGGTCGGTGATCACGACGTGCGTCTCGCTGCGGTCGTCGCTGACGGGAATAAGGTCAACGCCGGGATTCCAACGATTGCACAACGCTTCGGTAACTGCGGAGAGTGGATAGCCCGTTCTGAGCATCTGGCTGCGGATCAGATGGGTGGCGATATCGCGGTCGCCGAGGCCGAACCAGTCCGGTTTTGCGCCGTACGCGGCGAGCTCTTCTTTTGCGTTCCAACTCTCGCCCTTGTGGCCCCAGCCGCGCTCGGTATCGATGCCGCCGCCGAGGGTGTACATGCAGGTATCGAGGTCGGGGCAGATGCGCAGGCCGTGCATCCAGACGTCGTCGCCGACGTTGACCACGGCTGTGATCCGGTGTGGGCCTTGATATTTCTCGAGCGTTTCACCACCGGAGATGCCGAGTGCATGTTGCACTCCTTGGAGGAAACGAGCTCCGCCGACGCCGCCAACCAATACAGTCACGTTCACTTGACAAAGCCTAGGCGGTGCTCGACTTGCCGTGTCCGCTGGGCGGTGTGTCAGATGCAAAACTCGGGCCGGAATACTAATGGATTCCTGTTCATTAGCTTGACCGCGACACGCTGGACGTGTGTAATCTCAAATGTGTCATTCCACCGATGTCGGCGAGTTTGCCTGCAGCGGGACCACATTCGAACGTAGTTTCGAGTGGTCAACGGGGTGGGGTTGAAATGGGTTGAAATACGGAGTGAAATTCTGCGCTATTACAGGTGAGGAGGCGGAACGATGCCCAATGAAAATGTCGAGATCAGTGCTCTGGCAATGACAGTGAGCTACGAACCGCAGACCGATTCCCAAGCAGGCGCAGCAGAAGGTGCCTGCAGTGAAATCGAGGCGGTGACTGCTCGGCCTGTGCTGAGTCTCGTGACCGGCTTCGAGGAACTGTTCGACACCATCGAGGATCAATGGCAGGAACGCGCACTCTGTGCGCAGACCGATCCTGAGGCGTTCTTCCCTGAAAAGGGCGGATCTACTCGGGAAGCCAAGCGAATTTGCCTCGGCTGTGAGGTTCGTGACGAGTGCCTCGACTATGCACTCGCCAACGAC
The DNA here is from genome assembly GCF_050586165.1 of Rhodococcus sp. 24CO. NCBI lineage: Bacteria > Bacillati > Actinomycetota > Actinomycetes > Mycobacteriales > Nocardiaceae > Rhodococcus > Rhodococcus sp. 24CO. Next base: position 336,949 of record NZ_JAZFNF010000007.1, on the reverse strand, counting down.
GAACGGTTCGGAATCTGGGGAGGGTTGTCGGAGCGCGAGCGTCGGCGTCTCAAGCGGGGGATCATCTGATCTGCTGCTGAATCGGTTCTGTCAGTGTCGGGGCTGACGGGACGGTCTGCGAAAAGTCTTGACCTGCAACGGGGAATTGCAGGTCGTGCACAGGCTTTCAGAGATATTCGCTTAAGGGATATGGGCTTTCGGCCCTAGCGTGCAGAGTACTTAGTCGTCTCGAGTACTAGTCGTCTTCAAGTGCCTAGTCTTCTTCAGGGAACGTCGGATCGATCACAGACGGATCGACACCGAGAAACGTACTGACCTGATGTACCAGCACGTCGTGAACCAGATCTGTGAGTTCGTCCGGATTCTTGGCACGCTGCTCCAACGGTCTACGGAACAACACAATTCGCGCACGTGTCGTCTTGCCGTGCCGATCGATGCCGGCGGGAATCAAACGTGAGAGTGGGACAGGTCCGTCCGCGACAACTTCCGGTGGCCAGTTCACCGAATCCGGATCACGGGCAAAAATCTTCGGAACCTCGTCGACGGCGATGTCGAGTTTTTTCAGCCGGTCGTGCCATGCCAGGTCAACCGGAGCAAACGCCTCCATCACGAGGAGATCGAATTTCTCCGCTCGGGTTCGCCGTGCCGGAACTTCCGGCGGCAACAAAGGTCCGCGCAGGCCGCGGCCGTGCCGTTCGATCGAACGGGTGGTGACCGAGCGTCTGCGGGGGGAGCGTGACATGGCGTCGAGATTACGACAGTGACGCTCCGTCGGTGTGTCCGAGTAGGTTCCCGCCGCGGGGAGGGCTAGGCTCCGTACCTGTGAGATCTCTGCGTCGCTGCTGCCGCCCCGGGTGCAAGAACCCCGCCGTCGCGACGTTGACGTATGTCTACTCGGATTCCACTGCGGTAGTCGGTCCTCTCGCGACCGTCGCTGAACCGCACTCGTGGGATCTGTGTGACAACCATGCGTCGCGTATCACGGTCCCCAAGGGCTGGGAAATGGTCCGGTACGAGGGTGGATTCTCGACCAGCACCCCGGACGAAGACGATTTGACCGCTCTTGCCGAAGCTGTCCGTGAGGCAGGTTTCGGTGACCGCGCCAAGGGACGTGAGGACACCGGCGTGTCCGCAGGCGATGACGCCCGTTCCGTTGCGCCGCCCGCGGTTCGCACCGGTCGTCGCGGTCACCTGCGTGTTCTGCCGGATCCGTCGGCCTGAATTTCCGGCCGCTTTTGCCTGACATCCCGTAGTCACGCGTGAAGCATTAGGCTTGCTCAGAACTTCCAGCGTCTTGCGAACTTCCAGTGTCCCGGTCGAGAAGATCCGCCGGGATGCGCACACAAGGAGAATGAATCAGTGGGGCGAACAGCCGAGTCGGTTGCTGCAATCATCAAGGCGTACGACGTCCGTGGCGTGGTCGGTGAGCAGATCGACGAAGATTTTGTCCGCGATGTCGGCGCGTCGTTTGCCCGCTTGGTTCGCGACGAGGAGGGCGCTGCATCGACCGTGGTGATCGGGCACGACATGCGTGAGTCCTCACCCGCGCTGTCGGCCGCGTTCGCCGAGGGCGTCGTCGCGCAGGGACTCGACGTCGTGCACATCGGACTGGCGTCCACCGACGAGCTCTATTTTGCTTCCGGGTTGTTGAACTGCCCCGGTGCAATGTTCACCGCAAGTCACAACCCCGCGAAGTACAACGGCATCAAGTTGTGCCGGGCGGGTGCCAAGCCGGTCGGTCAGGACACCGGCCTCGCTGTCATCTCGGGCGAGGTCGTCTCGGGAGTTCCCGAGTTCGACGGTCCGGCCGGCGCAGTCAGCAGTCAGGATGTGCTCGACGAGTACGCGAGTTACTTGCGTGGGCTGGTCGACCTGTCCGAGATGCGCGCGATGAAGGTTGCCGTCGACGCGGGTAACGGGATGGGTGGACACACAGCGCCAGCCGTCTTCGGTCCGATGCCGCTCGACGTGCTGCCGCTGTACTTCGAATTGGACGGCTCGTTCCCCAATCACGAAGCGAACCCGCTCGATCCGGCCAACCTGGTCGATCTGCAGGCCTACGTCCGTGAGACGGGCGCAGATGTCGGTCTTGCCTTCGACGGTGACGCGGACCGCTGCTTTGTCGTCGACGAAAAGGGTGACCCGGTGTCCCCGTCCGCCGTGACGGCACTGGTTGCCCAGCGCGAGTTGGCAAAAGAGCCAGGCGCATCGATCATCTACAACCTCATCACCTCGCACGCTGTGCCGGAACTGGTCACCGAACTGGGTGGCGTTCCGATCCGCACCCGGGTCGGCCATTCGTTCATCAAGCAGCAGATGGCCGATACGGGCGCAGTCTTCGGCGGCGAGCATTCCGCTCATTACTACTTCCGCGATTTCTGGGGTGCCGATTCCGGCATGCTGGCCGCGCTGCACGTGCTGGCCGCACTTGGTGAGCAGGACCGGCCGCTGTCGGAACTGATGGCCGAGTACACCCGGTACAGCGCCTCCGGCGAGATCAACTCGACAGTTGCCGATGCGGCCGATCGAACGGCTGCGGTCCTCGCTGCGTTCGCGGACCGCACAGACTCCGTCGACCGCCTCGACGGTGTCACGGTCAACTTGTCCGGTAATGCGTGGTTCAACCTGCGGGCATCCAACACCGAACCGTTGCTCCGACTCAACGTCGAAGCTCCGACGCAGGCCGATGTCGACGCGTTGGTCGGCGAGATTCTGGCGATCGTTCGAGGCTGAGTTCATTTTTCTGCCCGATTGGTTTGTCGGCGCGTCGGCCGCCTGGGATAGTTGGGGGACTATCCGCGCACGCGGTGTTGCGGTCGATGTTGGTTGCGAGAGAAGTTGTTACGGAGAAGGGGGTGCGGTGAGATGACAGCGCCGACACCGCTCCTCGACCTCGACGACAGTGACGCATTGTCAGCTGCCGATTCCGAGGGGTTACTGCGTTCAGTAGCCATGGGGGGCGCACAGATTCGTTCGACGGCTTCGGCGGTCGCGGAAGGCTCGCTCGATCGGTTGGCCGGGCTGCGGCCACGAAGCATCGTGTTGATCGCGGGATCGGCCGGCGCCAGACACGCCGCCCGGATCGCGGTTGCCTTGCTCGGCAATGCCGTGCCGTGCCCGCTGGTGCTGCTCGACCGGACGCCGTCGTGGGTCGGCCCCCTCGACGTCGTGGTGGTTGCGGGAGACGACGCGGGGGATCCGCGCCTGGTGGAGTCCGTCGACGGGGCGGTGCGCCGCGGCGCAGAAGTTGTTGTCGCGGTTCCCGAAGAGGGACCGATGCGAGCAGCAGCGGCCGGGCGCACGATGACCCTGCCGGCGCGTGTGTTCACTGCTCCGCGCCACACGATGATTCGCTTTCTCGCGGTCTTCGTCGTGGTGGTCTCGGCGCTCGACAACCGGGAGAAGAGCGAAGCGGGACCGTCGTCCCTCGATCGGATCGCGGATGCCGTCGACGCCGAAGCCATCAGCGACGGTTTGTCCAACGAGGTGTTTCACAATCCCGCCAAATCCTTGGCTACCAGAATGCGTGATCGCCGACTGGTCGTGTGCGGCAGCGGCGCGGTCGCCACGGCGCTTGCCGACTATGCAAGCGCGTCGCTTCTGGCATCGGGACGCTCCGCGGCTTCCGGTGAACTGTCGGATGTGATCGCAGCGGCACGGGCCCTGTTCGCTCCGACAGCAGGGGCCCGTGATTCGGTTTTTCACGACCCGTTCTTCCATGATCCGGAGCTCGACGGCCCGTTGCCGGTCGACCCGGTTCGGGCATTCGTTTTTGCCATGGAAGCGGGACGCGGCGAGGTTGTGCGACGCATGGATGCGCTGGCCGATGCGGATCTGGTGATTGCAGCAGACGAGGACAGCGCCAATACGGGGGTATCGGAAGTGGAACAGGTGTTTGTCTTGGCATCGAGGGTGGACATGGCGTCCGCATACCTGCAGTTGACGGGTGGGCCGCGCTAGTGCAAGAACTCGAGGGCGCTCTGCGGTCCTACGCCTGGGGGTCACGTACGGCTATTGCCGAACTTCGTGGGCTTCCTGTGCCGTCCGCACATCCCGAAGCGGAATTGTGGCTAGGCGCGCATCCGGGCGACCCCGCGCGCGTCGTCAACGACGACGGCAGCGAGTCGTTACTCGATGTGCTCGGCCGGGACCCGGCGCGGCAACTCGGTGAGCAGAACATCGAGGCCTTCGGTGAACGCTTGCCGTTCCTGCTCAAGCTGTTGGCAGCGGAGGAACCACTGTCACTGCAAGCGCACCCGAGTGCCCGTCAGGCAGAAGAGGGCTTCCGCCGGGAAAACGCCCTCGGTGTTCCGATGGACGCACCCGTCCGCAATTACAAGGACGGCAGCCACAAGCCGGAACTGGTCGTCGCCCTGAGCACGTTCGAAGCGCTCGCGGGGTTCCGCGAACCGACGAGGACTGTCAAGATGCTGCGCGCACTGGCGGTGCCCGAACTGGAGCCGTACATCGGTCTCCTTGAAGGACAACCGGATTCGGACGGCTTGCGGGCGTTGTTCACAACGTGGATAACCTTGCCGTCGACCGCGCTCGGAACTTTGCTGCCGGCCGTCCTCGCGGGATGCATCAGTTACGCGTCGTCGCGCGACGCCGAATTTGCCGCGGAGATCCGTACCGCGCTCGAACTCGGCGAATCGTACCCGGGTGACGCCGGAGTGCTGGCTGCGTTGCTGCTGAACCGGGTCACCCTCGAACCAGGTCAGGGAATCTTCCTGGCTGCGGGGAACCTGCACGCCTACCTGCACGGACTGGCCGTCGAGATCATGGCGAACTCCGACAATGTTCTGCGCGGCGGTCTCACCCCTAAATACGTCGACGTGCCCGAGTTGCTTCGGGTCCTCGACTTCAACGGATCCGACATCACGATTCTCGACCCGTCGCCGCACGCCGGCAGCGCGGACATCGTCTACCCGACGCCCGCTCCGGAATTTCGGCTGACGCGAATCGAATTGAATGCAGAAGTGACGAACAGCGTCGTGCCTGCCGGGGACCCACGCATCCTGATCTGCACCGAGGGTTCGGTCACGGTGCGCTGTGGGACTGGCGAACTGGAACTCGATCGTGGTCGCGCAGCCTGGATTTCCGCCGATGAACCGCTCGCGACAATCTCTCCGCGAAGCACGACGGCACAGGTTTTCAGCGCCACGGTTGGCCGATAGTCGTGTCGGCAGAAGGTGGGAAGAAGGCAATCCTGGCCGCTTTGGGGGCCAATGCCGGAATTGCCGTAGCCAAATTCGTGGGATTCATGATCACCGGGTCGTCGTCGATGCTTGCCGAGTCAGTGCACTCGGTTGCCGACACGTCCAATCAGGGACTGCTACTGCTCGGACAGAAGAAGGCCGAGAAGGAAGCCGACCAACTGCACCCGTTCGGCTACGGACGCAATCGCTACTTCTACTCGTTCGTGGTTGCTCTGGTGCTCTTCACCTTGGGTTCGCTGTTCGCGATCTACGAGGGTATTCACAAGATTCAGCATCCGGAGGAACTCAACTCGGCGTTTGTGGCCGTTGTCATCCTCGTGATCGCCATGTGCCTGGAAGGGTTCAGTTTTTACACCGCGATGAAGGAATCACGTCCGCTGAAGGGAAACGCGTCGTGGTGGTCGTTCATCCGGACGTCGCGCAGTCCTGAACTACCGGTTGTCCTCCTCGAGGACACTGGCGCACTGATCGGACTGGTGCTGGCACTGGGCGGCGTCGGCCTGACGATGGTGACCGGCAATCCGGTGTTCGACGGCATCGGCACCCTGTGCATCGGCGTGCTACTCGGCATCATCGCGATCGTGCTGATCATCGAAATGCAATCCCTGCTGATCGGGGAAGGCGCGACCAGCGTCGAAACCGATCTCATCCTGGCCGCGTTGGTCGACGGAACCCGCATCGAACGAGTCATCCACTGCAAGACCCAGTACCTCGGTCCCGAGGAGATTCTGGTTGCGGCCAAGGTTGCCGTTCCGCTCGGTTCCACCATCTCGGATGTCGCGACCGCAATCGACGAGGCGGAAGCGCGTGTGCGTGCTGCTGTTCCGGCGGCACGCGTGATCTACATCGAGCCCGATCTGGACAAACTGGTGACTCGCAAACCCTGAACAAAGCCTCTCGCACAGGCTTAGGCTGATGCCATCTCTAAGGAGGCGGCAGTGGCGATCAAGGACGAGGCCGGATCCGGTCGTTCCAATTTGTTCCGAACCAAGTCGATAGAGCAGTCCATCAAGGACACCGACGAACCCGAGACCAAACTCCGAAAAGATCTGAACTCCTGGGATCTCACCGTATTCGGGGTTGCGGTGGTCATCGGTGCAGGAATCTTCACACTCACGGCTCGGACGGCAGGCAATGTCGCCGGGCCGTCGGTGTCTCTGGCGTTTGTCATCGCCGCGGTTGCCTGCGGCCTGGCGGCACTCTGTTACGCCGAATTCGCGTCGACGGTTCCCGTCGCCGGTAGCGCGTACACCTTCTCGTACGCGACGTTCGGCGAGTTCGTCGCGTGGATCATCGGCTGGGACCTCATCCTCGAATTCGCGTTGGCGTCGTCCGTGGTGGCAAAGGGGTGGTCGCTGTACCTGGGTGAGGTGATGGGCTCACGAAGTCCGATCGTCGAGTGGGGTCCGGTTTCATTCGACTGGGGTGCTGTGCTGATCATCGCGGTCATCACAGTGTTGCTGGTGACCGGAACCAAACTGTCGTCGCGGGTGTCGTTGGTGATCACGTCGATCAAGGTGGCCGTGGTGCTCCTCGTGATCATCGTCGGCCTGTTCTACATCGACACGGACAACTACACGCCGTACATTCCGCCGTCGGAGCCCGGTAGTACCGGCGAGGGCATCCATCAATCGTTGTTCTCCTACGTCACGGGCGCAGGCGGCAGCACGTTCGGATGGTACGGACTCCTTGCAGCGGCGAGCCTGGTGTTCTTTGCGTTCATCGGATTCGACGTCGTTGCCACCACTGCGGAGGAAACGAAGGAACCGCAGAAGGCATTGCCGCGAGGAATTCTCGGTTCACTTCTCATCGTCACCGTGCTGTACGTGGCGGTGACGCTGGTACTTACGGGAATGGTGAATTACACAGTGCTCGAGGGTGACACGTCCAATCTGGCAACGGCATTCGCGTTCCACGACATCACGTGGGCAAAGAACGTGATCTCGTTCGGTGCTCTCGCCGGACTCACAACCGTGGTGATGGTGTTGATGCTGGGGCAGACTCGTGTGCTTTTTGCGATGGCCCGTGACGGTTTAATGCCGCGCCGGCTGGCGCCGACGGGTAAGCACGGAACTCCGGTTCGGATCACCGTGCTCGTCGGCGTGGTGGTTGCCGTACTGGCCGGCTTCTTCCCGATCGGCACGCTCGAGGAAATGGTGAACATCGGAACGCTGTTCGCTTTTGTTCTCGTCTCGATCGGAGTGGTGGTACTGCGCCGGACGCGTCCGGACCTGCCCCGCGGATTCCGGGTTCCTCTCGTGCCTTGGGTGCCGATTCTGGCGGTGTTGGCCTGCGTGTGGCTGATGTTCAATCTGTCGGTGGAGACGTGGATCCGGTTCGTCGTCTGGATGGCGCTCGGTGTCGTCATCTACTTTGCGTACAGCCGTCGGCATTCGTTGATCGGAAAGCGCGAGCGCGGCGAAATCGACTAAGTGTACAAATTTAAAGATTTGTATAGTTTTTTTACAACTTGGACAGTATTGTCTACTTCATGGTGAAGTGACTCACAGTCGTGGGTCGTTCCGGATGGAGGAGGCACACAGTGTCGACGCACATGAGCGCGCAATCCGATCAGATATCGGGGGAGTGGCGGGACAAGAAGCGGGATCTTTGGCTACTCGGCTTGGTTCCCCCGATCGCGATATTCATCGCCGCGGGGATGGTGGCCCTGTTCAACAACATCGGTCTGGGCGGCGTGTCGCCTCTCTGGTGGTGGATCGGGCCGCTGCTCGTTTACGTGTTGTTGCCGATCCTCGATATCTTCTTCGGGCCGGACGGCGAGAACCCGCCTGACGAGGTCATGGAGAGGCTCGAGAACGACAAGTACTACCGCTACTGCACGTACATCTACATTCCGTTCCAGCTGGTCAGCCTGGTCATGGCCTGCTACTTGTGGTCGGCTACGGACCTCTCGTGGCTCGGTATCGACGGCGGACTCGGATTGGTATCGAAGATCGGTGTGGCGATCACCGTCGGGTGTGTTGCGGGCATCGGAATCAATACGGCGCACGAACTCGGCCACAAGAAGGACGATCTCGAGCGGTGGTTGTCCAAGATCACTCTGGCGCAGTCCTTCTACGGTCACTTCTACATCGAGCACAACCGCGGTCATCACGTCCGGGTGGCAACGCCGGAAGATCCCGCGTCCTCACGATTCGGTGAGAGCTTCTGGGCTTTCCTGCCGCGCAGTGTGTGGGGATCCCTGCGATCGTCGTGGGAACTCGAAAAGGCGCGTCTCGATCGATTGGGTAAGAAGCCGTGGACAATTCGCAACGACGTCCTGCATTCGTGGTTGATGTCGGTAGTGCTGTTCGCAGTCCTCACCGCCGTGTTCGGGCTGTCGATTCTGCCGTTCCTGGTCCTGCAGGCCGTCTTCGGGTTCTGTCTGCTCGAGACGGTCAACTACCTCGAGCATTACGGACTGAAGCGGACGAAGTTGGCCAGCGGCCGGTATGAGCGCGCCGCGCCCGCGCACAGCTGGAACAGTGACCACATTTGCACCAACATCTTCCTGTATCACCTGCAGCGGCACAGTGATCACCACGCCAACCCCACCCGTCGTTATCAGACGCTTCGGAGTATGGACGGCGCACCCAATCTTCCGAGTGGCTACGCCAGCATGATCATGCTGGCCTATGTTCCACCCCTGTGGCGAAAAGTGATGGATCCCAAGGTCATTGCTCACTACGACGGCGACATTACTCGGGTCAATATCCAGCCGGGCAAGCGCGAGAAGATCCTCGCGCGGTACGGAGCGAGCGCATGAGTGCCTACAAATGCCCCGTGTGCGACTACGTCTACGACGAAGTGAACGGCGCACCGCGAGAAGGTTTTCCGGCAGGAACGCCGTGGGACGCAGTCCACGACGACTGGTGCTGTCCGGATTGTGGTGTTCGGGAAAAGTTGGACTTCGAAGCTGTTTCGGCAAGGGCAGGGGAGTGAATCATGAACGACTACAAGCTGTATCAGTGCGCGCAGTGCGGATTCGAGTACGACGAGGCGCAAGGCTGGCCCGACGACGGAATCGAACCAGGCACTCGCTGGGACGATATTCCGGACGACTGGAGTTGCCCGGATTGCGGCGCGGCGAAGAGTGATTTCTTCATGGTGGAGATCGAACGGGCCTGAGTGGGTCGGCGGCTGCGGCGGTAATGTCGTCATCATGATCTCGACGCCCACCCGCCTGCCGCAAAAAGAGGCGTCGCGTCTGCTGCTGCGCGGTGCGGTGCTCGATTCGATGCGGGAGTTGCTGACCGAGCGGGACTGGTCCGAGGTGAGTCTGACTGTTCTGGCCAAGCACGCGGGTGTCAGTCGGCAGACGCTCTACAACGAGTTCGGTTCTCGGCAGGGCCTGGCGCAGGCGTACGCGCTGCGGCTCGCGGACGGGTTTGTCGACGCTGTGGACGATGCCGTTGCGGCCAACGAGGGACGCAGTGTCGACGCCCTTATCTCGGGGTTCGGGGCGTTCTTTGCCTCCAGCGCGACCGACCCGTTGGTGCATTCGCTCCTGACGGGGGAGGCGAAGCCCGATTTGTTGCGTTTGATCACGACGGACAGCGCCGTGATCATCGATCGGGCATCAACTCGGTTGTCGGAGAGTTTTCAGCGTGGGTGGATTCAGGCCTCGGCCGCTGATGCGGGCATTCTGGCCAGGGCAATTGCGAGGCTTGGCCTGAGTTACATATCGATGCCGCCCGAGTCCGGAGCGTCGGTGGCGGAGGATCTGGGTGCCCTGCTCGGGCCGTTCATCGATGTTGCCCGAGGTGCGCGCGGCACGGTGTGAGGTTCGCCGCAATCACGGTGATGTCCTACTGCGTGGGTCGAGCGGATAGCCTTGAGTGGAGTATGCACGTCAACCAGGAGAGGGACGATGACGACCTCAGTTTCAACAACGCCCGTGGCCGACAACCGTAACGGTGTCGACTTCAAAGTTGCAGATCTTTCGCTCGCGGAATTCGGTCGCAAGGAAATCCGACTGGCCGAGCACGAGATGCCGGGCCTCATGGCGCTTCGCCGTGAATACGCAGAGGTCTTGCCGCTCAAGGGCGCTCGCGTTTCCGGTTCGCTCCACATGACCATTCAGACTGCAGTTCTGATCGAGACGCTGACCGCGCTCGGCGCCGAGGTTCGTTGGGCTTCGTGCAACATCTTCTCCACCCAGGATCACGCCGCCGCCGCAATCGTCGTCGGTCCCCACGGCACCCCGGAAGAGCCCAAGGGCGTTCCGGTCTTCGCGTGGAAGGGCGAAACCCTCGAGGAGTACTGGTGGGCAGCCGAGCAGATGCTGACGTGGCCGGGTGAGCCTGCCAACATGATTCTCGACGATGGTGGCGACGCCACCATGCTCGTCCTCAAGGGTGCGCAGTTCGAGAAGGCCGGCGTTGTTCCGCCGACCGACGACGATCAGGATTCCGACGAGTACAAGGTCTTCCTGGCCCTGCTGCGTCAGTCCCTCGAGGCTGACAAGGGCAAGTGGTCGGCAATCGCCGAGTCCGTCCAGGGCGTCACCGAAGAGACCACAACGGGCGTTCTGCGCCTGTACCAGGTTGCCGCTGCCGGTGAACTCACGTTCCCCGCGATCAACGTCAACGACTCGGTCACCAAGAGCAAGTTCGACAACAAGTACGGCACCCGCCACTCGCTGCTCGACGGCATCAACCGCGGCACCGACGTCCTGATCGGCGGCAAGGCTGCACTCGTCTGCGGTTACGGCGACGTCGGCAAGGGCTGCGCCGAGGCGCTTCGTGGCCAGGGCGCTCGCGTCGCGGTCACCGAGGTCGACCCGATCAACGCACTCCAGGCATTGATGGACGGCTTCGAGGTCAAGACCGTCGAGCAGGCCATCGGCTGGGCCGACATCGTGATCACGTCCACCGGCAACAAGGACATCATCACGTTCGAGCACATGAAGGCCATGAAGCACCAGGCCATCCTGGGCAACATCGGTCACTTCGACAACGAGATCGACATGGCCGGACTCGAGAAGTCCGGTGATGTCACGCGGATCAACATCAAGCCGCAGGTCGACGAGTTCACCTTCGCCGACGGTCACTCGATCATCGTGCTGTCCGAAGGTCGTCTGCTCAACCTCGGCAACGCGACGGGTCACCCGTCGTTCGTGATGAGCAACAGCTTCTCCAACCAGGTCATCGCGCAGATCGAACTGTGGACCAAGCCGGAGGAGTACGACAACGAGGTTTACCGTCTCCCGAAGCATCTCGACGAGAAGGTCGCCAAGATCCACGTCGAGGCACTCGGTGGCACGCTGACCAAGCTCACCAAGGAGCAGGCAGAGTACATCGGCGTCGACGTCGAGGGCCCGTACAAGCCCGAGCACTACCGCTACTGAGATAGAGCAGTGCCGTCCTGATGTAACACAGCCGTCCCCCGGTCCAGCTCGACGGACCGGGGGATAGGCTTGTCAGCCGTGGGAATACTCGTGGCGTTGGAAGGGCTCGACGGAGCCGGCAAGCGGACGTTGATCGGCAAAGTGGTGGACGAGCTTCGACGTTCGGGAACCACCGTCGCCACGCTCGATTTCCCCCGCTACGGACAATCGATCCACGCCGATCTTGCTGCCGAAGCTCTCAAAGGGGCGCACGGAGATCTAGCACAGTCCGTGAACGCGATGGCGGTGCTGTTTGCGCTCGACCGCGCGGGAGCGGCGGAGAAAGTCGCAGAGTTGCTGAGCGCCAACGACATTGTTCTGCTCGATCGGTACGTTGCGTCCAATGCGGCGTACAACGCGGCGCGGATGCACCAGGGCGTCGACGGCGAGATGGTGGCGTGGGTTCGTGATCTGGAGCTCGGTCGCCTCGGCCTCCCGGCACCTGATCTGCAGATGTACCTCGACGTGCCGATCGCATTGGCGAACGAGCGTGCGCGCAGTCGTGAGGTGGAAGATTCGACGCGCGAGCGTGACGCCTACGAGCGCGACGGAGACTTGCAGATACGGACCGGTGAGCTGTACTCGCAGCTCGCGGCAGCGGCGTGGGTGTCACCGTGGTGGGTCATTGGTCCCGATACGGACCCATCCGACCTTGCCCGAAAACTGGCCGATTTGGCGTGATGCGTCACGATAGCTACCCGATTCGGAAGTTTCCGGCACAGTAGAGGGAACACGCGGCACGCCGCACAGTCACGTAACGGTCTTAATTACGACTCGAAGATGCAACGATAGGGATATGAAACCAAGGATTCTGGTTGTCGACGACGACACGGCACTCGCCGAGATGCTCACGATCGTGCTGCGGGGTGAGGGTTTTGATCCCTACGTGGTAGGCGACGGAACTCTGGCACTTGCCGCGGTGCGCGAGACTCGGCCCGACCTGGTCCTGCTCGATCTGATGCTGCCCGGTATGAACGGCATCGACGTATGCCGGGTCCTGCGTGCGGATTCCGGCGTTCCCATCGTGATGTTGACCGCGAAGACCGACACCGTGGACGTTGTCCTCGGACTCGAGTCCGGCGCGGACGACTACATCATGAAGCCGTTCAAGCCGAAGGAACTCGTCGCCCGAGTTCGCGCTCGGCTGCGCCGCACCGAGGAAGAACCGGCGGAACTGCTGAGTATTGCCGACATCGTGATCGACGTGCCGGCGCACAAGGTCAGCCGCGGCGGCGAGCAGATTTCGCTCACCCCCCTCGAATTCGATCTCCTCGTCGCTCTTGCGCGCAAGCCCCGCCAGGTGTTCACCCGTGAGGTGCTCCTCGAACAGGTGTGGGGTTACCGTCATGCCGCTGACACCCGCCTGGTCAACGTCCACGTCCAGCGTCTGCGCGCCAAGGTCGAAACCGATCCCGAGAATCCCGAAGTGGTTTTGACGGTGAGGGGTGTCGGCTACAAGGCCGGACCGCCGTGACCGGTGGCGTTTCCCGTTGGCGTCGCCGCCTCAATCGGTGGCTGACGCCTTTTCTGCGGTGGTGCCACTCACTGAGTAACACCCTCGCCCACACGTGGCGACGATCGCTGCAATTGCGGGTTGTCGTCTCGACCCTGTCGTTGTCGTTGATTGTGATCGTGATCCTCGGTGTTGTGCTCACGAGCCAGATCACGGACCGGTTGCTCGAAGCGAAGATCACCGCCGCCACGGAGGAGATGGATCGCGCCCGAGGCGTCGTCGAAGATCAGTTGGCCGGCCTCGACGGCAGCGCAGCGCTCAAGGACCAACTCGAGAGTGCGGCGTCGAGTTTGACGAGCCGCAATCAGTCGGGGGGTCAAGCATCGGGTTCTGCGGGCACTTTCGATCCCGCGCTGATCGTCGAGCAGGACGGGCCCCGCGATCCGGTGTTTGCCGGGCCGGCCGACCAGATCCCCGAAAACTTGCGTGAGTTCGTTCACAACGGACAGATCGCCTACCAGTTCGCCACGGTCTCGGATCCCGAAGGGTATTCCGGCCCGGCTTTGATCATCGGCAGTCCCACGGCGTCGTCGATCTCCGGCCTCGAGCTGTATCTCGTGTTCCCACTTGCCAGTGAGGATCGCAGCCTGTCGCTGGTCCGCAGCACCCTGTTGATCGGCGGCGCTGTCCTGCTGGTCCTGCTGGCAGCGATTTCGCTGCTCGTCGCGCGGCAGGTGGTGCTGCCGATCCGATCGGCGTCGAGGATCGCCGTGCGCTTCGCCGACGGCCGGCTCAAGGAACGTATGCCGGTTCGCGGTGAGGACGACATGGCTCGTCTCGCAATGTCTTTCAACGAAATGGCGGAGAGCCTCTCGAAGCAGATCACCCAGCTCGAGGAGTTCGGCAATCTACAGAAACGCTTCACATCCGATGTCAGCCATGAACTGCGCACCCCGCTCACCACAGTGCGGATGGCCGCGGACCTCATCCACGACGGTAGCGAGAGCCTCGATCCGATACTTCGCCGCTCGTCGGAACTGCTTGTCGCCGAACTCGATCGATTCGAGGGTCTGCTGGCCGATCTGCTCGAGATTTCCCGGCACGACGCCGGTGTTGCGGAACTTGCGTCCGAGCAACTCGACGTGCGGATGTGTGCGCGGGCCGCGGTGTCCACCGTTCGCCACCTCGCCCGTGAATCCGGTACCGAATTGATAGTCGACATGCCAGACGACCCGGTGATCGCCGACGTCGATCCGCGCCGAGTCGAACGGGTCCTGCGGAACCTGCTCGCCAACGCCATCGATCACGGGGAAGGTAAACCCATCCTGCTGCGCCTGCGAGCCGACGACGACGCTCTGGCCTTCATCGTTCGCGACAGTGGTGTCGGACTGCGTCCCGGCGAGGAGAAACTTGTGTTCAACCGCTTCTGGCGTTCCGATCCGTCGCGGGTCCGTCGAAGCGGCGGCACCGGTCTCGGCTTGGCGATCAGCGTCGAGGACGCCAATCTGCACGACGGCAAACTCGAGGCCTGGGGTGAGCCGGGCGTCGGCGCGTGCTTCCGTCTGACGTTGCCGCGAGTGCACGGCAAGAAACTGGTGTCCAGTCCGCTACCGCTGAAGCCCACGACTGCCAAGTTCGTCCGCACACCCTCCAACGCGGACATCGTCGCCGAAGAGGTCGGCGAGGTCACGTCGTCGATTCCGACGCCGCACGAGACCGAATCACGAACCGGCTCGCAAGGGGGTGAGCGTTCGTGATGCAGCGATATCGCCGTGGTCTGCTGGCGCTGAGCCTGAGCGCGGTGCTACTGACCGGCGCGTGCGCGAGCCTGCCGGCCTCGTCGTCGCCCCAGGCGATCGGGACGCTTGCCACTGTGGCGCCGGGAACTCCCGTCGCTCCGCCGGCCTCGGGTCGTGAGCCCGATTTGTTGGTGCGGGACTTCGTGAAAGCAAGCACTGAACCCGCGAACCGGCACCTCGCGGCACGGCAGTACTTGACCCCCGAGATGTCCGCGAAATGGGACGACGCGGCCAGCACGATCATCGTCGACAAGGTCGACACGCTCTCCGAGTCACGGACCGATCAGGAAGCCGTCTACACGATCCGAGTCAACAAGGTCGGGCGTCTCGAAGCCGGAGGAATCTACGTTCCCGAAGACGGCAGCTACGAAGCCAAGATGACGCTGAATCTGGTCGACGGCGAGTGGCGGATCAACGACCTTCCGTCGGGTGTGATCATGGAGCGCGCGGCGTTCCTCGGTGCGTACCAACGGAAGTCGTTGTTCTTCCCGGACCCCAGCGGTCAGACCATGGTTCCGGATCTGCGGTGGATATCGGGTTCCCAGGACCAGATGACTTCGCAGTTGGTCGGCCTGTTGATCGAGGGACCCAAGGAGGCACTCGCATCGGCTGTCCGCAACGAACTGGGCGCAGGTGTCTCGGTGATCGGGCCCATCACGAAGGCCGACGGTCGATCCGGTCAGGTGGGTGTCGGTCTCGGTGGCATCCGCATCGATTTCCGGATCGGTCAGTCGATGGACCCCGAAACTCGCGCTTTGTTTGCCGCCCAGATCATCTGGACATTGGCCGGCGCCGACATCGCCGGACCGTACGTTTTGCTGGTGGACGGGGCGCCCTTGGACGGCGCGCATCCGGAGGGCTGGACAACGGCCGACGTCGCGTCCACGAATCCGTTGGCGACGACCGGTGCGACGGTCGGGTTGCATGCCCTACGCGACGGTTCACTGGTCAGTGTCGGTGAACAAGCGGTCACACCCGTGCCCGGATTTGCCGGTACTGCCGGCAATCTTGCGTCGGTTGCGCTCTCTCGCGACGGCAAGACCGTCGCCGCAGTGGCGGATACCGCGAATCCTGATCCTGCAAAACGATTTTCGCTGACGCTCGGTCCGTACACCGAAGGTGCGGCCCCGGTCCTCGACGCCCCGGTGATCACCAGACCGACGTGGGAAATCGACAACAACACGATCTGGGCGGCGGTGAACGGCAACACCGTGGTGCGCGCGGTTCGCGAGCCCACCACGGGTCGGACGTCGGTCATGAACGTGGACGTGGGCGCTTTGATCCCACTGGGATCGAACATCACCGAGCTGCGCCTGTCCCGTGACGGAGTTCGAGCGGCGATGATCATCGACGGCAAGGTGTACCTGGCGATCGTGGTCCGCCTGCCCAGCGGCGTCTTCGCGTTGACCAGTCCACGGGCTGTGGCTCCAGGGTTGGGTAGTACGGCGCTCTCGCTCGACTGGAGCAACAGCGACACCATTGTGATCGCACGCAACAACTCCGATGTCCCCGTTGTGCAGGTCGCGATCGACGGCTCTCGGATGGACTCGTTGCCCCGGGGCAATCTCACGGCGCCGGTGGTGTCCGTCGACGCGTCGCCTACCACCGAGTACGTTGCCGATGCCAGAGCGGTATTCCAGTTGAACAACAACGATCCCGCGGGCGACAGGTTGTGGCGTGAGGTGCCTGGATTGACGGGGCAGAAGGCGATTCCGGTACTGCCCGGCTGAGTTTCCGGTCGGTGCGCAGGGGTTGCTCTGTCGGTGCACGTGGGTTGCTGTCGGTGGGTTGCCGCACACTGACGGGCATGGGGGTCGGTGGTTTTCGGACGTGGAGCAGTGTCGGTGGAGCAGCGCTCGATCTGGTGTTGCCGCGTGAGTGTGGGGGATGCGGACGGATCGGTGTGCAGTGGTGCGAGGCCTGCGTCACCATGCTTCGCGACCATCCGATCCGGCTCACACCTCGAGTCGATCCCGGCGCGCCGGCGTGGGCGCTCGGTCCCTACAGTGGACCTAGACGGCGCAGCGTGATCGAGATTAAGGAGCGCGGCCGACGCGACCTCGCGGCGCCCCTGGGAGACGCTGTGGCCGAAGCGTTGACGCATCTGGCGCGGTGGGGTGAGCTCCACCATCCGACGCGTCGGCCTTTGGTCCTGATCCCGGCCCCGTCGCGTTCGCGCGCCGCTCGTTCGCGCGGCGGTGATCCGGTCCGCCGCATCGCTCATGCGGCCTGTGAGGTCTTGCCGCCCCGCCGCGTCGAAGTGCATTCGGCATTGGCCATGACGCGAGGCGTCCGCGATTCCGTCGGCTTGTCTGCCGCTGCTCGGGCCACCAACGTTGCCGAGAAGATCGTCGTGACACGCGCGGGGGCCGGATTGGTCGATCGTGACGTCGACGTCGTACTCCTCGACGACGTGCTGACGACGGGAGCGACTGCAGCAGAATCGATTCGGGTTCTCGCGCGGATCGGAATCCGGACAACTCTCGTGCTTGTCGTTGCCGGTGTGTAAATGAATTTCGGGCTAACAGTGGCACTCGCGCTGATTACGTACTAGCGTCGGCGGCACACCCGAAAACAGGTGGGAGGTGGTACTTCAATCCTGATACCGGGCGGATCCCCTCTCGGTACTTGAAGAACTTGCCGCCGCTCAAACACTGAGCGGGGCCGTAATTGGGAGGTACGAGTGACGACCCCTTCGCAAGCCTCGTTTTTCATCGAGGACGCCACCACCGAGCGTTCCACGCAAACCACCGTTCCGAAGTCCGACATCGTCGTCAAGGGACGCAATGTCGAGATACCCGATCACTTCCGAGTTTATGTTTCGGACAAGTTGGCGCGACTGGAACACTTCGACCCCTCCATATTCCACTTCGACGTGGAACTTCAGCACGAACGCAATCGACGTCAGTCCAAGAACTGCCAGCGAGTCGAGATCACTGCGCGTGGCAAAGGACCGGTAGCGCGAGCAGAAGCCGCTGCAGACAGCTTCTATGCCGCATTCGAATCGGTGATCGACAAACTCGAGAGCCGCCTCCGTCGAACCAAGGACCGCAAGAAGGTCCATTACGGTGACAAGCGACCGCTGTCCGTCGCCGAGGCAACCGCCTCGCTCGTCGACGCAGACTCACTCGGTGCCGCGCCCGATATTTCGCTGAACGGTCAAGAACCGGACGAATACGATGGCCCGGGACGCGTGGTCCGCACCAAGGACCACCCAGCCGAGCCGATGACCATCGACGACGCTCTCTACGAGATGGAACTGGTCGGTCACGACTTCTTCCTCTTCCATGACAAGGAGTCCGACAAGCCGTCCGTCGTCTACCGTCGGCACGCATTCGACTACGGCTTGATCCGCCTGACGTGACCGATCTGTAGGTGGGTTGCCTCGCAACCTCGAGTTAGCGCCTACCATGGAATCCGGCCGGAGTTTTCGGACCCCGGCCGGATTTTTAGTGTGTCACCCATTTGTTGCCGAAGATTGAGGACGAACAAGACTGTGCCGTCGCTGTCGCTATCGAAGCTGCTCCGTGTTGGTGAAGGTCGCATGGTCAAGCGCCTCAAGCACATTGCTGAGCATGTCGAATCACTGTCGCCCGAGGTAGAAGGCCTGACAGACGATCAACTCAAGGCCAAGACCGACGAGTTCCGCGAGCGTTACGCCGCTGGTGAGACGCTGGACGAGCTGCTGCCCGAGGCGTTTTCCGTCGCGCGCGAAGCGTCGTGGCGAGTCATCGATCAGAAGCACTTCCACGTGCAGATCATGGGTGGCGCGGCACTCCACTTCGGCAATGTCGCGGAGATGAAGACCGGTGAGGGCAAGACCCTGACCTGTGTGTTGCCGGCCTATCTCAACGCCATCGCGGGTGAGGGTGTTCACGTCGTCACGGTGAACGACTACCTGGCCAAGCGCGACTCCGAGTGGATGGGCCGTGTTCACCGCTCGCTCGGACTCGAAACCAGTGTGATCCTCTCGGGTATGACGCCGGCCGAGCGCCGCGTCGCGTACGCAGCCGACATCACGTACGGCACCAACAACGAGTTCGGGTTCGACTACCTGCGTGACAACATGACGCACTCCCTGGACGATCTGGTCCAGCGTGGACATGCGTTTGCCATCGTGGACGAGGTCGACTCCATCCTGATCGACGAGGCCCGCACACCGCTGATCATCTCGGGTCCGGCCGACGGCTCCAGCAAGTGGTACAGCGAGTTCGCACGTATCGCGCCGCTCCTGAAGAAGGACGTCCACTACGAGGTGGACATTCGCAAGCGCACCATCGGTGTCCACGAGGCCGGCGTCGAACTCGTCGAGGATCAACTCGGCATCGACAACCTGTACGAGGCCGCGAACTCGCCGCTGGTGAGCTACTTGAACAACGCCATCAAGGCCAAAGAGCTCTACACCAAGGACAAGGACTACATCGTCCGCGACGGTGAGGTCATCATCGTCGACGAGTTCACCGGCCGCGTGCTGGTCGGCCGTCGATACAACGAGGGCATGCACCAGGCGATCGAGGCCAAGGAAAAGGTCGAGATCAAGGCTGAGAACCAGACCCTCGCCACGATCACCCTGCAGAACTACTTCCGTCTGTACGAAAAATTGTCCGGCATGACGGGTACCGCCGAGACCGAGGCCGCGGAGCTACACCAGACGTACACCCTGGGCGTCATTCCGATCCCGACCAACCGCCCCATGATCCGTGTCGACAACGGCGACCTCATCTACAAGACCGAGGAAGCCAAGTTCGACGCAGTGGTCGACGACGTCGTCGAGCGCCACGAGAACGGTCAGCCGGTTCTGATCGGTACCACCAGCGTCGAGCGCTCTGAGTACCTGTCCAAGCAGTTCACCAAGCGCGGAGTGGCGCACAACGTCCTCAACGCCAAGTTCCACGAAAAAGAAGCGACCATCATCGCCGAGGCCGGTCGTTCCGGTGCGGTGACTGTGGCCACCAACATGGCTGGTCGTGGTACCGACGTGGTGCTGGGCGGTAACCCGGACATCATCGCCGACATCGCACTGCGCAAGAACGGCCTCGACCCGGTCACCACGCCCGACGAGTACGAAGCCGCGTGGGACGACGTCCTGAACCGCGTGAAGGACGACGTCAAGGCCGACGCCGAGAAGGTTCGCGCCGCCGGTGGCCTGTACGTGCTGGGCACCGAACGCCATGAATCGCGTCGTATCGACAACCAGCTTCGCGGCCGTTCCGGACGCCAGGGCGACCCGGGAGAATCCCGGTTCTACCTCTCGCTCGGTGACGAACTCATGCGCCGATTCAACGGTTCCGCACTCGAGTCGATCATGACCCGCCTCAATCTTCCGGACGACGTTCCGATCGAAGCCAAGATGGTCTCCAAGGCCATCAAGAGCGCGCAGACACAGGTCGAGCAGCAGAACTTCGAGATTCGCAAGAACGTCCTCAAGTACGACGAGGTCATGAATCAGCAGCGCACCGTGATCTACAAGGAACGCCGCCAGATCCTCGAAGGTGAGGATATGGAGGGCCAGGTCGAGCAGATGATCACCGACGTGGTCACCGCGTACGTCGACGGAGCGACCGCTGAGGGATATGTCGAGGACTGGGATCTCGAGCAGCTGTGGACGGCACTCAAGACCCTCTACCCGGTGGGTATCGACTACAAGGCTCTTGTGGGCGAGGACGGTGGCATCACCAGCGACCTCACTCGTGACGAACTGCGCACTGCGCTGCTCGACGACGCTCACGCCGCGTACAAGAAGCGTGAAGCCGAGATCGACGCGATTGCCGGCGAGAACGGAATGCGGGAACTCGAGCGCCGGGTATTCCTGTCCGTGCTCGACCGCAAGTGGCGTGAACACCTCTACGAGATGGACTACCTCAAGGAAGGTATTGGCCTGCGCGCCATGGCGCAGCGTGACCCGTTGGTCGAGTACCAGCGCGAGGGCTACGACATGTTCATCGGCATGCTCGACGGCTTGAAGGAGGAGTCCGTCGGATTCCTCTTCAACCTTCAGGTCGAGGCCGCTCCCGCGCAACCTTCTTCGGGCATCTCGGTGACGGCCGGTTCCGCTGCCGCGGCGTCCGCGACAGCGCCGAAGCCGCTCCCGACGCAGCAAGCCGCTGCAGGTTCCAGCGGTGCGGCGGCTCCATCGGCCTTGCGCGCCAAGGGACTTGACGACAACGGCCCGTCCAGGCTGACGTACACCGGCCCGGACGAGGACGGGAAGGCAAAGGCCACACGCGATCCGGCCGTCGACGCGGGGGACACCGCGTCGCGTCGTGAGCGTCGCGAAGCTGCTCGCACGCAGGCAAAGGGCAACCGCGCACCCAAGTCCAAGCGCAAGCGCTGATTCTCCGGCGCTGATTTTTCCACCTGACCAAAGGCTGGATGCTCACACCACGTGTAGTGCGGTGACCATCCAGCCTTTGTTGTCGGTGTTCTCGATCCTGGCGGCGATCGCGAAGGTTCGTGGTCCGCGTCGAAAGGTCGCGCACACTTCGGCGGCGCAGGGCGAAGCGGTGTTCACGTGTGTCCGGTGGGTTCGGGCGGCACCGAGCCCGCGCGTCGGATCATGTGAAACGGAAAGGCGCTGAACAAGTTCCATCACCGTGGGGGACAATACCGACTTGAGATGTGCGGGGCTTCGTCGTTGGTCGAGGACTTCGAGGACAAGGCGCAGCGATGTGTTCCAGAAGACATCGGCGCCGGGTGCGACAGGTTCGGCGCTCGGCCCTGATATTCCACTGAGCCCCGGTGTTCCACCGTGCCCGGATGTTCCGCTGTGTGGTGTTCTACGAGCGCTACCCAGCACTCGTTCGGTTCGGGCAGAGGGTCGCCTGATCATCAGGGAATCGGCAGGCGGTTCGCACTGCGGCGCCGGTTGGAGAAAGCGTTGTGGTGTGTGGAGTTTGTCGACGTGTTGGTCGATGGTCATGATGTATCCCCCCGGATATTTGTCATCGCTCCCCCGAACGATGGTGAGAAGTATGACACGAACACCTACAGATGTCGCAGAGATCACGGGCGCACCCTAATGTAATTCTCGTGCGGGGACTTCTGTTGGATGTGGGTGGCGTGCTGTTCGGTCCGGGGTCCGACCTGGACGGTCTCAGCGCTGTGGTTCGGCGGGCTCGTAGCGCGGGAATCGCGACGGGAATCGTGAGCAACGATCCCGGTGGAGCGGACGCGCAGTGGCTCCGCGATCTCGGCGACGGGGTGTTGGTGGACGACGTCGTGCTCTCCGGTGATGTCGGGATGGTAAAGCCGGATGCCGATATCTACCTTCTGGCCGCAACACGGTTGGGTCTGTGTCCGGGGGACTGCGTGTTCGTCGACGACCTCGAGGTAAATGTTCGAGGCGCCGTCGATGTCGGCATGGTGGGTGTCCACCACTACGACCCAGCCGACACGATCGAGGAGTTGTCGATCCTGCTCGACGTGGATGATGCGGCTGGTGTGGATGCTGCCTCTGGTTTCGACGACATGCCGGCGGGTGATCAATCATGGTGAACAGATTGACAACTCAGGACGCGGCCTTCTACTTCCTCGAAGCCGGCAGCACTCCGATGCATGTCGGTTCGCTGGGGATCTTCCGGCAGCCGGGCACCGGGATCGATCACAACGAGTTGCTGCGGCTCGTGGAGGAGCGACTCAGCCTGGTGCCGCGGTACCGGCAGAAGGTCCGAGAAGTTGTTCTGGGTCTGGCGCGTCCGGTGTGGGTCGACGATCGAGATTTCGACATCACGTACCACGTGCGTAGGTCGGCGCTACCGAAACCGGGATCGGCCGAACAGTTGAACGACCTGATCGCGCGCCTCATTTCCCGGCCGCTGGACAACACTCGGCCGCTGTGGGAGATGTACCTCGTCGAGGGGCTGGCGGACGACAGGTTTGCCATCTTCACAAAATCGCATTCGGCTTTGGTCGACGGTGACACCGCACTGGAGATCAGTCAGGTCTTGTTCGATCCGCAGGAGAAGCGTCAGCCCGGCGCGGAAGAGTTGTGGATGCCTGCCCCGCCGCCGAGTGATCTGAATCTGCTCATCGGTGCGCTCGCTGATCTGGTGACGAGTCCGGGTGAGGGCGTGGCCCGGGCGCGGGCGGCGTTGGGCGACGTGACGACGTCGATGACGGAGGCGGTCAGTGCTGTCGGCAAGATTGCCGCAGTGGTGCGTACGGCCGCGCAGGTCGCGCCGAACAATCCGCTCAACGCGCCGATCACCCGGAGTCGACGATTGTCGGTCGCCAAGACTCCGCTGGACGACTACCGACGGATTCGGGCGAAATACGGGTGCGAGATCAACGACGTGATCCTCACGGTGGTCACTGGCGCCTTGCGGAACTGGCTGTTGTCGCGGGGGGAGCCGGTTACCGAGGCGAGTGTTGTCCGCGCGCTGGTGCCGATGTCGGTGTACATCGACGGTCCGGACAACCCGGACGTCGAAGACCCGCAGGCGCCCGGCCATGTGTCGTCGTTCCTGATCGATCTGCCGGTGGGGGAGCCCAATGCTGTCGTCAGGTTGTCGCACGTCGCGCACGCAACGGAAGCGTTCGCGCGTCAGGGCCGCCGGGTGACCGCTCAGACGATGGTGACGATGTCCGGTTTCGCGCCCGCCACGCTCCACGCGATGAGTGCGCGCGCGGCCAGCAGTCTTTCGCAGCGCATGTTCAACCTCATGATCACCAACGCGCCGGGTCCGCAGTTTCCGCTGTACATCGGTGGGGCGCGGATGGAGGAGATGTATCCGGTCTCCCCGTTGCTGAAGAATCAGACACTCAGTATTGCCTTGACGTCGTATGACGGGAATGTCTACTACGGTTTGAATGCCGACCGTGACGCGATGTCGGACGTCGACGTGGTGCGTTCGTTGCTCTTCGAGTCTCTCGAGGAGTTGACCGACGCCAGTCGGTAAGTGTTTTTCGCGCGTCGTGACAGTCCAACGAAGGTGGTCTCATGAGGGTGTACGTACCGGCAACTGTGGAAATTCTGCAGCGTTTGGTTGCCGATCAGGAGTTCGACGCGATGAGTCGGACTGCGTTTGCCGTCACTCCGGCACTGCGTGAGGCCTACGCGGCCGGGGACGACGACGAGTTGGCGGAAGTCGCGATGAGCGAGGCGGCGCGGGCGTCGTTGCGCTTGATTGCCGGTGCCGACGGCCCGGTGACGTTCCGGCGCGCGGTGGTTGCCGCGGATGTCGACGACGCGAAGTTGCGTCCGGATCTCGATGACGCGGTGGTCCGCTTGGCCGGCCCGGTCACGATGGCGCAGGTCGCGTCCGTTCATGTTGATCTTGCCCAAGCCGAACCCGATATCGAGCGGGCGGCGGCGATTGTCGATGCTGCCGATCTCGGGGACACGGATGCCGAGTTCACGCTCGGTGACGCGGAAGATCACGAGTTGGCGTGGTACGCGGCGCAAGAGTTGCCGTTCCTGCTCGACCTGCTCTGATATCGGACACCCGCTGTCCTTACTATGAAGTAACCTACGGTACCGTAACCTGATGACCTACGATAGCGTAGGCATAGGCACTGCGGGTGAGTATTGCAGGTGAGAGGTGGAGGTCTGATGGGTCTGAAGGACTGGATCGAGGCACCGGCAACGTCGGTAGTTCCGGCAGCGCGGTCGAAGCTCAATTTGCTGCGCGGTGCCGCGGCGCGATTGACCACACCTCTCTTGCCTGACGACTACCTTCATCTGGCAAATCCGCTGTGGTCGGCACGCGAATTGCGTGGTCGGATCGTCGAGGTTCGGCCGGAAACGCAGGACTCCGCGACGATCGTGATCAAGCCGGGTTGGGGATTCGACTTCAACTACCAGCCGGGGCAGTACATCGGTATCGGCTTGCACATCGACGGGCGATGGCATTGGCGGTCGTACTCGTTGACGTCGCCGCCCAACTGGGAGAACAAGAAGATCTCCATTGCGGTGAAGGCGATGCCCGAGGGCTTCCTCTCGAGCCACCTGGTCAGCGGAGCTGTTCCGTCCGGCACGATCGTCCGTCTGGCAACGCCGGCCGGTAACTTCGCGTTGCCCGACCCGCCACCGGAGAAGATCCTGTTCATTACGGCCGGCAGCGGAATCACGCCGGTCATGGGCATGCTGCGCACGATGAATCGGCGAGGACAGTTGCCCGATGTCATGCACGTGCACTCCGCTCCCACGGAATCCGATGTCATGTTCGCGGACGAGCTGACGGCACTACACGCCGAGCACGAGGATTTTGTCAGCCACATTCAGCTGACGCGCCGCGACGGAAAGTTCAAGCTCAGCTCACTCGATCAGGTGTGCCCGGATTGGCGTGAGCGCCACACCTGGGCGTGTGGACCCCTGCCGTTGCTCGACGAGATCGACGACGTGTGGAAGGCCGAGGGGATCGAAGATCGCCTGCACATGGAGCGGTTCGCGGTGTCGAGGATCGATGCGTCCGCTGACGGCGGCACAGTCACGTTCGAGAAGTCGGGAAAGACCGTCACAGTGGACGGTGCGACAACACTGCTCGAAGCCGGGGAGCAGTCCGGCGCCCTGATGCCTTTCGGTTGCCGGATGGGCATTTGCCAGACCTGTGTCGTACCTCTCGTTTCCGGTCATGCAATCGACCTACGCTCGGGAAAGCAGCATGTCGAGGGTGAACGCATCCAGACATGCATTTCCGCTGCGGCGGGCGACTGTACGCTGGACGCATAGCTTCTAGGCACACGGAGGACAACGGTGGCAATCACCGACATCAAAGAGTTTTCGCACCTCACCGCAGCTGATGTCGAAGCGCTCGGGCGTGAACTGGACCAGATTCGACTCGATGTCGAAGACTCTCGTGGAATCCGGGATGCTCGCTATATCCGTCGGGTCATTCGCGTTCAGCGCGCATTGGAACTCGGCGGTCGTATCGCACTGTTCGGTAGCAGGTACCGTCCCGCCTGGTTGGCGGGCACGGCACTGCTGAGCATCTCGAAAATCATCGAGAACATGGAACTCGGGCACAACGTCATGCACGGGCAGTGGGACTGGATGAACGATCCGGAGATTCATTCCTGCTCGTGGGAATGGGACCAGACGGGTCCGTCGGAGCACTGGAAACGTGCCCACAACTACCAGCATCACACGTACACCAATGTTGTCGGGATGGACGAGGATCTGGGCTTCGGGATCCTGCGGATGACGCGGGACGAGGCGTGGAAGCCGATCAACCTTCTGCAGCCGATTGCCAATGTCATTCTTGCGGCGACGTTCGAGTGGGGTATCGCTCTCCATGACCTGACCGCGGCTTCCGAGTTGGAGGGTGCCGCGAAGGGGCAGCTGAACTCTCAGGCCAACAAGGATTTTGCACGCAAGATCGTCCGTCAGGTCGGCAAGGATTTTGTCGTCTTTCCGTTGCTGACCGGGCCCGCCTGGAAATCGACGCTGACGGCCAACGCCACCGCGAATCTCGTACGCAATTTGTGGGCGTACGTGGTCATCTTCTGCGGCCATTTTCCCGATGGTGCGGAAAAGTTCACCGTCGCCGAGTTCGAGCAGGAAACACGTCACGAGTGGTACCTGCGTCAGATGCTCGGTAGTGCCAACTTCAATTCCGGCAAGCTCATGGGGTTCATGAGCGGCAACCTGAGTTACCAGATCGAGCATCATGTCTTCCCGGATCTGCCGAGTAATCGCTATCCGGAGATCGCTGTGAAGATGCGGGCCCTGTGCGAGAAGTTCGATCTTCCGTACACGACAGGTTCGTTGTTCAAGCAGTATCTGCTTGCGCTACGCACCATTCACAAGCTTGCCCTGCCGGACAAGTGGTTGATCGCGACCTCGGACAATGCGCCGGAGACGTCCTCGGAACTGCGGTTCCGGGAGCCTGGTCTCAAAGGTGCGGCAATGGCGATGGTCGACGATCTTCGTACCGATCCGGTGACCGGCAAGCGATTGGGTCTGTTGACGGCTTTGAAGTCGCAGGCGCGTTCTCGCCTGCCGAAGCGCAAGAAGTGATATAGATAACATCGAGCAAAAGCTAACCTACGGTGCCGTAACTTACGCTAGAGTAGGTCGTGTTGAATCCGTTCGGCATGAACTTTTCGACAAGAACTCACCGTAGGAGGCCCGCATGGCGATTGCAGACGTCAAGGAATATGCGCATCTCACCGAAGCCGACGTCGAAGCGCTCGGTCGTGAACTCGATGCGATCCGTCGCGACATAGAGGATTCGCGTGGCGAGAAAGACGCACGCTACGTCCGCAATGTCATTCGTCTTCAGCGAACCCTCGAGGTCAGTGGTCGCGCGATCCTGTTCGCCAGCCGCAAGCGCCCGGCGTGGCTGCTCGGCACCGGTATCCTCGGTGTCGCGAAGATCATCGAGAACATGGAACTCGGCCACAACGTGATGCACGGGCAGTGGGACTGGATGAATGATCCGGAAATCCACTCGACCTCGTGGGAGTGGGACGTCACCGGACCGTCAGCGCACTGGAAGCAGACTCACAACTTCCTGCACCACAAGTACACCAACGTCCTCGGCATGGACGACGACGTCGGATACGGACTGCTGCGCGTCACCCGCGACCAGCGATGGAAGCCGTTCAACTCCGGCAACCTCGTGTACAACACCCTGCTTGCGCTCTTCTTCGAGTGGGGCATCGCCGCGCAGCACCTCGAACTCGGCAAGGTTGCCAAGGGCCGCGCAGACGCGGACGACACGCGTCGTAAACTCCGCGAGGTCGGCGAGAAGGTCGGCAAGCAGCTGGTCAAGGACTACGTCATTTACCCGGCCCTCACGGGACCGGCGTGGAAGAGCACTCTCAGTGCCAACTTCACTGCCAACATCATCCGCAACGTGTGGACCAACGCCATCATCTTCTGCGGGCACTTCCCGGACGGCGCCGAGAAGTTCACCAAGGCGGACATCGACGGTGAATCCCAGGCACAGTGGTACCTGCGTCAGATGCTCGGCAGCGCCAACATCGAGGGCAGCAAGCTGATGGACTTCATGTCCGGCAACCTCAGCTACCAGATCGAACATCACCTGTTCCCCGACCTGCCGAGCAACCGGTACCCGGCCATCGCGGTCAAGGTTCGTGAGCTCACCGACAAGTACGACTTGCCTTACACGACAGGGCCTTTCCTGGTGCAGTACGCGAAGTCGTGGCGCACCATCGCCAAGTTGTCGCTGCCCAACAAGTACCTCAAGGACACCGTCGACAATGCGCCGGAAACGGCATCCGAGTTGATGTTCGACGGCAACGCTTCCTCGACAGTCGATCCGGTCACCGGCCGTCGTCGTGGACTCAAGAGCGCCATCGCGCAAAAGCGTAAGAGCGGAAAGCTGCGGAGCCTGCTCGGCTTGCGCTGATCAACTGCCGAAAAAGCCCAGACACCGAAATCGGTGTCTGGGCTTTTCTCGTTTGTCAGTACTGGTCGTTGGATTTGATGGCTTCGAGGAGTTGCCGCACGGCAATCACACGACGGGCCGATTTTCCTTCGAGCAGATCCAGCTTGCACTCCGGGTCCGCAGGCGGGCCGAGGTGCGTGCATCCGCGAGGGCAGTCCTCGATCTGTGCCGCGAGGTCGGAGAATGCGGCAACAACGTTCTCCGGTGAAATGTGGGCCAAGCCGAACGAGCGGATGCCTGGCGTGTCGATCACCCAACCACCCTCCGCGAGGGGGAGTGCCACCGACTGCGTCGACGTGTGCCGTCCCTTGCCGACACCCGAGACGATGCCGACGGCTCGATTGGCGTCGGGGACAAGGCGATTCACCAACGTCGACTTGCCGACACCCGAGTGCCCGATCAGCGCTGTCAACTTGTCGTGCAGGATGGCGGTGAGCTCGTCCAGCGGGTCGTCACGACCGGCCACAACCACTTGGATGTCGAGGTCGGCGAAGGTGCTGGCGAACTCCTCCGGCGGTTCGAGGTCGCTCTTGGTGAGGCACACGATCGGCGTGAGACCGCCCACGTATGCCGCCACCAGGGCGCGCTCGACAAAACCGGTGCGCGGCGGCGGATCGGCCAAGGCAACGACGATCAGTAACTGCTGTGCGTTGGCGACCACGATGCGTTCGAACGGATCTGTGTCGTCGGCGGTGCGTCGTAGCACGGTGGAACGCTCGGAGACCCGGACAATGCGAGCGAGGGTGTCGGTTTTGCCCGACAGATCGCCGACTATGTCCACCTGATCGCCGACGACGATGGGCGTGCGGCCCAGTTCGCGGGCGCGCATCGTCACGATCAGGCGGTCGGGATCGCCGCCCAGGACGCAACCCCACCGGCCACGATCCTTCGACACCACCATCCCCGATTCGGCAGAGAGATGCTCGGGACGGGTCTTGGTCCGGGGACGTGACCCGCGCCCGGGGCGGACCCGGACGTCGGACTCGTCGTACTGCCGCGGGCTCAGAAGCTTGCCTTTCGCGCGGAGGGAGCCAGCATGTCTGTCCACATGTTCTCGAAGCCTGGCAGCGTCTTGGCCGTGGTTGCGACGTCATCGACCTCCACGCCGTCGACGACCAGGCCGATGATCGCGCCGGCCGTGGCCATGCGATGGTCTGCGTACGAGAGCCATTGCCCACCATGTAGTTTCGCGGGGACAATGGTCAGGCCGTCATCGGTTTCGGTGACCGACCCGCCCAGCTTGTTGATCTCGTCGGCCAGTGCCGCCAGTCGATCCGTCTCGTGGCCCCGCAGGTGTGCGATGCCGCGCAGACGAGACGTTCCCTCTGCCAGCGCGGCGAGCGCCGCAACCGTCGGGGTGAGTTCACCGACGTCGTGCAGGTCGATGTCGATGCCCCGCAAGGTTTCGGGGCCTCGCACGGTGAGAATGCCGTCGGCGAGTGCGACCTCGGCCCCCATCGAGGCAAGAATGTCGCGGATCGCGTCGCCGGGCTGAGTTGTCGACGACGGCCACAACGGCACGCTGACGGTACCGCCGGTGACAGCCGCCGCCGCCAGGAACGGTGTGGCATTCGACAGATCGGGTTCGATGACCCAGTCGATAGCGCGCACCGGTCCGGGGTCGACCCGCCAGGTGTCAGCGTCGCCGCCCGTGGCCGGAGTCGTGACGGACACTCCGGCTTCGCGCAACATCTCGACGGTCATGTCGATGTGCGGCATCGACGGAACCGGCTTGCCGGTGTGGTGCACGGTGACGCCCTGCTCGAACGCTGCAGCCGAGAGCAGCAGGCCTGAGACGAACTGTGACGAACCGGATGCGTCGATGGTGACTGTTCCGCCGCGCAGTGACCCGGTCCCGGTCACAGTGAACGGAAGAGCGTCGCCGTCGATCTGCGCGCCCAGGCCTCGTAGAGCCTCGAGAATGGTGCCGAGCGGCCGCGTCCGGGCCTGCTCGTCGCCGTCGAAACGGACGATTCCGTCCGCCATTGCAGCCAGGGGTGGGAGGAATCGCATGACCGTACCGGCGAGCCCGCAGTCGACGTCGCCGCCGCGCAGCGGGCCGGGTGTGACGGCGAGCGTGCTGGGATCGCCCGCTTCCTCGATACCGATCCCGAGGTCGCGCAATGCCGCGATCATGAGGTCGGCGTCGCGGCTGCGGAGTGCGCCCGTGAGGGTGGACGGACCGTCCGCCAACGCTGCCAGGATCAGGGCTCGGTTGGTGATGGACTTCGATCCGGGCAGTGTCACCACTGCGTCGACCGGCGTTTGGGCTACAGGGGCGCTCCACAGACTCAGACTCACGAGGTCCATCTTCTCTCATCGGTGGGAGATTGGTCGAAACCGTGCCACCCTGGGTGTCATGTGCGGAAGGTATGCGACCACAGCGGACCCGGCGAGCCTGGCAGTCGAACTCGATGCGATCGACGAAACCGATCACTCGTCGGCCGTCGCCGAGGATTTCAACGTGGCACCGACAACGCCGGTGCTGACGGTTGTCGAGCGCCACGATCGCGAGAATCCCGACAGTGATCCGGCCAAGCGGATCCGGCAGATGCGATGGGGGTTGGTGCCCTCCTGGACGAAAGAACTGGGCAAGGGCCCGGTTCTGTTCAACGCGCGCGCCGATTCCCTGGCCGAGAAACCGGCATTCCGAACGTCATTCAAATACAAGCGATGCCTGGTCCCGATGGACGGTTGGTACGAGTGGCAGACCGAACCGCAGGGCGGCAGGAAAGCATCGAAGATCCCGTACTACATGCACCGCGGCGACGGATCGAGGCTGTTCATGGCCGGAGTGTGGTCGGCCTGGCGCGATCCACGGGTCGAGAACGCCGATCCGGTTCTGAGCTGTTCGATCGTCACCGTGGACTCGCTCGGCCACCTCGAGCAGGTACATGATCGGATGCCGCTGGCCCTGCCCCGTGATCGTTGGGACGCCTGGCTCGATCCCGATCACAGCGCGAACCCGTCGCTGCTCGAACCGGTGCCCGAGCTGTTCTCGGGGATCGAGATCGATCGAGTGAGGCCCCTCGTCAACAGCGTCAAGAACAACGGGCGCGAATTGATCGAGCCGGACGTCGATCGCGCGGGGGAGCAGATCAGTCTGCTCTAGTCGAGCGCCACGTTATTTCAAAGCCACGTTATTCCAAAGCCACGTTATTCCAAAGCCCACGTCACGGTGACCTCGAAGGACACCTGCTGGGTTCCCGGTGCGATCACCATGTCGCTCATCGAGGCACCGGGTGCCCTCATTGTCTGGTCGCCGGTGGTGCCGGGTGCTTCTGTGATGGTGATGACGTTCGACAGCGAGGTTCCGGAAAGATCGGCATATTGCTCCGCGCGGTTCTGTGCGTCCTCGAAGGCCCGAGTCCGAGCGTCGGCGAGCAGCGCCGAATCGTCGTCGATGTCGAAGGCGACGGTATTCAGGCGTGCCGCATCACCGCCGGCGGCGACCCCCGCGTCGAGCACCGCAGACGCTTTACTCAGATCCCGGACGACGATCCGCACCGAGTTGGTCGCGCGGTAACCCGTCACAGTTGCGCCGCCGAACGGCCCACCGGATCCGTCGTACTGCGGCTGGACGGACAGATCGCTGGTCTGAATGTCTTCGGCGGCCGCACCCGCGTCGATCATCGCGTCGATCATCGCCCGGGCCTTCTCGTTCGCTTGGGCGAGCGCTCCCGACACATCCGGCGCAACAACCTCGACGCCGATGCCCGCACTGAGAATGTCCGGGGCGCCGCGAACCTCGCCTGTTCCGACGACGGTGACCTCTTTGGTCGTGTTGTCGCTACTCGCGCAGGCGGTGAGCGAGATCGCGAGCGCGGCGGCCACCGCAAGCGTTGTCAGGTGCGGTCGGACGGTTCCGAGGTTCATGGCCCAGAGGGTAGCGACTCCCGCTATGCCGCGTGGTCGAATCCGTCATCGAGCCAGGGCGCCGGTGATCTCGGCGTAGGCAACAAAGTTTTTCGACGACAGCGTTGTTCCGTTCTCCAGGTAACACGTCACGAGAACCAGCCGTCCCGGCTGTCGCAAACGTAGTTCCGGCGACTCCTGCGCTTCGCCGAGTTTCTCGTACAGCGCAGTCGAACGCACCGTGTACTCGAGTGTGCCGGAATCCGTTTCGATCAGTACTCGGCTGCCGGCCACGATGTCCGGCAAGGTGTCGAATACTGCCGGAGTCCCGGTGCCGGCATGGCCGATCACGAAAACCGTTCCGTCACTGTCTGTTCCAGGCTCGCTGCGACAGCCGACCCAGTACGCGTCCGCCAAGGTCGGCGGATCGAGTACGGGGCAGGCGCCGGCAGGCATCGGGAGCACTGTCGCGTCGATCCCCAGATCGGCGATCGACAACCGTGTGGGCTGTGCCATCGGGACCGACTGCGATTGCAGAGAATTGGGAGGAATCGTGTCGACCGATGTGTGCGCGGTCTCGAGGCGAGCTTGTCCGGAGACCGCGCACCCTGGCAGTAGCAGAAAGAGCATTGCCAGGATCAGAACACGACACCGATCAGTGCTGGTTCGGCGCATTCTTACGACGCACGACAAACGCACCCGCGGCGGAGACCAGCAACGCCGCGCCGCCGATTCCGGCGATCAGCACACCGGACGGCCCGGTGGACTCACTCGCCCCGGTCTGGAACACCAGAGCGTCGTCGTAGGCCAGGGGTACAAACGTGCCCTGCGGATCGTTGTAACCGTGGACCTTGTAGCCCTCGGGAGTAGTGACCACGTACACCGGTTCCTTCGACGGTCCCGTCGTGGGCGGCGGGGTACCACCGTCGATCTTCGGGATTCCCACGAGAATCGGGGGAAGAACGATCACCCGGGTGGTGGAGGCCGGAATCGACGTCGCTGACGGTGTCGACACTATGGAGGACGGTGTCGACACTGTGGAGGACGTGGTAACTCGCGCGGATGTCGTGGCGGTGGGCTCTGTCGTGACGGTGGTGGTGGTCGGTTCCGCCGTCGTGACTTCGGTGGTCGTCGTGACGGGTGTTGTCGTGACGGGTGTTGTTGTGACCTGCGTTGTTGTCACCTGAGTTGTTGACGCCGACGTGGTGGTCACGGGTGTTGTTGTGCTGGTTGTTGTTTCGGGCGTCTTCGGATCGGAGGGCATCGGCGGTTCACCGTGCTCGCCGTAGTGGTAGTTCTGACCGTCGACCTGCACCCAGGTGATGTCGAAGTTTTCCCACCCCGGGAAGTTCGGGTGTGAGGAAATATCGAGCACCCAGGGCGATTGGCCGATGAACTTTTCGGTCCACTGCCCGTTGCCGTCGATGTGTGTCCCCAGTTGCATGGTGGCGCCGGTGTCGGGGTTCGTGATCGTCAGGTTGATGTGCTGGCCCATCGCAGCGCTCTCGCCGTCGGGGTAGTAGACCGTGACGGTTCCAGGGGATACCGAATATTCGCGCCCACCTGCGGCGATTCCGTCCGTTGGCGTGGTCCACGTCGGGGTCGCCTTTGCGTCAAGTGACGGTGTTGTCGTGCTTGTCGACGGCGTGGTGGAGGTTGCCGTTGCCGTCTCCGATGTTGCCGAAGACATTGCTGGTGTTGTTGCTGGCGTGGTCTCCGAAGGCGTTGCCGACTCGGTGATGGTGGGTGACTCGGCGGTTGTCTGTGCCGTTGTCGCCTCGCCGTTGTCGTCATCTGATGCCGCTGCCGGCCCCGCAGCCGCGAATGCGGTGAAACTGGCGACGGCTACTGCCGCTGCGTAGATTTTGGTACGTCCGCGCTGATTGTTCACGACAGTATGGCCTTTCGGTCCCGAAAGCGGCGGCGCACAGGCTCGGATGGACGCACGGCACAGCAAGGCCGGGCAGGTCGAATCGAAGAGTGTGCCGAGGGCGGTGGGTAGTTGATCAATCCTTCAATTACTAGGTAACTCGATGGTCGCTATGTCCGTCAAGTCCGATTTGCCGATCGTGCGCCATGTCACAGAAGTGCGTTAATCCATTGTGTCGGAACATGTTTCGGATTCGGCCCAAAGGGTGAATTCGGGGGTGAATCTCTCCGGGAAACGTCCCGTCGACTGGCTAGTGAGGGACCTTAGGTGTAGGAGTGTTCGGGACTTTAGGCCCACAGGCTCGGTTCGAGTAGTTGTCAGCCGGCGGTAATCGACGCTGTTGTTGCGCCGCACAGATCGACGAGGTCGCCAGGTGCCAGTTCGATTTCGAGTCCCCGCCGGCCGGCGCTACACAGGATGCGATCCCACTCGAGTGCCGACGCATCGACCACGGTGGGCAGTTTCTTGCGCTGCCCCAACGGGGAGATGCCACCGAAGACGTAGCCGCTCGAGCGCTCTGCGTCGGCGCGATCAGCCATGGTGGCTTTGCTTGCGCCGAGCGCGGCGGCAGCGGCTTTCAGTGAGAGTTTGTTCGGGACGGGGAGTACTGCAACGGCGAGTTTCCCGGTGTCGAGTTTGATGACCAGAGTCTTGAATATCTGACCTGCCGTGACGCCGACGGACCCGGCGAGGGCGGTGACGGCCTCGTCGCCGAAGGATTCCGCGCGCGGGTCGTGGTCGTAGCTGTGAACTTGATGGGCGGTTTTCGACTTCTCGAGGAGTTTGGTCGCAGGGGTCGCAGTTCCGGCCATTGCGACACTCTATGTCCAGAGGGGCTCGAGCGAAGCGGGGGGAATGTAGTCCGGGGTAGTGGTGTTGGTACTGGTTGATCCATCCGGAAAAAGTGAAGGAGCGACCGTGCTGGCTGTGTGCGAGCCACGACCGGCCCATAGGTCGGAACTGACGATGGCGGTAACCTTGATCCCCACGGCTAGTGAAGGGATCAGAGTGCTGGAACACGACCGGCCCAAGGACGAACAGTCGGAGGTCACCGAACCTGCCGACGCTGTCGCGTCCGAATCGCCCGAAACTGCGGATGAGTTGATTGCCCGTTTCGAGCGGGACGCGCTGCCTTTGCTCGACCAGCTCTACGGTGCCGCGCTGCGTATGACGCGCAACCCCTCGGACGCCGAGGATCTGGTGCAAGAGACGTACATCAAGGCGTACACGGCTTTCCGATCGTTCCGTGACGGAACCAATCTCAAGGCGTGGCTGTACCGGATTCTCACCAACACGTACATCAACTCGTATCGGAAGAAGCAGCGTCAGCCGGCGCAGTATCCGACTGACGAGATCACCGACTGGCAGTTGGCTGCCACGGCCGAACACACGTCGACCGGCCTGCGTTCCGCTGAGGTCGAGGCGCTCGACGCGCTGCCCGACGACGACATCAAGGCCGCTCTGCAGGAGCTGCCCGAAGAGTTCCGCATGGCGGTGTACTACGCGGATGTCGAAGGTTTCCCGTACAAGGAAATCGCGGACATCATGGGCACGCCCATCGGAACGGTGATGTCACGGCTGCATCGCGGACGTAAGCAATTGCGCGGATTGTTGGCCGACGTCGCGAAGGACCGCGGGTTCAACCGGGGCGAGAAGGACGTGGCTGCCGAAGCGGAAGGTGTTACCCGATGAGCACGCAGGACGAATTCGAAAGGCTCGACTGCTCAGCGGTCATTGCCGACGTGTGGTTGATGCTCGACGGTGAATGCGACGATGCCAGTCGCGCACGCCTGCAGCGACATATCGACGATTGTGGTTCCTGCCTCGCGGCGTACGGAATCGAGGAGAAGGTCAAGAGCTTGATCAGCCGCAAGTGTGGCGGTGATCATGCGCCCGAGAGTCTCCGTCAGAGGCTCACCATCGAGTTGCGACGCACGATCATTGTCACGAGTACCGAAACCGACAATTAGTCCGGCGGGGGGCGTCTGAGGCGTTCTGAACAACAAGGGGCGGGGAAGCTTGAATGCTTCCCCGCCCCTTGTTGTCGGTGCACTACATGTCAGGCGTTTGGACGCTTGCCATGGTTAGCTGCACTGCCCTTACGGCTACGCTTCTTACGACCGCGCTTACCCATGATTGGTCTCCCTTCTGTTTCTTTCGCGTCATTCTTTCACGCCCACCCCGGTGTGGTTCCATTGGCAGGTCGATCGGGTCTCCCGGCGGCGGAAGTCCTACCGATTCTCGGCAGAAGTGAGGTTCACGATGGCAGAAGACGTGCGCGCGGAAATGGTTTCCACGGTGTTCCAGGTTGTCGTGAGTGAGGGAGATGTCGTCGCGGACGGCGACACGTTGGTCATCCTGGAGTCCATGAAGATGGAGATTCCGGTGCTGGCGGAGGTTGCGGGAACCGTCACCACCGTGGGAGTGAAGGTCGGCGATGTCATTCAGCAGGGCGACTTGATCGCCGTGATCTCCTAAGCGTTCGCGAATGTCCACTCTCAGCGACCTCCTGGCCGAACACACCGACCTACCCGGCACCGCCGTCGACCATCTGCAGCGGGTGGTGGGTGAGTGGCAGCTCCTCGCCGACCTCTCCTTCGCCGACGTTCTGCTGTGGGTGGCTGCCGAATCGGATCAGTCCGCGCCGTCCGGAAGCGTGATCTGCGTCGCGCATTGCCGCCCGACTACCGCGTCGACGGCGTTCCCGGAAGACGCTGTCGGGACCCTCGCCTCGGAGTCCGAGCATCCGCAGGTTCTGCGCGCGTTGGTCGAGGGACAGGTGGTGCGGACGGAGGACGCAGACTGGCGCGAAGGTATGCCGCCGCGCCGGGAGGCATTGCCGGTGCGATTGGACGGCCGTGTCATTGCCGCCCTGAGCCGCGATACCAACCTCGCGCATCAGCGGGCGCAGAGTCCTCTGGAAGTGGCATATCTGGATTGTGCTGCCGACCTGTGTCAGATGATCAGCGACGGCACGTTCCCGGTTCGGGAATCGCGTTCGGATACCAACTCGAGTCCGCGGGCGGGCGACGGTTTCATCCGGCTCGATACCGACGGGAGGGTTGTGTACGCGAGCCCGAATGCGTTGTCGGCTTATCACCGCATGGGGTTGAGCGCGGATCTTGTGGGCCAGGATCTTGCCGCGGTGACGCGCATGTTGGTGACCGACCCGTTCGAATCGCAAGAGGCTGCCGGCTACATCCGAGATACTTTGGCGGACAAGCCCGGTCGACGCATGGAGATCGAAGCGCGCGGTGCCACGGTGTTGCTGCGTGCATTGGTTCTCAAACCGGGTGGGCGTCATGTGGGCGCTGCGGTTGTCGTCCGCGACGTCACCGAGGTGAAGCGGCGAGATCGTGCGCTGCTCAGCAAGGACGCGACCATCCGCGAAATTCACCATCGTGTGAAGAACAACTTGCAGACCGTCGCGGCGCTGTTGCGCCTGCAGGCTCGGCGAACCGGCAATGACGAAGCGCGCCAGGCCCTGACCGAATCGGTACGACGTGTGACGTCGATTGCGTTGGTGCACGACACGTTGTCGATGTCGGTGGACGAGGAGGTCGACCTCGACGAGGTGATCGACCGGTTGGTTCCGATGCTCTCCGATGTCGCGGGAGTCGGTGCGCCCGTGACGATCCGACGTGAGGGCAGCTTCGGTGTGTTCTCCGCCGAGCGGGCGACGCCGCTGGTGATGGTGCTGACGGAGTTGGTGCAGAACGCGATAGAGCACGCGTTCGATCCTGGCGTTGCGGGCACCGTGACTCTCAGTGCTGAGCGTTCGGCGCGGTGGCTGGACGTGATCATCCACGACAACGGGCGTGGTTTGCCTGCGGGTTTCAGTCTCGAGAAATCCGACCGTCTTGGGTTGCAGATCGTGCGGACGCTGCTCGGTGCGGAGCTCGGAGGTTCACTCGGATTGCACCCGGGAAGTGGTGGCGGAACCGATGCTGTTCTCCGTGTGCCGCTCGGCAGGCGAAGTGCGCGTTACTGATTCGCACCGATCGCGATATTTCGAGCAGACAAAAAGCCCGGCACCATGGTGTGCCGGGCTGTCGTCTTCGACGGCAAAACGGGAGGAGCTGTACTCACGTTCGCGTCGAACGTCTGAAGGACTTGCCCTAGACGGAAGTGCGTGCGCGAGTACGTGCGTTGCGACGCTTGAGTGCGCGACGCTCGTCTTCGCTCATTCCGCCCCACACGCCCGCATCCTGACCGGACTCGAGAGCCCAGGACAAGCATTCGGCGGTGACGGGGCAGCGGTTGCAGACAACCTTGGCATCTGCAATCTGTGCGAGGGCCGGTCCGCTGTTTCCCACGGGGAAGAACAGTTCGGGATCCTCGTCGCGACAGATTGCGTTGTGGCGCCAGTCCATCCTTTTCGCTCCTTAAGCTGGGTGTGAATACACCGTTTGGTACCAATGAGTTTGTGTGTGCGTAATCAATGTTTCCGCACTGTTACTTGTGAATGCTTTCACGAACTCGCGGTATGTCAATAGATTTGGACAGGTTCGTGGGCCAACTCACTAAATTCGGACGTACCGGTTGGCAACCTTGTAGTCATCCGCATTTTACCGGAGCGCAATGACCGTTTTCCACTGTTTTCGCAGGTCAAGTCAGTTGCGTGGATCACGCTGGTAGTGGAGAGAACACTTCGAGTGCGTCCGGTACGGCGGTAAATTCGACCGATTTGCGAAGTCCTATGAAATCTCCGTCCATCTGAAAACCGATCGGCCGTGACGATTCGATGGTGATGGTCGCGACGTCGTCGGTCCGGATGAGGACTTTCGATTTCGGCTCTGCGCCCTTTGCCAACAGTTGCCGGACAACCTTCAGGGAGGGAAGGACTTTGGTGCTCGTCATCGCGAAGAGTCCGAGTCCGGAGTCGAAAGTCGTTCCGGGATTGGTGTGCACGGGGCGCGCTTCGAGATAGGTCCACGGGCTGGAATTGGACACGAATGCATAGTGGACGCCCGGAATAGGATCCTGACCCGGAAGGTGGACCGTCAGTGCAGGTTCGGCTCGCTTGGCCCGGAAGAACGCGGCGATCGCGGTGCGCACGTATCGGCTCGGCGTAGCGGGATCACCGTTCTTACGACTGGCGTCGACGGCCTCGCACACATCGGCGTCGAGGCCCATGCCGGCATTGAACGTGAACCAGCGGTTGTCTGCGTGGGCGAGTCCGATGCGTCGACGAGTCCGCTCGCTCAAGAGATCGATCAGTTGATTGGTGGCATCGACAGGATCGGGGGCGATGCCGAGTGAACGGGCAAACACGTTGGCGGATCCACCGGGAACAACCGCGACGGTCGGAATGGGTCCTACGGGCACGGCTTTCATCGATGTCGGGTGCGGCGATCCGAGAAGGCCGTTGACCACTTCGTTGACTGTGCCGTCGCCGCCGTGGACGATCACCACGCCGAAGCCGTCTTCGTGCGCTTGCCGTGCAAGTTCGGCGGCGTGACCACGATGGGTTGTGTGCGTCACGGTCAGTCGCACCCGACTCTCGAGAGCGTGAGCCAACAGATCACGACCGGCCGCGGTGGTCGAGGTGGCATTGGGATTGACGATCAGCAGTGCGCGCACGGGGCATGAGCCTATCCGGTGTCGTGTTCTAGGCTGGTCTCGTGCCGAATACTGCCAGTCCGAATACCCTTCCCAACACAGTCAGGTGGGCGGGTGCCCTCGTGACGCTGCAAGGTCTGGTTGCGGCCGGCTTTGCCGTAGTAGCCGTAATTCGGGGTTTGACCGGGCACGATCAGAGCGTGACCAACGGCTACGGGTTTGCCGCGTGGGTGGCAATTCTCGGTGGTGCCGTGTTGGCTGCCGGTATCGCGCTGCTGACGGGTCGGCGGTGGGGACGCGCGATTGCCGTCGTCGCGCAGTTGCTGCTTCTGCCGGTTGCCTGGTCGCTTTTGACCGACTCGCACCAGGTGTTTCTCGGCGTTGTCCTCGGCGCGGTTGTTCTCGTCACGCTGGTTTTCCTGTTCTCCGCGCCCACGTCCAAGTGGATGGCGCTGGAGTACGGATCATTCTCCGACGAGATTGCGACCGAGGAGACCGAAGACACCGAAACGTCCGAGGGTAAAGCCGACAACTGACGCGCTAGCGAGCCTGCGCGGCCAACGAACCCAAGTGGTCGCCGGTCAGTCGGTAGGTGGTCCATTCGGTTTTTGCCTCCGCGCCGAGGGATTCGTAGAACTCGATGGACGGTGTGTTCCAGTTGAGCACCGACCACGACAGGCGTGAGTAGTTGTTGTCCGTGCATTCCTTCGCGAGAGCAGCCAACAAGGCTTTGCCGTGGCCTGATCCGCGCTCGGA
Organism: Rhodococcus sp. 24CO; assembly: GCF_050586165.1. NCBI lineage: Bacteria > Bacillati > Actinomycetota > Actinomycetes > Mycobacteriales > Nocardiaceae > Rhodococcus > Rhodococcus sp. 24CO. The sequence continues at coordinate 296,635 of NZ_JAZFNF010000007.1, read as the reverse complement.
GGGCTTCACATACAGGTCTTCGAGATAGATGCCGTAGACGCCCTCCCACGTCGAGAAATTGCGGAACCACAGCGCCATACCGACAACATCTCCGCTCTCGGAGACCGCGACATGGGCAAAAGCGGACGCCGCATCACCAAAAAGGGCTTCGGTGATCTGCGCGGGTTTGACGGTGCACTCGTCGATAGCCTTTTGATAATCGGCCAGCTCGTAGATCATGTCGGTGATCGACTGGACGTCGGCGGGAGTGGCGCGTCGGATCATGGCACTCAGCCTTCCACGAGCGGTGGCACGTTGTGGTGCAGGAGATGCGTCGACCCGTGTTCGTACCCCAGCACCGAGTAGGCGCCGGGGGAGAGGGCAAATCGTCGGCCCTCGGAGACGGGCAGTTCGAGCCACCGCGCGATGAGGGCGCGGGAGAAGTGCCCGTGCCCGATCAGGATGACGTCCCGTTCGGCCAACTGAGACGTCACGAGGCTGAGCACCATGTCCGTGCGGGCGCCGATCTCGTCGGCATGCTCGCCGCCCGGGCAGGGATGAGTCCACACGGTCCACTCGGGGACGCTTGTGCGAATTTCAGGCGTGGTGAGCCCCTCGTAGTCGCCGTAATCCCACTCGGACAATGCATCCCATGTCTGCTCGTCCGGCAGGCCGGCGAGCTCGCCTGTGCGTTGAGCACGCAGTCGTGGGCTGGTCAGGATCATGGGATTGCGGAGGTCGAGTGCCCGAATGCGATTACCGGTCGCGGTGGCCTGGATTTCGCCGAGTGCGGTGAGGGAGACTTCGGTTCGACTGGTGTGCTTGCCGCTGCGGGCCCATTCGGTTTCGCCGTGACGCAAGAGAATGACGCGGGGATTGGACGTGACGGTGCTGCGAACCGAAGGGGCCATGTGCCCATCATTGCAGGACAACTCGTGACACGACATCCGCGTGTAGCGTTCGCCTCTTCGCTCGAAATGCGCAAGGATCTATCTGTGACGACGGTTCTCGCAGTGGCAAATCAAAAGGGCGGCGTGGCCAAGACCACGACCGTCGCCTCCCTCGGTGCGGCTTTGTCCGCTCTCGGTCAACGTGTACTGGTGGTGGATCTTGATCCTCAGGGATGCCTGACGTTCTCGCTCGGGCACAATCCCGATCGGCTCGAACGTTCTGTCAACGAAGTCCTTGCGGGTGATCTCGACGCTGCCGATGCGGTCCTGTCGACCGGCGACGGCATGGATCTCCTGCCCGCAACCATCGATCTGGCGGGAGCGGAGGCGCTCCTGCTGATGCGTCCGGGCCGAGAGTTCGCGCTCAAGCGTGCGCTGTCTCCGCTGCTCGGAAACTACGACGTCGTCATCATCGACTGCCCGCCGTCGTTGGGTGTGTTGACGCTCAACGGACTGACTGCCGCGCAGTCGGTTCTTGTTCCGCTGCAATGTGAAACGCTGGCGCATCGCGGTGTCGGACAGCTTCTGCGTACGGTGCGCGAAGTGCAGGCGATCACCAACCCCGACCTGGTTCTGCTCGGCGCATTGCCGACGCTGTACGACGCGCGGACAACTCACAGTCGTGACGTTCTGGCCGACGTGAGCGACCGTTACTCGTTGCCCGTGCTTGCTCCGCCGATCCCGCGGACGGTCAAGTTCGCCGAGGCGTCGGCGTCTGGTGCGACGGTCTTGGCAGGCCGGAAGAACAAGGGTGCCGACGCCTATCGCGATCTGGCGGCGAACCTCGTAAAGCATTGGGCGGGAAGTGAAGTCGTCACCTTTGCGCCGGACCTGACGGTCTGAGGGAGGTCAGCGCAGCGCGACCAGGGTGCCGTCGCGCTGTTCGAGAACAGTGTCGCCGGCGCTCGCGATGACGATCGGTGACGTGACGTTGCCGCGGTCGACGCCGATCATGCGGATGACGGTGCCGTCGGTGGGGTTGATCACGGCAATTCCGTTGGGCACGGGAACCAGAAGCTGATCGGACACCAGTGTGCCCGGACCGGACGTTCCCGCGACGATCCAGGTGGGGGACAAGTCATTCGAGCGAAGATTGATCGTCTGGGTGCCCGTCCACCACGTGATGCTGTTCTTGTCTGCATGCACGGTTGCGCGCTCCGGGTCTACTCCCTCGACGGGGTAGTCGACCAGTGCGGTGCCGGCGCCGTCGAAAATGCTGAGGCGAGAAACGGTTCCGTTACCGCCAGGGAGATAAACGGCGGTCTTTTCACCGGAAACGGCGACGACGCGGGCGCCCTCGGAATCCGGAAGTACGACAGTGCCGTATTCCTGCGGTTCCTGAGCATCCTTAGGGGCGGGATTCATGATCGTCAGGCGGTTCGACGCGTCGCCCTCGCATTTCTGGAGGACGGACACGCGGCTGGAACTGGAAGCGGCACTGAGTAATTCGCAACCGGCGTGCGGCTGCTTGTTGGGATTGACCGGGGCGTCGACCCGGCCGTACTCGAGGGTGCGCACCAGATCGGATCGCCACAGTTCCATGCGGGTCTCGCCGAGGGAAATGACATAGGTGCCGTCGGCGGACAGGGTCACTGACGGATCGGCGTCGCTGTTGCGCTGGTCTTTACGTGCTCCGGTGTCAGCTACCAGTGACGTGACCTGTGAGCACCCACGATCGTCCTGGTACACCGCGACAACTCGATCCCACGATTCGACAGCTCCGCACAGTGGATAGTTGCGCGAGTAACGCCACACTTCGTCCCCGGTGGCGGGGTCACGGCCGACGACGTCGGAGCCGTCCGCTGTGACTGCCGCGTTGCCCACGGCGATCGGAGCCGTGGAATCCGCGCTCGGAAATGCCCACACCTCGCGCAGAATGTCCGGAAGAACCGCGGACGTCGTCAGCGGAGGGAGAGCCGTGTCAGCGGTGACCGAGGTGGTTCCGCGCGCATCACTGCGCAACCACACCACGGTCACCGCCACGATCACGGCCAGCGCGATACCGAGCGCCGCGATTACATCAGAGCGAGTACGCCGTTCAGGTGCCAGCACATGGGGAGCTTACTCTGCTGCGGCTGCCGCAACGGCCTGCGCCGGGCGACGACGACGGCGACGGCGCGGCTTGGATGCGGCGTCGGAGTCGGCTGAAGTGGCTGCATCGTCGGCGGGTGCTGCTGTTACCTGAGTTGCTGTTGTCTGAGGTGCGTCGGTTGACTCGCTGCCGGCCCGGGTACGGCGACGGGTCCGGTTGCGACGAGGAGCAGCCTTCTCTTCGCTTCCGTCGGTGTCGGAAGCAGCCTTCTTGTCCGTGTTCGCCTTTTCGGGCGCAGCTTGTGCCTTCGCAGGCGCAGCCTTGCGGATGGTGCCCTTCGCGTCGGCCGGGATGGACAGCTCTTCGTACAGGTGCGGCGAGCTCGAGTACGTCTCGACCGGATCGGGAATTCCGAGGCTCAGTGCCTTGTCGATGAGCTGCCAGCGAGGGATGTCGTCCCAGTCGACCAGCGTGACGGCGATACCGGTGCGTCCTGCGCGGCCCGTGCGGCCGATGCGGTGGACGTACGTCTTCTCGTCTTCGGGGCACTGGTAGTTGATGACGTGGGTGACGTCGTCGATGTCGATACCGCGAGCCGCGACGTCGGTGGCGACCAGAACGTCGACCTTGCCGTTGCGGAAGCCCTTCAGTGCCTTTTCACGGGCGATCTGTCCGAGGTCACCGTGGACGGCACCGACGGAGAAGCCGCGCTCGGCAAGATCGTCGGCAACCTTCTGGGCGGTGCGCTTGGTACGGGTGAAGATCATGGTCGCGCCGCGGCCTTCGGCCTGCAGAACGCGAGCGACCATCTCGGCCTTGTCGAGCGCGTGTGCACGGTAGATGTGCTGGCTCGTGCGGTCGTGCACTGCGGAGGATTCGGCCTCTTCGGCGCGGATGTGCGTCGGCTGCGTCAGGAAGGTGCGCGCCAGGGTGATGATCGGGCCGGGCATCGTTGCGGAGAAGAGCATCGTCTGACGCTTGTCGGGGACCATGCCCATGAGGCGTTCGATGTCGGGCAGGAAGCCGAGGTCGAGCATTTCGTCGGCCTCGTCGAGGACGAGGACGCCGACCTTGCCCAGGATCAGGTGTGACTGGTTGGCGAGGTCGAGCAGGCGGCCCGGGGTGCCGACAACAACGTCGACGCCCTTCTGCAGTGCCGAGATCTGCGCCTCGTACGGCCGGCCGCCGTAGATGGGCAGAACCTGAAGACCACGATCGCCGACGCGGAGGTACTTGCTGGCGTTCTCGAGGTCGCGGGCAACCTGGATGCACAGTTCGCGGGTGGGAACGATGATCAATGCGCGGGGGGTGCCGTCGAGGACAGCTGTGCCGTTCTCGGCGGTGACGATGCGATGCAGGAGCGGGACGCCGAAACCGAAGGTCTTGCCCATTCCGGTTCGGGCCTGACCGATGAGGTCGTCGCCGGCGAGAGCCAACGGAAGTGTGAGTTCCTGGATGGCGAAAGTGCGTTCGATGCCGATCTCGTTCAGTGCGCGGACGATTTCGTCGCGGACACCGAGTTCGGCAAACGTCGGGGGTACATGAGTGTCGTCGAGCTGGACTGACACGGTGTTTTCTGTTGCTTCGTCTTCGTGGTCGATCGTGATCTTGCTCAGGGGACTAGCCTTTCCTCGTTGCGGTACGCACGCACAAGGTAAGGGGCCTGGCCGTAAATCGGCCGAAGTCGATGCCCTCTTGTTCGTCGGCTCTGCCTACGCCTCAGCACTGGGGTTTCGCGGACCGATGTTCTGATGCCGTCCGTGAAATCGCGGCGAAGCGGGCAACAACCTTCGATGCAGGTGCGCGCACATTATCTGTGGGGTCCGTGAGTACTAGATCGTCCCCGCTGAATCAAAGCGCGGGGGAAACTAAGCGGACTCCCGAAACCATTGTAACGGTAACCGGGCAATTCCCAGCAAAGCATGGCCTAGATCACCCCTGCCGACATGGCGTGATCGAAGAGACCGAGCGGGGATGTGGCACTAGAGTTCGTAGGCATGGGCGCACACGATCTTGATGCTTCGACTGACACTGGAACCGGCGGCTGGGTGCCGTCCGATCATCCCGGCGTAATCGATTTGTTCGCGGTACTTGCGTACGGCGAGATATCAGCGTTCTATCGCTTGTCCGAGGACGCGCAGATGGCCCCTGACCTGCATGGAAAGGTTGCCTTCGCCAGCATGGCAGCGGCGGAGATGGCGCACTTCGAGACGTTGAGCGCGGCTCTGACGGAACGTGGGCACGAGATCTTTGCGGTCATGGATCCCTTCGTTCGTGCGCTGGACAATTACCACGCGTCGACCACTCCGTCGACGTGGATGGAATCCCTTGTGAAGGCGTATGTCGGTGACGGAATTGCCGCTGACTTCTATCGGGAAATCGGTCACTCGCTACCGGAAGACGTGGCCGAGATCGTCGAGGACGTTCTTTCCCAGACCGGGCATTCCGAATTCGTGGTCCTCGAAGTGAAGGCCGCCGTGGAGTCGAGCAGCCGGGTCAAGGACCGTCTCATGCTGTGGGGACGCCGGTTGCTCGGTGAGGCGATCACGCAGGCGCAGTTTGTTCTCGCGCAGCGCGACGATCTCACGGACCTGGTGATTTCCGCCTCCGGTGATCTCAACGGTGTGGTCGCATTGTTCGACGGTATGCAGGAAAAGCATGCTGAGCGCATGGCCACACTCGGACTGGTCTGAGCCTGTTCGCTATCGGCACAGCGCGGCAGCGAGCATGTGGGAGTGATGCTGCATTAGCCTGGCCAGGACAGCTGATGTATTTCACGAACAGTTCGGAGGTTGACCGTGGAGGTCAAGATCGGTGTAATCGACAGCCCGCGTGAGCTCATCGTCAACAGCGAACAGACCCCGGACGAGGTTGAGGCATTGGTCTCAGGCGTCCTCGGTGGCGGCGAGCCGGTTCTTTCGCTCGTCGACGACAAGGGCCGCAAGTTCCTGGTGCAGGCGAGCCGCGTCGCATACGTGGAAATCGGCCCGTCCGATATTCGCAAGGTTGGGTTTGCGCCTACCGTCTGATGCGTTAGGTAGGGAAAGGGCGGGCAGTCTCAGCTGAGACTGCCCGCCCTTTCTCATGAAGATCAGGCCTGCTGTGTCTTCAGGACTGCTGTGTCTTCAGGACTGCAAGGGAACCCTCGAGAGACCGCCCCAGGCCAGGGTGACTGTGATTTCGATGGCTTCTTCCTTGGGGATCGGGCGAGCTGCTTCCAGCCAGTAGCGAGCCGTGAACTGGCTGGCGCCGACCAGGCCGACGGCAAGGATGCGCGCCCGGTAGGGGTCGAGGCCGGAATCGTGGCTGACCAGGTCGAAGACCGCGTCGACGCATGCTTCGGTGGCTTGCTCGACCCGCGTCTGCACCTGCGGCTCACCCATGATGTCGGACTCGAAGACGAGGCGGAAGCCTTGTGAATCGTTGTCGACAAAATCGAAGAATGCCTGAACAGCGGCACGCACACGCTGTTTGTTGTCGGTGGTAGAGCGCAGGGCTTGGCGGACACCGGAGATGAGGCTGTCGACGTAACTCTGCAGAACCGCTACATACAGTTCGAGTTTGCCTGGGAAATGCTGGTACAAGACCGGCTTGCTGACGCCTGCGCATTCGGCGATCTCGTCCATACCCGCAGAGTGGTAGCCGTTGGCTACGAACACCTCGCTGGCAGCGGCGAGAAGCTGGAGTCGGCGCGCATCTCGCGGAAGGCGGGTGCTGCGACGGGTTCCAGCCGGCTTACCGGCCGATGTACCGCGATCGGATTCTGTCCGATCCGCGAGTTCTGTCATGTCGCTGTCCAATCTGAGCAAAAGTAAAATTCGGCCGCGGCACGAATATGTCGAGTCGCGAATGCGTACTCGCCAGTATCCTCCGTCACATCGGCCGTAGCTGCATGAACGATACCGTGTGTCGCGCGCTCGCGTTTTTTCGTCTCGGCAAGCGGAACCTCGCGCGGTGTGATGTGGTGGATGGCACATCTGACACGCCCTTGCCTGCGGGTTTTGTGCGGTCGGAGCCTGCCGCTTGCGGGATGTGAGATTCTGGAGCCGTGACTGACCCAGGGGGACCGCGCATGCGTGGACGAACTACGCAGAACCCTGACCGTGACGAGCTTCGAATGCGCAGCGGAGTGAGCGAGCCGTGGGGCAACTCCGACGGTGAGGGCCGTGCGCACAAGGACCGTGCGCACGAGGACCGTATGTACGGAGAGCGCGACTACCGAGGAATTGCGTCGCACCAGCCGCTGCGAGCGCAGTGGGATCCCACGAAGCGGCAGGTGGGCAAGACCCCACGCACCCCGAGGCCTGATCGCAGCGCCCGAAAGCAGAGTCGGCTCGGCAAGTTCGTCGCGACGTACGGGTGGCGTGCGTACGCGATTCCGGTGCTCGCGATTCTGACGATTTTTGTCATCTTCGACGCTTTGCGTACTGACCCGGTCTCGGATTCCTCTTCGTCGACGACGGCTACTGCCGATCTCGCGCACAGCACTGACGGGACCGATGTCATCGGGGCGCCGCCGGCGGCCGACGGCCAGTTCGCGGCGTCGATACCGTCCGGAGCGCTGCCGGAGGGTGGACCGTTTGCGGTCACCGGTGGTGGCACGTGGCACATAGTCCCGGGAACTACCGGCAAGGTCGGGCAGGGCACCGAGCGTGAGTTCACGTACACCGTCGAAATCGAGGACGGCGTCGACACGACCGGATTCGGCGGCGACGAGTCGTACGGCCGGATGATCGATCAGACGCTGGCCAATCCCAAGAGTTGGACCAACGATCCGAAGGTCGCATTCCGGCGGATCGATGCCGGTTCGCCCGATTTCCGTATCTCGTTGACTTCTCAGATGACCATCCGCGACGGCTGCGGTTACGAGATCGAACTCGAGGGCTCGTGCTACAACCCGGGTATGGATCGAGTCCTGCTCAACGAGCCGCGATGGGTTCGCGGAGCAATCTCGTTCCAGGGTGACATCGGTTCGTACCGGCAGTATCAGATCAACCACGAAGTCGGCCATGCCATTGGATACGCCCAACATCAGCCGTGCGAAACCGAAGGTGGGTTGGCGCCGATCATGATGCAGCAGACGTTCGGAACCGCCAACAACGACATCGCGGTCCTCGATCCTGACGGCGTTGTCCCGATGAACGGACTGACCTGCCGCTTCAATCCGTGGCCGTATCCTAGAGCGTAAGTAGATAATTCAGGAGTTCGTTCGTGTCCGCATCACCCGTCGTCCTGCCACCTCTGGTGGAGCCAGCCGCTGAGTTGAGCCGGGAAGAAGTCGCCAGGTACAGCCGGCATCTGATCATTCCGAACGTCGGGATGTCGGGTCAGAAGCGGCTCAAGAACGCGAAAGTCCTGTTCATCGGTGCCGGTGGACTCGGATCGCCCGCATTGCTCTACCTCGCTGCGGCGGGAGTGGGAACGATCGGCATCGTCGATTTCGACGAAGTCGACATGTCGAACCTGCAACGGCAGGTCATTCACGGCCGCTCGGACGTCGGCCGGTCCAAGGCTGTCAGTGCGCGCGAGTCGATCCTCGAGATCAACGACCACGTCGACGTGCGCTTGCACGAGTTCCGCCTCGACAACTCCAATGCGGTGGCGTTGTTCTCGCAGTACGACCTCATCCTCGACGGCACCGACAACTTTGCGACGCGGTATCTGGTGAACGATGCGGCTGTCATCGCCGGTAAGCCGTACGTGTGGGGTTCGATCTATCGTTTCGAAGGCCAGGTCTCCGTGTTCTGGGAAGACGCGCCTGGCGGTATGGGCCTGAACTATCGGGACCTGTATCCCGAAGCTCCGCCACCTGGCATGGTGCCGTCGTGTGCGGAGGGCGGTGTGCTCGGTGTCCTGCCGGCGACTGTGGGTTCGATCATGGCCACCGAGGCCGTGAAACTGATCACGGGAATCGGCGAACCGTTGCTCGGTCGCCTGATGATGTACGACGCGTTGTCGATGACGTTTCGCACAATCCGGTTGCAACGTGACCCGTCGCGCGCACCGGTGACGGAACTGATCGATTACGACGAGTTCTGCGGCGTGGTGTCCGAGGAGGCGAGCGCGGCAGTGGCGCAGTCGACGATCACGGCGCCGGAACTCGCGCAGCTGATCGAGAGCGGCCGCGAGGTGCAGCTCGTTGACGTGCGAGAACCCGTCGAGTGGGACATCATGCACCTGCCGGGTGCGGTTCTGATTCCGAAGGGCCGGATCGTCTCGGGTGAAGCGTTGGCGGCGTTGCCGCAGAACAAGCAGATAGTTCTGTACTGCAAAACCGGTATCCGGTCGGCGGAGGCGCTTGCCGTCCTCAAGAGCGCTGGATTCGCGGATGCCGTTCATGTGCAGGGCGGCGCCGTCGCGTGGGCGAAACAGGTCGATACTTCTCTGCCCCTCTACTAGGCGTGCCTTGCGCCCCGTAGCGGGTTCGCACCGGTAGCGTTGGGGTGGTGAGCACAGGCCAACCTCCCCAGCACGTGTGCTCCACCTTCGGCCTCCGCGAAGTCGAGCCCATCCCACTCGGTGCGGATTGGGACGGCGGTTGGCTGTGTGGAGACGTCGTCCTCTCTGCCGTCGCGGATCATGCGCGCGCGGCCTGGTCCGCAAAAGTGCGTGAGAATCTCGAAGTCGACGGGGTGCGTCTGGCCCGTCCGGTCCGATCCACCGACGGTAGATATGTCGTATCGGGTTGGCGCGCCGACACTTTCATCGTCGGAACGCCCGAACCGCGGCACGACGAGGTTGTCTCCATGTCGTGCCGGCTCCACGCTGCTACTGCGTCGCTGGAGCGTCCGCGCTTCCTGGCACAGCCGCCGGTGCCGCCGTGGGCGGAGGTCGACGTCTTTGTTGCCGCTGACCGTGCAGCCTGGGAAACGGTTCCGCTGAGAATTGCGAAGGGCGTCGAGCAACTCGAGTCGCCGACTCCTGACGGGCGCAAGAGCCTCGAACTGATCGCTGGTCTGGCCACTCTCCGCAAACCGGTTCAGAGTCCCGATCAATTGGTGCACGGTGATCTGTTCGGCACCGTTCTGTTCTCGGGCAGCATGGCTCCCGGGATCACCGACATCACGCCCTACTGGCGACCGGCGGCGTGGGCCGCAGCTGTCGCGGTTGTCGACGCCATATCGTGGGGCGGCGCCGACGAGGCACTGGTGGGCCGGTGGGAAGACCTTCCCGAGTGGCCGCAGATGCTTCTACGTGCGGTGATGTTCCGACTGGCCGTTCATGTTCTGCATCCACGTTCGACGGCGGATGCGTTCCCGGGGCTAGCCCGCACATCCGACATCGTGCGCTTGCTGCTCTAGAGCACCGCGCCTGTACCGAAGTCCGAGACCAGGCCCTCGAACAACTCGCGTGCTGCCTGCGATGCTGCTGACGTATCCCCGTCGACGACAGCGTTGACGAGGTTCGCGTGCTGCGAGTGGAATCCCTCGCCGGTTGCATCGATGTGCCGCTGAATCGTGGTTTCGATGACCGGGAGCAGGGAGTCGTAGAACTCCAGGTAGACCTCGTTGTGGCTGGCTGCGACGATCGCTCGGTGCAAGGCGACGTCGGCGGTGGTGGCGGCATCGATGTCCTGGCCCTCCCACGACGCGGTGCGGAGTTCGAGTAGCCGCGTCAGTTCGGCGATGTCTTCCTCGGTTCGGCGTGCGGCGGCGAGGGTGGCCGCGGTGATGTCGAGGGCGCGTCGAAGTTCGAGTACATCCCGCTGGTGCGCGCCGGCGAAGTAGTTGCCGAGAGTGCCACCGAGGTCGGAGATCGCAACTACGTAGGTGCCCGATCCCTGACGACGTTCCAGCATTCCGGCGTGAACGAGCGCCTGGACCGCCTCGCGCACGGTATTGCGGCCGGTGCCGGTCAGCTCCGACAGTTCCGGTTCGGTGGGGATCTTGGAGCCGATCGGCCAGGTTCCGCTCCGGATCTCGTCGCGGAGTTGTTCGGTGACCTGCGAGATGAGGCTTGCGCGTCGAACGGGTTGCACGTGGTGTTTCCTCGGGGTCTGGGTAGTGGCGGTGCGTAGTGGTGTGAATGTGACGTTAGATTACCGCGCTTGTGCGAGTTCGTCCGGTCATCCTATGATTTCTCGGTGACTGCTCAACTGGAGAGAACAGAACCCCGCCCGCTCGTCAAAGGCCGTGTGCTCGTATTCGCTGCTATCGCGATGTCTGCGCTCGTACTTCGACTTGCGGTGACGTCGTTCTCTCCGCTCGCGTCGCAAATCCAGGACGAGTTCGGGTTCTCCGGTTCCGTGGTAGGTGTCTTCGGGATGGTGCCGACGGCGATGTTCGCCGTCTTCGGTCTCCTCACGCCCGCTGTGGCGAAGCGCCTCGGCCTCGAACGCACCGCGTTGGTGGCCATGATCATGGCTGCTGTCGGAATGCTGTTGCGCGCCATGATGTCTCAGACATGGTCGCTGCTGGCCCTGTCGGCTCTCGCGTTGGCGGGCATGGGCATCGGCAACGTCGTGATCCCGCCGTTGGTCAAGCGATACTTCTCCGATCGTCTTGCCACCATGAGTTCGGTCTACATCGTCGCCGTGCAGATCGGCACCATCGTCCCAGCATTTGTTGCGGTTCCCGTGGCCGACGCCTTCGGGTGGCGGTTCTCCATCGGATGGTGGGCTGCCTTCGGATTTGCCGCCGCCGTTCCGTGGCTGATCACCTTGGCACGCTCGCGGAAGGCCGAAGCCGAAACAGTTGTTGCACCGGCCGCCGACGCGAGCCGACGAGGTCAGGTATGGCGTTCACCCGTTGCGTGGGGCATGGCCGGCATGTTCGGTATGACCTCGCTGATCACGTACTCGATGTTCACCTGGATTCCGTCGATCCTTGCCGACGCCGGTGCCAGTGATGCCTTCGGTGGAACCATGGTCGGCGTCTTCTCGGTGATGGGTCTGGTCGCGGCTTTCGGTGCGCCGACGCTCTGCGCTCGTATCGCCAATCCGTTCCCCGTGGTGATCGCCTGTGCTGCTTGTTATCTGATCGGCTTTGCCGGCCTGTACTTTGCGCCGATGGCCGCACCGATCGTCTGGGTTGTCGTCCTGGGTCTTGGTCCGAGTACCTTCCCGATGGCGCTGACGCTGATCAACCTCCGCACACGTTCGCACGTCGGATCATCGGCGTTGTCCGGCTTCACGCAGGGCATCGGTTACACAGTGGCGTGCCTCGGACCGTTGCTGTTCGGTGTGTTTCACGATGCGACGGACGGATATGCGGCACCCTTCGGACTGCTCGTTCTTGCCGTCGTTGTAGTGCTGGTAGGCGCCTATCAGGCCTGCAAGCCGCGGATGCTCGAGGACTCCTGGCACGCCCGATAGTCCTCACATGGGGTCCTGTTACCGGGTGAGGATCAATTGACTTCGCGGTCACCGCGCGCAGCACCGGCGCAATAACCGTTTTCTACCTTTAGGTCTCCCACACATTCAGGAGGCCCTGGTGAGTCATTACATCGAGCATTGGGATGCAGAGGACGTCGACGCCTGGGAATCCGGCGGCAAGGACATCGCGAAGCGGAATCTGATCTGGTCAGTGGTAGCCGAACACGTCGGCTTCTCGATCTGGTCGATCTGGTCCGTCATGGTGTTGTTCATGCCCACCGATATCTACGGCATCGACGCGGCCGGAAAGTTCTTCCTCGTCGCGGTTCCCACCCTGGTGGGTTCCGTTCTCCGCATTCCGTACACGGTTGCCACTGCGCGTTTCGGCGGTCGCAACTGGACCGTCATGAGTGCGCTGTTCCTCTTCATACCAACACTTCTCACGCTGTACCTGATGATGAACCCGGGTGCGTCATACACCACGTTCATGTTGGTGGCGGCAACCGCAGGCATCGGCGGCGGCAACTTCGCGTCGTCGATGACCAACATCAATGCCTTCTACCCGCAGCGGCTCAAGGGGTGGGCGCTCGGTCTCAATGCGGGTGGCGGCAACATCGGTGTCCCGATGATCCAGCTGATCGGCCTGTTGGTGATCGCCACCGTCGGTAACCGTGCGCCCTGGATCGTGTGCGCCATCTACCTCGTGTTCATCGCGGCTGCTGCCGTCGGCGCTGCACTGTTCATGGACAACCTGGGCAACCAGAAGTCGGACCTGCGCTCGATGGCCACCGCGCTGAAGTTCTCCGAGTCCTGGGTGATCAGCTTCCTGTACATCGGCACGTTCGGTTCCTTCATCGGATTCAGCTTCGCCTTCGGTCAGGTCCTGCAGATCAACTTCCTCGCCGGCGGTGCCACTCCGGCCGCGGCGGCGCTGCATGCAGCCCAGATCGCCTTCATCGGCCCGCTCCTCGGTTCGATCGCTCGCCCCCTCGGCGGCAAACTCGCCGACCGTATCGGCGGCGGCAAGATCACGATGTGGACGTTTGTCGGCATGGCATTCGCGGCATCGGTCCTCGTGACCGCCGGAACGATGGACGACAGCACCGCAGGCGTCGCAAGTGCCGGGATCATGGTGACGTTCGTTCTCGGATTCATCGCACTGTTCCTGCTCTCGGGTATCGGCAACGGATCCGTCTACAAGATGATCCCCGCGATCTTCGAGGCGAAGGCTCAGAGCTTCGACCATATGGATCGGGCGGAAAAGGCAACGTGGTCGCGCAGCATTTCCGGTGCTCTCATCGGATTTGCCGGTGCGGTAGGCGGTTTGGGCGGTGTCGGCATCAATCTGGTGCTGCGCGCGTCGTACACCAGCCCCGCAAAGTCGGCGACGATGGCGTTCTGGGTGTTCCTGGCCTTCTACATCGCCTGCATCGCAGTGACCTGGTTCGTCTTCCTGCGCAAGCCGTCCACGCTCACTACAGACGTCGACGACGCGAAGGTTGCCGTCACGGCGTAACGCCCGGCCCGCAGAATCTCAAGAACTCTCTCGTTACATCAGGAAGTAGGCGCGTCATGAGCAAGTCGGTTGTTGTCATCGGACACGGAATGGTCGGACACCGCTTCGTCGAGGCGCTCCGTTCGCGCGACGAGGCAAACACCTGGTCGGTGACCGTACTCTGCGACGAGCAGTACGCAGCGTACGACCGAGTCGGGCTGTCCTCGTATGTCGGAGCTTGGGACCCTAAGGAATTGGCGCTGGCCGGCAACGATTACGCCGGTGACAGCCTCGTCGATCTCCGGGTGGGTGAGGGCGGGCTCTCGATCGACAAGGACGCACGAACGGTCACGACAACGACCGGCGACACGCTCTCCTACGACGCGCTGGTGATGGCGACGGGTTCGTACCCCTTTGTTCCGCCGGTTCCCGGTCACGACACCGACGGGTGCTTCGTGTACCGCACCCTCGATGACCTGGACGGTATTCGGGCCGCGGCCGAGAAAGCCGGCAAGGGCGCCGTCGGCGTAGTAGTCGGCGGTGGTCTTCTCGGACTCGAGGCCGCAAATGCTCTCTCGCTCATGGGAATGACGGCGCACGTCGTCGAGCACAATGCGCGGCTGATGCCGATGCAGGTCGACGAGGGCGGCGGCGCTCTGCTCGCTCGACTCGTCACCGAATTGGGGCTCACCGTCCACACCGGGGTCGGAACGGCGGGAATCTCGCAGACCGACAACGGAATTGTGGTTGAACTGTCCGACGGTTCGACCATCGACGCGTCGTTGCTCGTCTTCTCGGCCGGAGTCCGTCCGCGTGATCAGCTGGCTCGCGACGCCGGCATCGCGGTGGGTGAGCGTGGCGGCATCCTGACCGACCTCGGCTGCGTCACCTCGGACGAGAACATCTACGCAGTCGGTGAATGTGCTGCGGTAGAAGGCCGTTGCTACGGATTGGTCGCTCCCGGTTACACGACAGCCGAGATCGTGGCCGACCGTCTGCTCGGCGGCGCCGCAGATTTCCCGGGCGCCGACATGTCCACCAAGCTCAAGCTCATGGGTGTCGACGTCGCCAGCTTCGGTGACGCGATGGCCACCTCGCCCGGTGCTCTCGAAGTTGTGCTCAGCGATGCAGCCAAGGGAACGTACGCCAAGCTTGTCGTCTCGGACGACGCGAAGATCCTGCTCGGCGGAATTCTGGTGGGCGACGCGTCGGCGTACGCGTCACTGCGCCCGCTGGTCGGTCGCGAACTGCCCGGTGACCCAGCGGCATTGATCTCGCCCGCGGGGGAGAAGCCGGGTGCGGGATCGCTGCCGGACGATGCCGAGGTGTGCTCGTGCAACGGAGTGACGAAGGGCGCCATCTGCGGCGCGATCGCGGCGGGCGCGTGCGACATCGCGTCAGTGAAGGCGTGCACCAGCGCGGGAACCACCTGCGGCGGTTGCCTTCCGACTGTGAAGCAGTTGCTCGCCGATTCCGGCGTCGTGATGTCGAAGGCGCTCTGCGAGCACTTCGCGCAGTCGCGCGCAGAGTTGTTCCAGATCGTGCAGTCGACGCAGACACGAACCTTCTCCGCTCTGATTGCCAAGTACGGCAAGGGTTCCGGTTGCGATATCTGCAAGCCTGTCGTCGCGTCGATCCTGGCGTCCACGGATTCCGATCACATTCTGCACCGTCAGCAAGCGTCGCTGCAGGACACCAACGACCACTTCCTGGCCAACATTCAGAAGAACGGTACGTACTCGGTCGTACCGCGCATGCCCGGCGGCGAGGTTACCGGTGAACAGCTCATCGTGATCGGTGAGGTGGCGCGTGATTTCGGTCTGTACACCAAGGTGACCGGTGGCCAGCGCATCGACCTGTTCGGCGCTCGTGTAGAGCAGTTGCCCGCAATCTGGAAACGCCTGGTCGACGCGGGAATGGAGTCGGGGCAGGCGTACGGCAAGTCCCTGCGAACGGTCAAGAGTTGCGTCGGATCGAGTTGGTGCCGCTACGGCGTCCAGGACTCGGTGGGAATGGCTGTCGACCTCGAGAACCGCTACCGCGGCCTGCGCTCGCCACACAAGATCAAGTTCGGTGTCTCCGGATGTGCCCGCGAATGCGCCGAAGCTCGTGGCAAGGACGTCGGCGTCATCGCAACGGAGAACGGTTGGAATCTGTATGTGGGCGGCAACGGCGGACAGTCGCCCAAGCATGCTCAGTTGCTCGCTGGTGGCCTCGACGACGTCACCCTGGTCAAGTACATCGACCGGTACCTCATGTTCTACATCCGCACGGCTGATCGCCTTCAGCGCACCGCGCCGTGGGTGGATTCGCTGGACGGCGGACTCGACCACCTCAAGTCAGTGATCTGCGAGGACAGCTTGGGCATCGGCGAGGAACTCGAGGCCCTGATGGCCAAGCACGTCGAGGGCTACCAGGACGAATGGGCTGGTGTGCTCGGTGATCCGGAGAAGTTGTCGCGGTTCGTGTCGTTTGTCAATGCGCCGGAAGAAGCCGATCCGACGGTCGTGTTCGACGAGACCGGAGTGCGCAAGGTTCCCGTTCTGATGGGAATGCCGAGCATCCCTACGCGCCGGTAATCGCTGCGTAACCCGTGGGTAACACGGGGCCCGTACAACTTGAGACAAGAACCCGTGCGACGAGCTCGCCGGATCGACAGGAGGACTTCGATGAGTGTCATCGATGCGCAGATTGCCAAGCTGGATTCCGAACGATTGGAATGGACTTCGGCGTGCCCACTGAGTCACCTCATCCCGGGACGCGGGGTGGCAGTACTGCTCCGCGGCGGTGAGCAGGTGGCCCTGTTCCTCCTCGAGGACGGCACGTTGCGTGCCGTCGGCAACTACGATCCGTACGGACGCGCTTCAGTGATGTCCCGCGGACTGGTCGGTGACCGTGACGGTGAGCCGATCGTGGTGTCGCCGTTGCTCAAGCAGGTGTTCTCGCTGGTCGACGGCCGGGCACTCGACGACGAGTCGGTATCGCTTCCGGTGTACGAGATCAGGGTCTGGGCCGGCGTGGTGCAGGTGCACAGCACTATTCGGGCTGTCGAATCCGTCTCGTGAATGACAACATGCCACTAGCGGGGTTCACGGTCGGGATCACGGCGTCGCGCCGTGCCGATGAATTTGCGATGCTGCTGACGCGTCGGGGTGCGGAAGTGGTGCACGCTCCGGCTATTCGCATCATCCCGCTCGCCGACGACCGTGAATTGGAACGGGTGACGCGGCAGATCATCGCGAGTCCGCCCGAGGTGGTTGTTGCCACGACCGGTATCGGATTTCGTGGTTGGCTCGAAGCTGCCGACGGGTGGGGTGAAGCCGAGAATCTGTCCGCGGCACTGACTTCGGCACGTCTTCTGGCCCGCGGGCCCAAGGCAAAAGGTGCGATTCGCGCTGCGGACCTGCGCGAAGAATGGTCTCCGGCATCGGAATCTTCGGCCGAAGTGCTCGAACATCTGCTGGCGGAGGGTGTTTCGGGAAAGGTCATCGCCGTCCAATTGCACGGCGCCACCACGGAATGGGAACCGATTCCCGATTTCTGTCAGGCCCTGCGCGACGCGGGTGCCGAGGTCATCGCTGTACCGGTCTACCGCTGGGAACCGCCGGAAGATCCGACTCCACTCGACCGGATGATCGACGCCATCGCGTCGTCGGCAATGGACGCCGTCAGCTTCACCAGTGCACCGGCGGTGGCGTCGATCCTGATGCGGGCCGATACGACGGGGCGACTCGACAGCATTCTCGATGCCATGCGCGGACCGGTGACAGCAGTGTGTGTCGGACCGGTGACCTCGGCGCCGCTCGAGGCATTGCAGGTTCCGACCACGGCGCCGGCCAGGGCCCGCCTTGGCGCTCTGGCGCGACACATCGTCGACGAACTTCCGCAGCGCGCCAACCGTATTCAGGCCGGTGACCACGAAATCAGTATCCGCGGTGGCTGTGTTGTCGTGGACGGGGAAATCCGAGCAGTGTCGCCGGCCGGAATGTCTCTCATGCGATCTCTCGGGGCCAGGCCCGGGCACGTCGTCTCGCGTGCCGAACTGTTGGCCGCCCTTCCGGGGAGTGGCGACGACACACACGCCGTCGAAACCGCTGTCGCACGCCTGCGCGCGTGCCTCGGCGCTCCCAAAGCCGTTCAAACCGTTGTGAAGCGAGGTTATCGTCTTGCACTCGATCCCACCGAATACGCAGAACTCTAGCGACGTCCTGGTTCTGGTAGCGCACGGCACACGAAGTGCGCGGGGCGTGGAAATGATTGCCGCACTGGCCGAAGCGGTCAGTGCGCGGGTAGGTACAACGCGGGTGGCCTTTGTCGACGTACTGGGTCCGTCGCCGTCGGAGGTTCTCCGCGACATCCCCGGCCGGGCAATCCTTGTGCCGGCGTTCCTGGCGTCGGGATATCACGTTCACACCGATGTGCGACGCGAAGTCGACGTCAGTGGGCACCCCGGCGTCACGGTCACACCTGCCCTCGGTCCCGATCCCGCATTGGCCAGCGTCCTGATGCGTCGATTACGCGACGGCGGGTGGCGCAGCGGCGACGCAATAGTACTTGCCGCAGCGGGATCTTCCGATTCGCGCGCCCTGCGCGATGTCGAGCGCGCCGCACTGATGTTGGCGGAACAAGCCGAAACCCGAGTCGATATCGGGTATATCGCAACCGGATCACCCAAGGTAGTGGATGTTGTTGCAGCGGCAAGGGTTCGCGGCGCGCGCCGAGTGTTCATCGCGTCGTATCTTCTTGCGCACGGATTGTTTCACGAACGCCTTGGTGCGGCCGGCGCTGACGGCGTCACCGAACCTCTCGGAGTTGATCCCGGTGTCGTGGATCTTGTGGTCAACCGGTATTCGGCGGCTCGCAGCGGCGTCGCGGTGATCTGAGGCTGCTCGGGACCAGTGCGCTCGAGGACGGTGAGCCTCACCCCAGCAGAACGAGTTCGGCAACGACGTTGTCGGGGGCCGATGCGGGTACAAGCGCAAACGCTGCCTTGCCTGTCAAGCCTGCTAGATGTGAGGTGCGCACCGAAGCGTCTGCGTGCCAGCGGCCGTCATCGGATTGCGTGACCGGAAGTAATCGCACAGCATCGGAACTGACCTCGGAGGCGTTCGCGATCACTCCGAGCAACGGCGGCAATGGAGTTCGCCCGGTGAGCGCACTGACGATGGTCGGCAGCATGGTCAACAGAGTTGTCACTGCCGCATAGGGATTTCCCGGAAGGCCGAGCACTACTTTTCCGGTGGGCAGGACTGCCGTGATCTGTGAACCGCCGGGACGCGACGCGACCCGGCCGACAACAATGTGGGCACCGAGACGGTCCAGGGCAGAGCGCATTTCGTCGGCAGCGCCGCCGCCAGTCGCGCCGACGATCACGATGACATCGGCGCCGTCGTCAGCACTCAGGGTGGTCTCGAAACCGTCTGCGGTATCGCGTAAATGGGTGTCGGAGATGCATGCCGCGCCGCACCGCTGGAGAAGAAGTGGGAGGATGCCGCCGATGGAATCGCGCGTCTGGCCTTCGCGCAGTGGCCCGACTCGACGGATTTCGTCGCCGGTCGTCACGACCCGCGCACGTACCGGGCCGCGCACCACGCCTTCGACAACTTCGCCGCTGGTGGCGGCGGAAACGAGTACCGGTGTCACCGATGTGCCTGCTGGTGCGAGAGTGAAACCGACGGTCCAGTCTTCGCCCCGCGGCCGAGCGTCGTTGCGCAGCGGTGTATTCGGCAGCAGTGTCAGCAACGGGGGAGTGTCCTCGGCGACCACGTGTTCGTCCCGGACTACTGCGGTTGCGCCGGTGGGAAGGTGTGCGCCCGTCGCGATGCGGATTGCTTCACCGTCTGCCAACTCGAGAGAGGTGTCGGCGCCGGCGACGCGGACTTCCTGGCGAATCCGCCAGGGGCCGTCACCAGCCACGGCATAGCCGTCCATCGCGGAGACGGGAGATCGCGGTAGATCGCCCTGTGCAACAAGAGGTTCGGCGAGGCTCGCGCCGAAGCTTTCGGCCAGCACAGCTCGGCGGGGGCGCAGTGGTGCGAGCGACTCCAGAATCGCTGCGCGGGCCCCCGCGATAGTCAGTCGAGGTAGCTCCCGCGCCCGTTCGAGATCCTCGGGAGTGTCGCAATCGGCTGTGCCACTGACCGCAAGTGTCGAGAATCCCTGGGTCAGTAGCTTCTTCATCGGCTGATTGTCGAGACCGGCACTCTCTCGAAGTGCTGCGATGCGCTCACGCAGTTCATGGAACATCCACGCGGACAGCAGAAATTGCGTTCGGTTGTTCTCGTCGACCGCGCACGTCACAGGGCCCCGGTGTGACGTCGTGTCGACCAGGGAGTCGACGACCCCGCGGCTGACGTGCGGCAGATCGGCTGCCAGGACGACCACTACTGCGTCGTCGGGTAGATCAACGGCGTTCAAGCCTGCCCAGAGTGCGGACACCGGCCCACCGCCGATCGGCGACTCTTGGGTTTGCACGACCCCGGTGTCGAGGTCGTCGCGATGCGGTCCGACCACCACCGTGGTGCCTAAATGTGCTGTGGCAGCAAGTGCGATGTCGAGCAGACGGTGGCCGTGCACCACAAGTCCGGGTTTGTCGACGCCGC
The DNA here is from genome assembly GCF_050586165.1 of Rhodococcus sp. 24CO. NCBI lineage: Bacteria > Bacillati > Actinomycetota > Actinomycetes > Mycobacteriales > Nocardiaceae > Rhodococcus > Rhodococcus sp. 24CO. The sequence continues at coordinate 276,264 of NZ_JAZFNF010000007.1, read as the reverse complement.
CCATCCGGGTGCCGCGTCCGCCGGCAAGTATCAGCGCACAGGTAGGCGGATGGGCGTTCATAAGTCCATGCTGCCCTACGGGAAGGTGTGCCGTGCGCGCGCCATGTCGATCCGGCCGTCCTTGATCGGAACGCCCTCCAATTCCAACTTCGCAATCTGTCGATGGGCCAGGTGCGCTGCGGGTTTGCCGGATGCACCCAGAACCCGATGCCACGGGAGATCCGAGGAGTCGGTACGCATGATCCACCCGACCGTGCGCGGGCTGGAAAGCCCTACAGCATCGGCAATGTCGCCATAGGTGGCGACAAATCCGGAGGGAATGGACGCGACGAGTCGGCGGACCTCTTCGATCTGTTCGTCGGTAGTGGCAGCCATTGTCTCATTCTCAGCGCAACGTGAATATCACAGTAATTTGCGGATCAGGGCCGCAACCTCGTCGGCGCGCACGTGCGGCACCATGTGGTCGCAGTCGAACTCGACGCTGGTCAGGTTCGGGCTGAGGTGCTCGGTGATCGCCGCGCGGAACTTGTCGGTGACGTACGGCGGTTGCACCTTCATAGCCTGGACGATCACGGTCGGCATGGAACTCGGCGGGAGCACCAGTGGCCGAGCGAGTTCTCCCCACGCCGTGACGACGGCGGGAGTGGAGAGTCGCCAGTTGACGCGTCCGTTGTCGAGGTGAATCAGATGCTCCTCGAATTCCTCGTCCAGTACCGCCGTGGGAACTTCACCCCAGGAGCCGTGAACCTTTTCCGAACGCGCCTCGGCGGCATCCGTGTAATCCGGTGAACCGATGGTGAGTTCGGCCACTCGGCCCATGAACTCCGGATCGAGTCCGATGGCAGGGTCGAGCAACACCAATCCGCGGACGCGGTCCGGCGCAGTCGCCGCGAGGTGTAGTGCCAAGGCGCCGCCGAACGAGTGGGCAACGATCACGACCGGGCCGTTGGCGTGCTCGTCCAGGGTATCGATCAGGCTGGCGACATGCGCCTCGATGTTCCACGGCGGAGCCCAGGTCGAGCGGCCGTGACCACGCAGATCGGGAGCGATCCAGCGGGCGTCGGGAAGTTGATTCTCGGCCATCGACTGCCACCGTCGGCCGTGGCCGGTCAGACCGTGCAGCGACAGTATCTCCGGCGCACCGGCCGGGCCGTACAGATAGGTGTGGAGTGCGGGCACACGCCAATCTTGCCCGAAGCAGGCGATGTGTGCCGTGTCGGTGCCCTCTGATGGAATGCCTGGGTGAGTGAGACGATTGTGGCGCCACCGCCGGCGCGCACCAAGAACACCATCCCGCGGGCGCGGTTGGTGCACCGGGCCGCGCCCTCACTCGTTCCGCGCAAGTGGGACGCCGCCGCTGCGCAGTTGTTCGCCGAGCCTGCCGACGACCCGTTCATGTTGGCATTCGGCGGTGAGCAGTGGAACCCCTGGCAGGTGCTTGGCGGTCCCGGAACCGGCAAGTCGTCACTGCTGATCGATCTGGCGGTCGCCAAGATTTCCGGTGGCGAAGACCCGGAATCCGTTCTGGTCCTCACACAGTCGCGTCGGGCGGCAACAGCAGTACGCGAGCAGATCACCGCGGGCCTCTTCGGGTTCGAACGCGAGCGAGGCCCGCAGGCAACTCGGGAACCGCTGGTCCGCACCGTGCACTCCTACGCGTTTGCGGTGCTCCGTTTGCAGGCCGCAGCGCACGGCAACGCTCCGCCGCGTTTGATCACCGGCGCCGAACAGGACGCGGTGTTGCGTGAGATGTTGCGCGGCGACATCGAGGACGGCGCGCAGTACTGGCCGGAGCGATTGAGGCCGGCACTGGGCATGAACGGTTTTGCCGTCGAACTGCGCGATCTGATGTTGCGCGCCAACGAACGCGGCCTCGGACCGGAAGATCTGATCAAGCTCGGCAAACGTAAAGGCCGTCCGGAATGGGTGGCTGCCGGACGATTCGCGGAGGTGTACGAGCAGGGTGTTCTGTTGCGCGCGTCCGTGGGCGTCGAGGCCCCGGAGGCGACGGCGCCTGCTCTTGATGCCGCCGAGTTGATCGGTGCTGCGCTCACCGCGTTTGCCACGGACCCGGAGTTGTTGCGATCCGAGCGCGCCCGCATCCGTCACCTCCTCGTAGACGACGCTCAACACCTGGATCCGCAAGCCGCGCAATTGGTTCGGCTGATCGGAACCGGAACGGCAACGACGGTGATCGCCGGCGACCCGGATCAGTCGGTGTTCGGATTCCGCGGGGCTGATTCCCGTTTCCTGCTCGACCTGGCGGACAAGGGCGAAGAGCGGGCAGTAATCCTGCCCACTACGCATCGCAACAACGCCGATGTCGCGGCGATTGCCGCGAAGATCGCCGCACGATTGCCCGGCAACCTGGCCCACCGTATCGCGGTGCCCGCCGACCTGTCGGATGACGATCCCGGGCACGCGTCGGTGCGAGTACTGGGTACCACAGCCAAGGAAGCGGCCGTGGTCGCGGACACCTTGCGGCGCGCGCACCTCCTCGACGGCATCCCGTGGTCCGACATGGCCGTCATCGTGCGTTCGGTGCCGCGAACCTTGGCTCCGCTTCGACGCGCCTTGCTGGCGGCAGGTGTCCCCGTCACGACCGCAGCCACGGAACTGCCGTTGGCCCGTCAACACGGAGTGTCCGGGCTTCTCCTGCTGCTTCGGGCTCTCGGGCGAGACGGGTTCACCGGCGACGACGCGTTGGCGCTCATGTCCGGCCCCGTCGGCGCTGCCGAACCGGTGACGCTGCGGCGGTTGCGCCGTGGTCTGCGCCGCATCGAACTTGCCTCCGGGAAGGATCGCGATTCCGCAGAACTGTTGCGGCTCATCCTGATCGACGAAGACCGCGCGCAATCCAAGCGGTTGACCGCAAAGCTGACCGACGTCGAATCTGCGGCGTTGAATCGGGTGCTGTCGGTATTGCGCAAAGCCCGCGTGCCGCTCGATCGTGGACTTGGCGTCGAGGAAGTTCTGTGGGCGGCGTGGCAGGCCACCGGGCTCGAACGCCGCTGGGCGGCAGCGTCGGCGCGCGGTGGTCCGATCGGCTCGCAGGCCGATCGCGATCTCGACGCAGTGGTTGCGCTCTTCGATGCGGCAGCCACCTATGTGGATCGGCTGCCACGTTCGCAGCTCGCGGGTTTTGTCGACTACCTCACCAGCCAGGAGATCCCCACCGATTCGCGCTCGCGCTCGGTGATCGCGCCGGATGCGGTCACTGTCGTCAGTGCGCACGCAGCGGCCGGACGTGAGTGGGCTGTTGTCGCGGTGGCCGGTGTGCAGGAAGGACTGTGGCCCAGTTTGCGGGCACGCGGATCACTCCTTCGGACCGAGGCGTTGATCGACCTGATCAACGGTGTGTCGGACGGCAGCGATTCCGCCGAAGAGCGGTTGTCGCGAACCGCGCCGCTGCTGGCCGAGGAGCGTCGACTCTTCCTGGTGGCGTGTTCTCGCGCGCGCCGACGGTTGTTGGTGACAGCCGTCGAATCTGCCTCGGGTGATACGGATCTGGTGCCGTCCCGATTTGTGGACGAGCTCCTGCGCGGCGATCAATTCGATGACGACGGGGCAGGTGAACCGACGGTGCCCGCCCCCGAACCCGGTGACACCCGGGTGTTGTCCCTGCCGGCGTTGGTCGCTCAACTGCGCAGTGTGGTGTGCGATCCGGACCTCGCCGCAGGTGATCCCGAGAAGCATGCGCGTGCAGCGCGTCAATTGGCGCGCCTGGCCGCAGCGGGAGTCCGCGGCGCGCACCCCGATCAGTGGTACGGCACCAGCTCGCCCAGCACCGTGGAACGGTTGTGGCAACCGGAGGACGGCCCGGTGGCGCTCTCGCCGTCCACCATCGAGTTGCTCGAAACATGTCCACTGCGTTGGGTGTTCGAACGTCATGGCGGTTCCGACGGAGACAACACACATGCCATCGCGGGCACGCTGGTCCACACTCTCGTTCAGGCACTTGCCGGGCGTATCCCACCGGATCAGGTCGAGAAGGCACTCGAAAATGCCTGGGAATCCATCGACTTGGGTTCGCAGTGGTACTCGCGCCGCGAACTCAATCGCACTCGCGAGATGCTGGCCACGTTCACAGCTTGGATGAGCTCCACCCGCGGCGAACTCACCGAAGTCGGGGTGGAGGTCGCGGTCGAGGGCATCCTCGAACCGCGTGAGGAGGGGGAACCGGCCGTCAAACTCCGCGGACGCATCGATCGACTCGAGCGCGATGCGGAGGGGCGCCCCGTTGTCATCGACGTCAAGACTGCGCGAAACCCGGTCAGCAACGACGCGGCGCAGTCCCATGCGCAGTTGGCGGCCTATCAGGTGGCTGCAGCCGAAGGGGCGATAGCGGGCGAGCCGGCGACGCAACCCGGTGGGGCCCGGTTGGTATTCGTGGCGAAGTCCAACAAGAAAGACGGTGCGACGCAGCGTGTTCAGCCGCCGTTGACCGCCGAGGCCGTCGAGATGTGGCGTGATGTCATCCACAATGCCGCTGCCGCAACGCAGGGGCCGCAGTATCTGGCCCGGGTCAACGACGGATGCCGCCACTGCCCGGTGCGGTCCAGTTGCCCCGCCCACGACGAAGGACGGCAGGTGAGTTCCTAGATGGCATCCAAGGCGCGGCGACCCAAGATCAGCCCGGTTGATCTTGCAGTCGCTCTCGGCCAGCACCCGCCGACGCCGGAACAGGCCGCGGTCATCGCCGCGCCATTGGGCCCGACACTGGTTGTTGCCGGCGCCGGCGCCGGCAAGACCGAAACAATGGCTGCCCGGGTCGTCTGGCTGGTGGCCAACGGATTTGTCGACCCCGAGGCCGTGTTGGGTCTGACGTTTACCCGAAAAGCCGCGCAGCAGCTCACCACTCGCATCCGCAAGCGTCTGGCCAGGCTTGCCGGTTCCGATGTTCTACGCGCCCTCGACCCCACCGGGGGAGTGCGTGCGCGGATCTTGGCCGGTGAACCCGAGGTCAGCACCTATCACGCGTATGCGGGCCGGTTGTTGTCCGAACACGGTCTTCTCCTGCCTATCGAACCGTCGGCGACTCTGCTCTCGGAGACAGAACTGTGGCAGGTCGCCCACCGAGTTGTCAGCGGCTGGGACGGCGATCTCGATACCGACAAGAATCCGGGGTCGATCACCGAAACCGTTCTGGCACTTGCCGGTCAGCTTTCCGAGCACCTCGTGGACCCGGAGCAACTTCGCGGTGCTCACGCGGAACTGGACGCGTTGATCCACACGCTGCCTGCGGGCCCGAAGCAGCGCGGCGGGCCGAGCAAGGAACTGCTCGGATACCTCGACGTCCAGCACAAGCGCGTCGAACTCCTACCGCTGGTTGCGAGACTGTCCGAGACGCTGCGGTGGGAAGGTGCCCTCGACTTCGGTAGTCAGATGTCGCTCTCGGCACGCGTGGCGTCGGGGCACCCCGAAGTAGGAGAAGCCGAACGGAGCCGCTTCCGGGTGGTGCTCCTCGACGAGTATCAGGACACCGGTCACGCTCAGCGCGTGTTGCTGTCCTCGTTGTTCGGTGGCGGCACCGACGCCCGGCTGGCTTTGACGGCCGTCGGCGATCCGATGCAGTCCATCTACGGGTGGCGCGGCGCATCGGCAGCCAACCTCCCACGCTTTGCGACGGATTTCCCACTTGCGAACGGAAACCCGGCCCCCACGCTCGAATTGTTGACCAGTTGGCGCAATCCGCCGGAGGCACTCGAACTTGCCAATCTCTCGTCGGCGCCGCTTCGTCGACGCGGCGTAGCCGTCAGCACATTGCGAGCCCGGCCCGGGGCAGGTGCCGGCGATGTCCGGCTCGCATTGTTGCCTGACGTCGAGCAGGAACGAGAGTGGGTGGCGCAGAAAATTGCCGAGCAATATGACGCTGCGCGCGCCGACGATCGACCGCCGCCTACCGCAGCGGTGCTGATCCGTCGTAATGCCGACGCTGCGCCCCTGGCCGAAGCGCTGCGGGCAGCCGGATTGCCGGTCGAGGTGGTCGGCCTCGGTGGACTCCTGCACACACCCGAAGTTGCCGACGTCATTGCGATGCTGCGGGTAGTAGCTGATCCGTTGGCGGGCAGCGCCGCGGTGCGCCTGCTGACGGGGGCACGCTGGCAGATCGGTGCCAAGGACGTGGCCGCGCTGTCGAAGCGATCTCGGGAGCTCGCGATTTCGGCCGGTTACGGCACGGCGGGTGCCGTCACCGATTCGGCAGCGTTGGCTGAAGCCGTGCAGGATTCACTGCCCGGTGAGCAGGCCGAGCAGGCGGGGTTGGTCGATGCGATATCGGATCCCGGTCCAGCCGAGCACTATTCGGCGCTCGGCTATGCGCGAATCGGCGCCGTGGCCGGTGAACTGGCGTCGCTGCGCGAGCGTATCGGACAACCGCTCACAGAATTGGTGGCAGAAGTCGAGCGGGTGCTCGGCATCGGAATCGAGGCCGGTGCGCGAACGAGGCTCGGTGTGCTGGGTACAGCCGGTCGCGAGCACCTCGACGCCTTTGCCGACGTTGTTGCCAACTACGCGACGCGTCCCACCGCAAATCTCACCGGGATGTTGTCGTTCTTCGCGGCCGCCGAACAGATCGAAAAAGGGCTCACGCCCGGCGAAGTGGAAGTAGCGCCGGATCGGGTCCAGATTCTGACGGTGCACTCCGCGAAGGGCCTGGAATGGGAAGTTGTTGCCGTTCCGCATGTCAGCGACGGTGTGTTCCCGTCCTCGACTGCGTCCGGTTCGTGGCTGGGCGCGCTTGCAGAATTGCCACCGTCGCTGCGCGGTGACCGTGCGGTCGATGCAGACTCAGCCGACGGGGTTCCCGTGCTCGACCTCGAGAATGTCTACAACCGCAAGGATCTGCAGAACGCGATCGACGCGCACAAGCAGGCTCTCGGAGATCGCCGACTCGACGAGGACAGGCGTCTGTTCTACGTTGCCCTCACGCGAACCGAACGGGCACTGTTCATTTCGGCGCATCACTGGGCCGAGTCGGGAGCCGAACCGAAGGGACCGTCGGAGTTCCTGGCCGAACTGCACCAGACGGTTACCGAGACCCCAGGCGTCGGCGTTATCGAGACCTGGGCGCCGGATCCCGAACCCGACAGCGAAAATCCGTTGGCCTCCACGCCGAGAACTGCGCAGTGGCCGCCGGATCCGCTCGGTTCACGGCGCGGAGCGGTGGAGGCCGGCGCAGCCGCGGTACTGGCAGAACTGGCGAAGCCCACTGTGACCAACCCTGACGCGACTGACCCTGAAGACGATCCGGAGAACTGGGCGTCGGATGTGACTGTGCTCCTGGCTGAGCGAGAGGCCCGCGCCAATGCGCGTGCTGAAGTGATTCTCCCGGCACAACTTTCGGTGACGCAGTTGGTCGACCTCAAAGCCGATCCCGACGAACTCGCAGCGCGTTTGCGTCGGCCGCTTCCGTATCCGCCCAACCCGCTGGCCAGGCGCGGTACGGCGTTCCACGCGTGGATCGAGCGACGCTTCGGCGCAACGCGGTTGCTGGATCTCGACGAACTGCCCGGCGCCGCCGATACCGGAGCCGGCCCGGAAACCGATCTGATCAAACTGCAGGATGCGTTCCTGCGTTCCCCGTGGGCCAACCGCAGTCCCGTCGAGGTGGAAGTCCCGTTCGAAACCTCCATCGCCGGAACGGTTTTGCGCGGCCGGATCGACGCGGTGTTCGCGGACCCGGACGGTGGGTGGACGGTCATCGACTGGAAGACCGGAGCTGAACCGTCCGCCGCCAACGAAGATGCTGTGGTCATGCAGTTGGCCGCCTACCGCGTGGCGTGGGGTGAATTGATGTCCGCGCGGGCCCGCGCGTCGGGACGGAAGGAAGAGTTTCCACTGCACAAGGTTCGGGCGGCATTCCACTACGTACGGACCGGACGCACCATCTCGCCCGAGAACCTGCCGGACGGTGAAGCGCTGGCGCACCTCATCCGCACGGCAGGAGCCCGCGAGGAGGACGGCGCGAGCTAGCCGGCGTTACGACGCGCCTTGAGAGCTTCGGTCACCAACGGGATTTGCACTGGAAGGCGAGCGATCGAACCGACCTTCTGGGCAGTGGACGTCTTGTTGCTGCGGCACCAATCCACAGCCATCTGAATGTTGGCGGGGAACACCGCAACAAACAGCGCTGCTGCGAGACCGGCTCCCAATCGGCGAGTTTTCGGAATGGCCAGAGCGGCCCCGATTGCCAATTCTGCGACACCGGATACCTGGGTGTAGGTACGGGCTTCGCCGGGAAGTTGGCGTGGGACGGTGCTGTCGAAGAACGATGGCGCAACGAAGTGCATGGTTCCCGCGCCGAGAAGTAAAGCGGAAAGTCGAAGTGCGGCGGCCTGGCTGGATGTCGAACTTTTCGAAGACATTGACCTACCCTGCCTTACAGAGCCTGTCCGTGCCACTACTGTGGTGCGTCTGCGTAGTTACTAGTGAGAGAGTTGCAAGTATGGCCGGAAAGCTCCGGGCGCGTTTTTCCAGGTCGGAATCATTGGCCGACCAGCCTGACTTTGCCCTTGTCGGGGTGCTGCGGATTCCGCAGCTGCAAACCAGTCCTGCCCGCGCTATCTACAAGCGCGTTCTGGTTGCACTCGGCGCGCTCGCGGCCGCCGTGCTCATCGTGTACATCGATCGTGCGGGGTACCGGGACGCGCAGGACAACGAGCTCTCGCTTCTCGACTGCATCTACTACGCCACAGTGTCGCTCTCGACCACCGGCTACGGCGACATCACGCCGTTCACTCCGTCGGCGCGTCTGGTCAACGTTTTGTTGATCACGCCACTTCGTATCTTCTTCTTGATCGTGTTGGTCGGAACCACACTGTCAGCTCTGACCGAGAGTTCGCGTCAGGCGTTCAAAATTCAGCGTTGGAGGCAGCAAGTGCGTAATCACACCGTCGTCGTCGGATACGGCACCAAGGGGCGCACAGCAATTGAAGCCATGATCGGTGACGGTGTTTCCGCATCCGAGATCGTGGTCGTGGACACGGACCGGGCGGTGCTGGACGTCGCTGAGGCCAAGGGGCTGGTAACCGTATTCGGTTCGGCAACCAAGTCCGACGTGCTTCGTCTCGCCGGGGCGCAACGGGCAAATTCGATCATCGTCGCGACCAACCGCGACGACACTGCGGTGCTCGTGACGCTGACCGCCCGCGAGATCGCGCCGAAGGCACGGATCGCCGCGGCTATTCGGGAGGCGGACAACGCCCATCTCCTGCGTCAATCGGGTGCGGATTCCGTAGTCCTCTCGTCGGAAACCGCTGGCCGACTCCTCGGCATCGCCACCACCACGCCCACCGTGGTCGAGATGATCGAAGATCTCCTGACACCCGAGGCGGGATTCGCGATCGCCGAACGTGCTGTCGAACGTGACGAAGTCGGCGGATCGCCGCGTCACCTGTCCGACATCGTGCTGGGTGTTGTTCGCGACGGGCGCCTGGTCCGGGTCGGTTCACCGGAGGTCGACGCTGTCGAGGCAGACGATCGCCTGTTGTACATCCGTCGCGTTGTCAGCTGATAGCTCGAACCCGGTATTTCGGCGCCCAGTAATGTCGTCAGCGTGAACGACTTCCAGCTGACTGAAACACCTTTGCTTTCCCGCTCGAGTGTCGGCCGCGCCGAGGAATTACGGTCCGATACGGCTGCACTGACCGCGGGGTGGAGTAACGCCCAGCTCTTGCGCGTCAACTCACGCGGTCAGGTGAAGGTGTCCGGCGGCCAGTTGGTGTTCGGCGAGGCCGGCGACCTGGGTGCTGAGCCGGTTCGCGGCGCAGTGTTTCTCGGAATTCGTGACAACAAGCATGTGTGGGCTGTGCGCGTGTCACTCCTTGCCGGCGAGCTGTCGGATCTGCGGATGCTGGGTGGAACGCTCGACGACGCGGATGCAGGTCTTCTGACGGGTGCGATCGCCATTCTCAACTGGCACGACAGTGCCGGATTCAGCTCGATCGACGGGGCTCCGAGTGAGCCGACGATGTCCGGGTGGTCACGCATTTCGACGACCACCGGCCACGAGGAGTTCCCGCGCACCGACCCTGCAGTGATCTGCCTGGTGCACGACGGCGCAGATCGAGTACTGCTGGCTCGGCAGCCGACGTGGCCGCCGCGACGATTCTCTATCCTGGCGGGCTTCGTCGAAGCGGGAGAGTCACTCGAGACGTGTGTGGTGCGTGAGATCAAGGAAGAAGTGGGCGTCGACGTCCACAGCGTCCGTTACCTCGGGAGTCAGCCGTGGCCGTTCCCGCGTTCGGTGATGTTGGGATTCACGGCGATCGGCGACCCCGCCGATCCGCTGGTATTCGCGGACGGCGAGATCGCCGAGGGAGCGTGGTTCACCAAGGAAGAGGTGCGATCTGCTCTCGAACTGGGGGACTGGGCGTCCGACGCCGACGCGCCGCTGCTCCTGCCCGGTTCCATCTCGATTGCGCGAGGAATGCTCGAGAGCTGGGTCAAATAGTGCCCTACAGTCCGAGTGCCTGCTTCACCTGATTGAGCGACGGGTTGGTCGCGACACTTCCGTCGGCGTACTTCACCGTCGGGACGATGTGATTGCCGTCGTTGACGCTGCCGACAAATTCGGCTGCCGATGGATCGTTCTCGATGTCGATTTCGGTGTACTCGATGCCCGACGCGTTGAGCTGGGTCTTGAGGCGGCGGCAGTAGCCGCACCACGTGGTCGAGTAGATGGTGAGGGCAGGAGCTTTTTCGGAAGTAGTCACGGCGCATATAACACCACGAGTTCGGTTGTTGTTCCGTAACCGGCCGTGTTCGCTTGCCCACATCCGCTCGGGCACGCGGCGGCGCTGTCGGTACGTCCTGCCATGATGGTGCTCATGCCTGCGGACACCGGACTGGACCCGGAACAATCAGCCGCCGTGCTCGCTCCACGCGGCCCGGTATGTGTACTCGCGGGTGCCGGAACAGGCAAGACACGCACGATTACCCGGCGAATCGCTCACCTGGTTGCCGACGGTCATGTGCAGGCCGGTCAGGTCCTGGCGGTCACGTTCACTGCGCGCGCAGCCGGTGAAATGCGCGGCCGACTGCGGGAGCTGGGTGTTGGTGGCAGCGGTCCCCAGGTACAGGCGCGCACGTTCCACGCTGCTGCGCTTCGGCAACTCAAGTACTTCTGGCCGCAGGTAATCGGTGATACCGAATGGCGTCTGCTGGATCGCAAATTCGCTGTTGTCAGCAGCGCCGCAGCCCGGGTGGGTTTGCCGACCAGCACCGAAAGCGTGCGCGACCTCGCGAGTGAGATCGAGTGGTCGAAAGCGTCGCTGATCGCGCCGGAGGATTACCCGCGCACCATTGCCAAGTTCCGCCGGGAGGCACCGGCCGATCCGGCGAAGGTGGCGCAGGTTTACGCGGCGTACGAGGAATTGAAGGCTCGCGGCCAGGACGGCATGCTGCTCGATTTCGACGATCTCCTCTTGCACACCGCCGCGGCACTCGAGGAGCACTCGTCCGTGGCCGACGAGTTCCGTGAGCGCTACCGGTGCTTTGTCGTGGACGAATATCAGGACGTCACGCCGCTGCAGCAGCGGGTTCTCGACGCGTGGCTCGGCGACCGCGACGACCTCACGGTTGTCGGCGACGCCAACCAGACCATCTACTCGTTCACCGGAGCAACACCGAACTACCTGCTCGACTTCTCGCGGAAGTTTCCCGAGGCAACAGTGGTCCGGCTCGAACGTGACTATCGCTCCACTCCCGAGGTCGTCTCGCTGGCCAACCGGGTTATCGGTGCTGCCACCGGCCGAATCGCCGGCACCCGATTGCAACTCATCGGACAACGCGCGCCGGGGCCCGAGCCCGAGTTCGCGGAGTTCAACGACGAACCGTCCGAGGCACTCGCCATCGCCCGGTCGGTGAAACGCCTCATCGCAGCCGGCACACCGGCCGCGGAGATCGCGATCCTGTACCGGATCAACGCGCAGTCGGAAGTACACGAGCAGGCACTCACCAAGCTCGGTATCCCGTTCCAGGTGCGCGGCGGCGAAGGTTTCTTCACTCGTACCGAGGTTCGTCAGGCGGTGACGGCGCTGCGGCAGGCCGGCGGCCGAGACGACCTTCCTGACGGCGCAGACAGCGGCGCGGGACTTCTCTCGCTGGTCCGCGCAGTACTGGCACCACTCGGACTGACCAACGAAGAACCAGCAGGTACGCAGGCCCGTGAACGCTGGGCGTCACTGACCGCTCTGGTTGCGCTCACCGAGGAGCAGCTGGTTCACGACCCCGAACTGACGCTTCCCGGTCTCCTGCAGGAATTGACGGCGCGTGCCGAAGCGCGGCACCCACCGACAGTGCAGGGCGTCACGTTGGCGTCGTTGCATGCGGCCAAGGGCCTCGAGTGGGACGCCGTTTTCCTCGTGGGCCTCAACGACGGCACGCTCCCCATCCAGCACGTGCTCGGCGATTCCAACTCCGCCCCCGACGAGGCAGCGGTCGAAGAAGAGCGTCGACTCCTCTACGTCGGTGTCACGCGCGCCCGTGAGCATCTGCACTTGTCCTGGGCTTTGGCGCGCAACGAGGGCGGCCGGAAATCCCGACGCCGCTCACGGTTCCTGAACGGGTTGATCCCCGAGGACTCGCCGGCCTCACGAATCGCCGCGCCGGCACAGTCGGGCAAGAAGCGTCAGCGTTGCCGTGTCTGCGGAAAGCCGCTCATGGGAACGTCGGCCACGATGCTCGGTCGATGCGAGAAATGCCCCTCCAATATCGACGTCGAATTGCTCGAGAACCTGCGTGCGTGGCGTCTGGACAAGTCGCGGGAGAAAAAGGTGCCGGCATACGTCGTGTTCAGCGACAACACGCTCACTGCCATCGCCGAGCAACGGCCCCAGGATGCTCGGGGCCTGGTTGCCATCAATGGAATCGGACCGAAGAAACTCGAGGACTACGGCGAAGATGTCCTCATTATTTGCAAAACCGCAGGTCAAAAATAGGTTGTGCAGTTTCCGAGAATTCTCTAGTCTGGTTTCCAGTGCTACGGGGAGACTCGTGCGCAGTAACTATCCGGACCGATCAGAAATGGAGGTGGCAAAAATGACGAACATGATTTCGTACCCCGTGCGCGAACAGTTCGCTGTTGCCGCCGCCAAGCTGCGCCCAGCAGCAATCAGGTCCGTGTCTCTAAGCCATCGAGAAAATCCTCGATAGGACACATCCGTTCACTTACGGCCACGGACCCCGCATTACGCGGACCGTGGCCTTTGTGTTGGATCCCGTGCTTTCTGGTTTCCCCGCTCGGTTGTGGTTCGCACCCATCGAACCCATTTTGCGACACACCTGTCGCATCCAAGCTAGGAGAGACGAGTTGTCTACCCAGACATGTCGAGCCGTCACATTCATCGAGATCGCATCCACCCGCCACGACCTGCCGTGCCGCGTATCCGATCCCGATCTGTGGTTCGCGGAGTCCCCGGCAGAACTCGAACAAGCCAAGGCACTCTGCGCGCAGTGCCCCATCCGCTCCCTCTGCCTGGGTGCAGCTCTCGACCGCGAAGAGCCGTGGGGAGTGTGGGGCGGAGAAATCCTCGACCACGGTGCCGTCATAGCAACCAAGAGGCCGAGGGGCAGACCCCGTAAGCAACTCGTGTGCGCGTGAGGAGCCTTCTACACCTGTGCATATGAGGTGGTCACACCTGTGGCTCCGCAAATCCTGGTAGCCACCGGGTCAGGATTTCCATGTACGGGGCATACGCGTCCAACTGGGCACAGATGCCCACCGAGCCGAGGAGGACTCGGAAGATCATCAGGTACTCAGGCGGCAAGTTGAGTGCCCGGGCCGTCCGGAACTGCGCGCTGTTGAAATCGGTCGCAGTTCCGGCGGCTCGTTGAAGCCAGGTTCGAGTGAAGTGAAACGACTCGGTCTGAATCGGATCGGTGAACGGGCGCAGGTAGTCGGCGATTTCCTGTTCGGTCACAGTCCGGCCCGGAATGACAAAACCGTTGGTGCGCAACAGTTCTGTCAGTTCGTCGAATCGTTCGTCGACGGCCAATCTGACCATTGTTCCCAAGACGGTAGGAAGCCCCTCCGGGAACGGCGCCGCCGCGCCGAAATCGATGACACCCAATCGGCCGTCGTCGAGCAACATAAAATTCCCGGGGTGCGGATCGCAATGCAGCAGGCCGACGCGCGCCGGTGACGCGAAGTGGAATTCGGCAAGGAGTGCACCGGCGGCATTGCGCTGGTTCGGGGTTCCGCTCTCGATGATCCTGGTCAGCGGTGTTGCCGTCATCCATTCGGTGACAACAACTTTCGGTGCGCTGGCAACGACGCGCGGGATGAGGAACTGTGGATCACCGTCGAATTCCGCAGCGAAGGCGCGCTGATTGTCAGCTTCGATCCGGTAGTCGAGTTCTTCCTCGGTGCGCGCGGTGAACTCATCGATGACCGGACGCACGTCGACGCCGGGCATCACCGATCCGAACAGTCCCGCAAATCGAGCGAGAGTCTTGAGGTCGGCGCGCAGGGCTTCGTCGGCACCGGGGTACTGCACCTTGACGGCCACGTCGCGTCCGTCGGACCACACGGCCCGATGGACCTGCCCGAGGCTGGCCGATGCGGTGGGGGTGTCGTCGAACGACTGGAACCGATCACGCCACTTGGTTCCCAGCTGCTGATCCAGCATCTTGTGGACCTGCTTGACGGGCAACGGCGGCGCGGCTGCCTGGAGCTTGTTCAGGGATTCGCGGTACGGCTCCGCGAACTCCTCCGGAATAGCCGCTTCCATGACGCTGAGAGCCTGGCCCAGCTTCATGGCGCCGCCCTTGAGTTCGCCAAGAACCGAGAACAACTGTTCCGCGGCCCTGGCACTGAGCTGGGCGTCGATCTGGTCCTTGTCACCACCGGCGAGCTTGCGTCCGAAGCCCATTGCGGCCCGCCCGGCCATCCCAATCGGAATGCTTGCGAGTTTGGCGGTACGGGCAGAGCTTTTGCGCGGGATGTCGGACACCACACCATCATGTCTGACGGATGCCACCGGCGCCCGTCACGGGTGCGAGGTAATGACAACTGCACGACGTTTGTCGAGGCCAGCGACGTGTCGAGATGCGATACGGGACAAGATCGATCTCGAGGGTAGAGAACAAGCTGACCGGCGCGGTCGCTTCGGACGCAGTAATCGCGGACTCGATCTCGGACAGAGCGAGCGCGGTGGTCGCATGAATCATCGCGGGATCGGCGTAACCGGCGCTACCGAGCAACTGCGCCGCCAAGTGCAGCCAGTCCGGATCATGGGCAGCCCGGGTGATGTCGGCACATCGCAGACAACTCGAGTGCCCGGGCAGTACCAACGGCCCGACGACGCCGCAGCCGTCGCGCAGGTGAACGGCAAGGTGGGGTATGCCGTGCCGGACGAGGTCGGCACACAGACGAGGATCGGTGACCACGTCGTCGGTCAGGACAACAAGTGCATTCCGCCACCCGGCAACGACGTGGCTGCTTCGGTAGCCGTGCGAGCGATGGACGGAAGAGCTGCCGTGACGCAGAGCCTGGGTGATGGAGTCGGACAGCGGGCCTTGCCCGTGGACGCGAATCGATCCTGTGCCGGCGCGCTCGCCCCGATTTGCCCGCAAGTATCCGCCCGCGGTGAGTTCGGCGAGCAGCTCGGTCATCACTGCGGCACTGATACCGCGCCCCGTCGCAGTCCACATGATGGTCGCGATACTCGTGCGTCCGTCCATCATGCGGAGCAGGGCCTGCAGGTCTCTGCCGTCGACTCCGTCAGGGGGAGTAAGGACCACAGCTTTCCCCGGGCGCCATCCGAGTTGAAGCCGGCCGTCCGGGCGCAGAAGAACAACGATCCGTGGATCCCATTCGGGACCCACGGATCGTGTGGTGTTCGGTGTGCTCATTCACCGATAGTGACAGTGAGCTGCGCTCGCCGGACTGCGAAAATCGTAGTTATCCACAGGCTTTCGAAGCGCTGACCTTGCATTTCGCCGTGGATCGCAACTTTTCGGTTTACTTGTCGTCCTCAGTCGGCTTGTCCGACTTTGTCTCGTCTGATTGTGTCTTGTCTGTTTTCGTCTTGTCTGTTTTTGTTTTGTCCATGGCTTCCTCGGCGGCCCGTTCCTTGGCCAGCTGAGCCTCGAGCTGAGCCATCGGATCGTCGAAGTTGCCGGACTCGCCGCCACCGGTGACACGTTCGATGAACGAGGTCGGGGCATCGAGGTCGCTGGAATCAGGCAGCAGATCCGGGTGCGACCAGATGCCGTCGCGGCCTTCCATTCCGGCTTCGGCGGTCAAGCGCTGCCACAGTGTTGCGGCTTCGCGGACCTTGCGCGGACGCAGTTCGAGACCGACGAGCGTTGCGAAGGTCTGCTCTGCCGGTCCACCCGTGGCGCGTCGACGGCGAAGCGTCTCGCTCATCGCGGCAACACCAGGTAGGCGTTCTCCGAGTCCGGCAGTGACCACCGTCTCCACCCAGCCTTCGACCAGAGCCAGCAATGTTTCGAGGCGCTCGAGAGCGGCCTTCTGCTCCGGGGTGGTCTGCGGTTCGAAGGTGCCCTGTTGCATGAGGGCTTCCAACTTGGCCGGATCGGCCAGAGCCGACGGGTCGAGATCCTTGGCGAACTCCTCCATTGCCGAGAAGTCCATGGTGATCCCGCGGGCATATTCCTCGACGGTGGAGAGCACTCGCTGACGCAACCACGGCACATGGCTGTACAGGCGATGGTGAGCAGCCTCACGTGCGGCGAGGAACACCAGGATTTCCTGATTGGGCTGTTCGAGTCCGTCACTGAACGACTGAACGGCCGCGGGAAGAAGAGCGGCAGTCCCTGCCGGGCCGAGGGGGAGTCCGATGTCGGTGGAGGACAACACTTCCTTGGACAACTGGCCGAGAGCCTGGCCGAGCTGTGAACCGAACGCGAGTCCGCCCATCTGCGTGAGCATCCCCATCATCGGGCCGGCCATCTGAGCGGCCTCGGGAGGTAAGCCCTGAGCCCACATGCCCGAGACCTTCTCGGCAACCGGATCGCACAGTCGCTTCCAGGTGTCGATCGTGTTGTCGAGCCAGTCGTTGGCCGTCCACGCAACGGTTCTGGTGGCGCCGGCTGGAAGCGTCGTTGCAGCGTCCAGCCACAGTTCCGCAAGATGGGCCGCGTCGGCGACGGCCTTGACGTTGCCCTCGGTGATCGGCGTGACAGAACCGATCTGCTGGCGTGCGAGTTTCTTCGCGACGTCGTAATTGACAGGACCCGACCCGCCGGAGCCCATCGAGGAACCCATGCCGCTGAGCATCTGGCCGAATTGCGTCAGCATCTGCCCGAGTTGTGCGGGGTCGAAACCTTCACCGCCCGCGCCGAACCCGAACGGCATGTCACCACCCCCGAACGGATTGCCACCGGCCGCGTTCTTGTCGCGGTCGGGATCGTCGTCGGAGTTGGAGAAGCCGAACGGCATGTTGCTCATAGCTCAACGGTACAAGGGTTGGAGGCCTCGAGTAATGCGCGCTGTCACGCTGATGGCGAACAGTGGAGGCGATGGCTCTACCCTGGACAAGGTGAATCGACGGATCGTGACTCTCCTGGCCGCCCTAGCTCCCATCGTCGTCTTGGGCATCGTCGGATCCCTCGTCACCGTTCCGTACGTCGCGCTGGGTCCGGGACCGACGTTCAACACGCTGGGCACAGTCGACACCACCGTCGACGGCAAGCAGGTCACGAAATCCGTGGTCGACATCGAGGGCACCGAACTCGATCCGACAACCGGCAACCTCAATATGACCACAGTCTCCGTTCGTGACGGGCTCAACCTGTTCGAGGCTTTCGGTCTTTGGGCCAGCGGTGACCACGGATTGGTTCCCCGCGCCGAGGTGTATCCGCCGAGCAAGACGAAGGAAGAAATTCAGCAGGCCAACACAGCTGACTTCCAGCAGTCCGAGAACAGCGCGGAACTCGCGGCACTCAACTTCCTGGGCAAGCCAGTCGCGTTGACCGTCACCAAGGTCACTCCCGACGGTCCCGCCAGTGGTGCATTGGCCGAAGGTGACACGCTGGTGAAGATCGGTGACACCCCCGTCGACACTGTCGGTGCGGTGCAAGAAACCGTTGCGGCGATAGCGCCGGGCACGCAGGTGCCGGTCACCGTGATTCGCGGCGGAGCCGAAACGACAGTGCCCGTAACTGTCGGAGCCCGGCCCAACCAACCCGAACTCGGATACCTCGGCATCACGCCGGAAGAGGTTCCCGACGTTCCGTTCGACGTGACGTTCAACCTTGCCGATATCGGTGGACCTTCAGCCGGCCTGATGTTTACTCTCGCGCTGTTGGACAAGCTGACGCCGGGTGAACTCAACGGTGGCCAGTTCGTCGCGGGAACCGGAACCATCGATTCGGACGGCCAAGTGGGGCCAATCGGAGGAATCCGCTTCAAGCTCATCGCCGCCGCCGAAGCCGGCGCTTCGACGTTCCTCGTCCCCGCGCAGAACTGCGACGAGGCAAAACAGAACGCGCCGGACGGTCTTCGACTGGTGAAGGTCGACAACCTGTCCGGCGCGGTGGACGCACTCGACAGCCTCAACTCGGGCGGCGAAGCACCCAGCTGCTAGTCCTCTACTAGTCCTCTTCGATCTCGTCCAGCGTCGCGTACAACGCGTGAACGAGGTGAGGAGCCAAACCGTCGTATGTCAGAAGCGCCGGCTCGGCGTAGGGATCTGCGTCCTCGTCCGGGCGCATCTGCAACAGCGACAGCGACGGCCCGTCGCGGAGGACGCCGACAAACAGGCGTGCCGCTCGTCGGTCCGGGTGCGCGTCGGCCGTCAGTCGGGCAATTTCGTCAGCCGCGTGTTCGTCGGTCAGGACCGGCTCGACGGCATGGTCGAGATCGGATTCCGCAGCGGGCGGCAGAACCACGATTTCCTGCACGAGGATGCAACCCTCGACGGAGTCGGGCCAGTTGGTCGTGGCCAGGAACTCGTCGAGTGCGCGTGATCCGCCGATGATGTCGTCGGGGAGTGGCTCCTGTTCGATCGGGGTGTATTCGGCCCCGTCCTCGAGTTGGTCGAGCAGGCCAGGTTCGGCTGCGGCAAGCAGCTCGGTGGGTACCAGGGCATACAACTTGGGTGGCTGATCCCAGCCTTCGGCGTCGATGTGGTCGACAACTTCATGAACGCACCGGGCAAGAGCCTTCGGTGACCTGTTCGGATTTTCTTCACTCACCCGTTCATCCTTGCACCTCGTGTTGTCATGCCGTGACTGTTGTTACGTAGAGTGGTCCGAAACGGCCAAGTCCACTCGGGCATGGCTGCACTGATCGATGCACTCGGTTGCGGCGCCTCGGCGTCGCCGAATCTTGGAGCGTGGCACGTGGGCATGCGGCCCCCCGCAGGTATACCCTCTCTGTCCAGACGCAGTCGAATCCTGTTGGGGGTAGCCGTAATTGTTGCGGTACTCCTGCTGATCGGTCCGCGGCTGATCGGCATGTACACCGATTGGCTGTGGTTCGGCGAAGTCAATTTCCGAGGCGTTTTCACCAAGGTTCTGCTCACCCGCACGCTGCTCTTCCTCGTCGTGGGCGTTGTGGTCGGTGCCATCGTGTGGTTGGCGATGATGCTTGCGTACCGCTCGCGTCCGGTTTTCGTTCCGGTGTCCGGTCCGAATGATCCGATCGCGCGCTACCGCACCACCGTCATGTCGCGTCTGCGTCTGTTCGGTGTGATCATCCCGATCGCAATCGGACTGCTGTCCGGACTGATCGCGCAGGCCAACTGGGTCACGGTCCAGTTGTTCTTCAACGGTGGTTCGTTCGGGATCTCCGATCCGCAGTTCAACCTCGACGTCGGTTTCTACACGTTCGATCTGCCGTTCTACCGCTTCGTGCTGAACTGGCTGTTTGTCGCGGTTCTCCTCGCCTTCGTAGCGAACCTTCTCACGCACTACATCTTCGGCGGCATCAAACTTGCCGGTCGTGCGGGAACGTTCACGACGGCTGCTCGCATCCAGTTGGCCGTATTGGCAGGAACTTTCGTTCTGCTCAAGGCAGTTGCGTACTGGTTCGACCGGTACTCGCTGCTCTCGAGCGATCGCAAGGAACCCACGTTCACCGGCCCCGGTTACACCGACATCAACGCGGTGCTGCCGGCCAAGCTGATCCTGCTGTCCATTGCAGTGATCTGCGCGCTGGCGTTCTTCGCGGCCATCTTCACGCGGGACCTCCGCATTCCGGCGATGGCTGTCGCTCTGCTCGTGCTGTCGTCGGTGTTGGTCGGCGCAGTGTGGCCGATGATCGTCGAGCAGTTCTCGGTCAAGCCGAACGCCGCAGACAAGGAAAGCGCGTACATCGAGCGGAACATCGCCGCCACGAGGCAGGCGTACGGCATCACCGACGACAAGGTGACGTATGAGCCGTACTCGGGTGACGGCACCGCAATTCCGCGCGATGTTCCGGCCGACGTCACGACCATTGCAAACGCGCGCTTGCTCGATCCCAACATTCTGTCGCCCACGTTCACGCAGCAGCAGCAGCGTCAGAACTTCTACGGATTCCCGCCGTCGCTCGATATCGACCGCTACGAGGTCGCGGGCGAAATGCAGGACTACATCGTTGCGGCGCGTGAACTCTCGCCCAACAACCTGCAGGGCAACCAGACGGACTGGATCAACAAGCACACCGTCTACACGCACGGCGACGGCTTGGTGGCAGCGCCGGCCAACAGGAT
Source organism: Rhodococcus sp. 24CO (assembly GCF_050586165.1). NCBI lineage: Bacteria > Bacillati > Actinomycetota > Actinomycetes > Mycobacteriales > Nocardiaceae > Rhodococcus > Rhodococcus sp. 24CO. The sequence goes on along the minus strand of NZ_JAZFNF010000007.1, from coordinate 255,601 downwards.
CACCGCTCCGGTCCTCGATCCGACCAAGGAAGCAGCCAACAACAACGCGGGTTACCCGATCTATACGGTCAGTGACATCGCGTCGTTGGCCGCGGGAACGCAGGTCATTCCGGTCGACCAACCGCGCGTCTACTACGGCGAGGTCATCGCTCAGGGCACCTCGGACTATGCGATTGTCGGCGGTTCGAGCGGCTCCGAACCGCGTGAGTACGACACCGAGCAGACCAAGTACACGTACACCGGATCCGGTGGTGTCGATATCGGAAACTGGTTCAACCGGTTGGCGTTTGCCGCCAAGTACACCGAGCGCAACATCCTGTTCTCCGGTGCGGTCGGCTCCGATTCCAAGATCATCTACAACCGTGACCCGCGCGATCGCGTCGGCCAGGTTGCTCCGTGGCTGACCATGGACGGCGACGCCTACCCGGCTGCCGTGGACGGCAAGATCGTCTGGATCGTCGACGCGTACACAACGCTCGAGAACTACCCGTACGCGCAGCGCAGTTCGCTCGAGGGCTTGGTGGCCGACAGTGTCGACGCCACCACCGGCCGACTCCTTCCCAAGAAGGAGGTGTCGTACATCCGTAACTCGGTGAAGGCCACCGTCGACGCCTACGACGGCACGGTCACGCTGTACCAGGTCGATGACAACGATCCCGTCCTCAATGCCTGGAAGGGTGTGTTCCCGAACACGGTCCAGCCGCAGAGTGCAATTTCCGACGACCTGCGTGCGCACTTCCGCTACCCGGAGGATCTGTTCAAGGTCCAGCGCGAGATGTTGGCGAAGTACCACGTCGACAACCCGACCGAGTTCTTCACCAACAACGCGTTCTGGTCGGTACCCAATGAGCCGACGGTCGAAGGTTCCAACCAGAACGAACCGCCGTTCTACGTGATGGTCGGCGATCAGGAGACCGGTGAGCCGGCGTTCCGACTCATCAGCCCGATGGTCGGCTTCCGTCGCGAGTTCCTCTCCGCCCACATTTCGGTGGATTCGGATCCGAAGAACTACGGCAAGATCACCGTCCTGCAGTTGCCGACGGACAAACAGACGCAGGGTCCGTCGCAGGCTCAGAACTCGATGATCTCCGATCCGCGAGTGGGTTCGGAGAAATCGATCCTCGAGCGAACGAACACCATTCGATACGGCAACCAGTTGGCGTTGCCGATCGCAAAGGGCGGCATTCTCTACGTCGAACCGATGTACACCGAACGCAGTAACGCCAGTACATCGTTCCCGCAGCTCTCTCGTGTCCTGGCCAGTTACCAGGAACCGGGTGTGTCCGGACGTGTTCGGGTCGGCTACGCGTCGACGCTGGCCGAGGCTCTCGGTCAGATCTTCGACAACGGCGGTGCTGCCGGTGTGGCAACGGCTCCAGGCGGAACGGCCGAGACCGCTCCGACTCCGGATACCAGCACGGAAACCAATCCGACGCCTGGCGTCCCTGCCCCGGCTCCGACCGACACCGCGGCGGTTGTCGCGGAACTCGATGCAGCACTGACAAATCTGCGATCCACCCAGCAGAGCGGCGACTTCGCTGCGTACGGTGCGGCGTTGGATCGTCTGCAGAAGGCAGTTGACGCCTACCAGGCGCTGCCGAAGTAAGGGTTTTCATGGCAGAACTCGAAGGCCCACCATCCAAATCGGATGGTGGGCCTTCGAGTTTGTGCGTTGTGCGTGTGCGCCGGTATCAGCGCAGTGCTGCGAGCACCTGCGGGTTGGTGTCGGCGAGCTGCTGGAACTGCGCGCCGAAACCGTACTGGTCGGCAAGTGCGCGAGCGGAGTCGTAGCCCTGCTGTGCGGCGGGCTTGAACTCGGCCGGGATCTGGAATGCAGCGATGGGTGCTTCGACGACGGCCGGTGCTTCTTCGGCGACCGGTGCGGGCGCCGGAGCCTGCTCCTCGGATGCGACGGTCAGGTGCCTGCCGCAGCTGGGCCATGCGCCCGGGCCCTGGGACTGCAGGGTGTTCTCGGCAACGCGGATCTGCTCTTCCTTCGACGCGTTTGCGGGGGAGCCGGAGCCGCCGTTGGCGGTCCAGGTGCTCTGCGAGAACTGAAGGCCGCCGTAGTAGCCGTTGCCGGTGTTGATGTTCCAGTTTCCGCCGCTCTCGCACGCCGCGACGCCGTCCCAGTTGTGGGTGGCTGCGGATGCGGTGCCGGTGGAGATGGTGAGGGGTACTGCAACGAGGGCGCCGGCTACGGCCAATGTGCCTACTGCACGCTTGCTGATGCTGGTGTAAGACATGGGGTAAATCCTCTCCGCGCTCGCTGACAACGGCGGGCCTGCGGGTCGAGGTGGTGCTTTCGTCCCGGGCGCTTGTCTCTCCGTGTCTCTGCCCCTCGAAGGTTTCGGGGGTTCCGATCCCGCGGGGCAGAGTCAAGCAGCGGCGGGTCGGCGTTCGCCCGGTTGATTCGGGCCGGGATCGACCGTACGGGAGTTGCTTTCAAGGTTCACTTCACAGTTTTACGAGCTGACTGTTCGGTATCGGTCCGCGAAATCCGGACAATCGCCAGGTCAGATCCCGGCGATGCGGATTCGAGGCGTCTCCGTTACATGTCTGTTATGTGTTGATGGTCACGGGAAAATTGTGAGGCCGGTCACCGAAAATCATTGTTCGGGGCTCGGATGTGACTCTGGCGCAGGCGATTTGCATTCTGTTCACCGGCTCGTGTAGTTTTATCCATGCATCGCGGGGTGGAGCAGCTCGGTAGCTCGCTGGGCTCATAACCCAGAGGTCGCAGGTTCAAATCCTGTCCCCGCTACTAAAGAAAGAACCGCCGCACTGGAATCCAGTGCGGCGGTTCTTTTTTGTCAGGTTGTGTTCGGTGTGTGTAGGTCAGCAGCGCGTCGTACGTACGAGTAGTCCGGCGACATGAGCGCTCGCAGCGGCCCGGGCACCGACGGCGTCACCGGTCTCGATGGCCGAGGCGATCCGGGCATGTTCGGCTACAGCGAGACGCCGGTTCAGATCCGAACCCCACATGTCCGTCCGAAACAGATGTGATTGGCCGTCCAGGCGGTGCAGGGCCTCTCTGAGTGGGTCGTTGGCCGCTGTCTCCCGAATCAGATTGTGGAAATCGAGGTCCAGCGCGGAATCGCGCCGCCGATCCGGTGCGGTGCCCAACAATTCACGTTGTTCCTCGACCATTTTGTTCAGTTGGGCGACGATGTCGTGAGTGGCCCGGGTTGTGGCGCTGAAAGCCGCGAGACCGTCCAGGACCTCCCGGACCTCGAACACTGCGCGCAGTGAGTCCGCATCGAGTGATTCGACCTTCGCGCCGGCGTTGCGGGTGTGCACCGCGATGCCCTCGTAGATCAATTGCTGAACCGCCTCGCGAACCGGCGTTCTACTGACATTCAGCTTGGATGCGAGTGCGGGGACACTGAGCGGCGCGCCCGGGGCGAGTTCGCCGGAGAAGATGAGCTCGCGCAGAGTCTCGTGCACTGATTCGGTCAGCGGTGCACGTTCGGTTGTGGTCATGATTTCTTGTTGGTCATGGAATTCGAGGTCCCCTTGCACATCGTCGACATTACCCGGCCGCGCGTACTCGTTCGGCTTCTCTCAAGTCCCCACCGGGGGCGCGTCCACCTTTCAATCCTGCGACCTTCGCCGCGATGTTCTCGGCAATGGTGATCGGCGGATAGCCGACCTCGCCGGGCTGCAGCGTTCCCGGTAGCGCCTCGATGACGGCGTCGTGGTTTCCGTCGAAAAAGAATGCGGCAGAACGTCGTCTGATGATCCGACCGTCGACGATCGGTGGATCGACGCGGTGAATCGTGGACCGCCAGCGGTCGTTGGTCCAGCGAGCCATCGCGTCGCCGAGATTGATCAGCAGCGCGTTGTCCGCTGGTTGGGCGTCATGCCAGAGATTGTCGGCACCCAGGATCTGAAGGCCGGGCACCTGATCTGCCCAGAGGATGGTCAGAATCCCGAAGTCGGTGTGAGCGCCCATGCCGGTCATTTCGCCGGGTACAGCGATCTCGTATTCGGGGAGTGCGTAGTTGTTCATTTTCAGCGCATTGATCGAGTGGTCGAGCATGGAGTCGAAATATCCTTGCTCCAAACCCAGTGCATCGGTGAACGCGCGCATCAGGACTGCGGCCAAAGTCTGTGCGTGGGAGAAGTATTGCTCGACGGCAGGTCGAAATCCGGGTGCCGCATCCGGCCAGGTGTTGGCGGCGTAACTGGATTCGGGGAGGTCGAGGTCCGGGTAGTCGGCAGCCTCGGTTCCGACGACAACGGCTTCGTAGAAATCGTTCATCATATTTGCGGACGCGACACCCAGGCTCATGCTCAACGACTCCGACTTCGGCGGCGAGTATCCGCGGTTCTCGGACGACGAGCGAGCGTACGTCTTCTTCACATCCAGGGGCAGGTTGAAGAACTCGTCCAGCGCGCACGTCAGCCCGTCGATCGATTCGCGCGGAATTCCATGTCCCACAATCTGAATGAAGCCGACTTCGCGGCAAGCTCGATCCAGGTCGGTAGCGACGGCGGTGCGGGCAGCGTCATCGCGCTCGTCCGCCGAGTTCGCGACGTAGGGGCTGATGACGTAAGGGCTGATGTCGATGGTGGGAATCTCGAAGCTCATGTCAGTAGGTCCTTTTCATGCCAGTAGCTTCTTTTCAGGGGGAGTGGGTCGATCAGCGGCCTGACGTGTGCCACTTGCCGACCAGAATGCGGGAGAGGTAGCCGAAAGCGGAGAAGACCAGGACGCCGAACAGCGATGCAATGACGATCGCGCCGATCAGATCCTCGGACTGAAGTCGGCTGCGGTAGACGTCCAGAAGGGTGCCGATGCCGGGTTGTCCCTTTGCGAAGAACATGTCGCCGATAATGGCGCCGACGACAACAAGTCCCGACGCGGTGCGGATGCCGGTGAGAATGGCAGGCATCGCCGCACGCAGTTCGAGTTTCACCAGCCGATCCCAGCGTGATGCGCGTCCGAGGGTGAAGAGTTCGTGCAGTCCACGGTCCACGGACTGCAAACCGAAGTGGGTGTTGGTAATGATGGGGAACGCCGCGATCAGTACGCACACCAAGGTGCGGGCAGTCATGCCGTAGCCGAACCACAAGCCGATCAGTGGGACTATCGCGAGAATGGGAATGACCTGAAGCACAACGGCATACGGGTAGACGATCCGCTCGATCCATTTGGCCTGACTCATCAGCACGCCCGTTCCCACGCCGATGACAACGGCGACGACAAAGCCCACCGCAGCGACCTGCGCGGTGACGGCCAGCGCTTCGAGCATCGGACCCAAGTGTTTCCAGTCGAGTAGCGACTGCGTGAGCACTCGACTCGGCGGCGGCAGCATGAACTGGCGTTCGGGTGAGAGGACGAGGTTGCTCACTATCGACCAGAGCGCGAGGGCGCCGGCCAACGAGAGAAACGGAAACGCGATCGTGCTCCCGATTTTCTTCAGCCGTGGCTTCCAAAGCTGCATGGGTAGGGAAGTTGCTGTGGCGCTTACTGCTTCTCGGCGAAGGGTGAGTGCTTCGGTCATCGGAGGCTCCCGTGCAGACTGGCCGAAATTTCGGCGACGTATTCGGTGAAACGGGCGTCGTACCGCAGGTCCGGGCTGCGTGGGTAATCGAAGTCGATGTCGACGACCGAATGGATGCGACCAGGTCGCGCGGTCATGATGACAACCTTGTTGGCGAGATACACCGCCTCGGACACCGAATGTGTGATGAACATAGCGGTGAATCCCTTGTCCGCGTACAACCGTTGAAGTTCGACCTGCATGTCGAGGCGGGTCATTTCGTCGAGAGCGCCGAAAGGCTCGTCCAGGAGCATGACCTCCGGAGCCAAGGTCAGAGCCCGAGCGAGAGACACTCGCATCTTCATACCGCCGGACAGTGCATTGGGCAATTGCCCCGAAAAGTCTCGCAGGCCGACAGCGTTGATGGCTTCGGTGGCGCGTTCACGACGGAGGGTTTTGGGCGCGCCGCCCAACTCGGCCGACAACTCGACATTGGATTGCACTGTTCGCCAGGGTAACAGCGTCGCCTCCTGGAAGATGAAGCCGACCGATTCGGTGTCGAGGGCAACGGATCCGCTGGTGGGACGCTCGAGGCCGGCGGCCATGCGCAGTAGTGTCGACTTTCCGCAGCCGGACGGGCCGACCACGGCCACGAAGTCGCCACGACGAACATCGAGATTGATGCCGTCCAGTGCCACCGTGCCGGTGTCGAATTTCTTCACTACATCGGTGAAGGCCATCTGCATGGACGTGGTCAGCCTGCGTGCGTCGGTGTCCTGCATCGTGTTTGCGAGTTTCATCCGTGCCTCCGGATCGTATGATGCATGCAAAATATCTGCGTTCTGATGGGTTTGAGTCTGGATTGCATGTATGTCGTGTGGATTTCTCAGTGTTAATTGATTGTGACATTGCAGGTGGATCGGGTATCTCGAATGATTAACCTCCGAGAAACAAAGTGGCATCTGCATGTAATCGAAGTGCTACACACTTGGCTCATCCCCAATCTGCATGTCAGAGTCACTTCATTCGAGGAGAACCCAAGTGAGTAAACGCACAACTGTGGGAACTGCCGGTATTGCCCTCGCGCTGCTTGCCGCATTCGGATTGAGTGCATGCAGTTCGAGCGACGCTGACACGGCGGTTGCGTCGGAGGCGCTCGAACCGGCTGCGGAGGCACAGACACTGACTGGCGCATGTCCGGAAAACGTTGTGGTACAGCTGCAATGGCAGCCGCAGTCGGATATGGGCGCGCTGTTCGAAATGCTCGGGCCGGGATATACGGTCGACACAGACGACAAGTCGGTCAGCGGCACTCTGGTCGCGGGCGGCAAGGATACCGGCGTCGATCTCACGCTTCGGGCAGGTGGCCCGGCGATCGGGTTCCAGTCCGTCAGTTCTCAGATGTACGTGGATGATTCGATCACCCTGGGTCTGATCCATGGTGACCAGGTGATCGCCGCGTCGGCGAGTCAGCCCGTCATGGCGGTGACTCCACTACTCAAGTACAGCCCGGCAATCGTGATGTGGGATCCTGCGTCGCACCCTGATTGGAAGAGTGTTGCCGACATCGGCAAGACCGATGCAAGCGTCGTGGTGTCCAAGGAACAGTTGTTCCCGCAGTGGCTGGTTGCGAAGGGGTTGTTGAAGGCCTCGCAGCTCGACACGAGTTATGACGGCGCACCGTCGCGCTTCGTCGGCGACCCGACCATTGCGCAGCAAGGATTCGCGAATTCCGAACCGTACACGTACGAGAACGAGACACCGGCCTGGGACAAGCCGGTTTCCTTTGATCTGCTGAAGGATTCAGGCTTCGACATCTATGCATCCAACGTGTCGGTCCGAGCCGACAAAGTAGAATCGCTCTCGTCCTGCCTGACCAAATTGGTTCCGATCATCCAGCAAGCGAGCGCCGACTACATCACCGATCCGGCCGCAGCCAATAGCGCGATCGTCGATATTGTCTCCCAGGATATTTCGTTCAGTCCCTACACCGAGGGCGAGGCTGCCTTCAGTGCTCAGATGTTGAAGGACGAAGGTTTGATTGCAAACGAGGCCGACGGTTCAGTGGGAACGTATGACATGGCCCGAGTCACCCGAAACGTCGCCGACCTGACGCCCGTTCTGGTGGCAGGCGGTGCAGCGATTCCGGATTCACTGACCGCAGAACAGATCTACACCAACAAGTTCACCGACCCGTCCATCGGAATCCGCTGATCAGGAGACTAGAAAAATCATGACGTACGAGATGACCGAACTCAGCCGTGAGAGCCGTATGGGCGGCCTCGGTACCGAAACAACCGACCGCGAAGTGCGTCGGATCGATCTCTCCGACTTCGAGAACCGCCGCAGCGAGATAGCGGACGAGTTATGGTCGGCTGCAACAGATATCGGATTCTTTCAGGTTGTCAACCACGGAATCGACATCGGAGAAGTTCGCAAGGCGTTTGCCGCGACCGAGAACTTCTTTGCGCTACCCGGTGAGGTCAAGGCCCGATATCCCTTGAAGAAGGGATTCAATTCCGGCTGGGAGAGCATGTCGCAAGTGCGGCCGTCGATCGGGACACCCGATCAGAAGGAGTCCTACCAGGTAACTCGCCCCCACATGGGTGACCTGTGGCCCACCGACGACGAACTTGCGGGCTTCCGCGAAACGATTCTCGATTTCGAGGCACGGTGCTGGGGCGTCGCGATGGCCCTGCTCTCGTGTTTCGCAGACAAACTCGGATTCGAGCGGGACTTCTTTGCGAAAGCGCACGATCCGTCGGTAACCAGTTACCAGAGCACCCTCCGGTTGCTCCACTATTTCCCGCTCGCTCCCGACGCCGACGTCCAAGGAATGTGGCGGGCCGGTGCCCACACCGACTTCGACTGCCTGACCTTGCTCTTTCAGCGCGACGGTCAGGGCGGCCTGCAGTTGTGCCCGGGTAAGGAGATGGAGGCTCAGGAATGGACGTCTGTGGAACCCGCCGAGGAAGCGATCACCTGCAATATCGGTGACATGCTGATGCGATGGAGCGACGATGTGCTGCCGTCGAACTTTCATCGCGTCAAGAGCCCAGGCCCGAACGACTATCGGGGACCCCGATACAGCCTGGCATTCTTCGCGCAGGCCAACCGCGACATCACGATCGAAGGTCCGGCCGGGAAGTATCCGCCGATCACCGCCGAGGATTATCTCTACCAGCGCGTGAATGCCAATTTCGCCCGCTGAGCCGACCGAAGATACGGAGAAAACGATGAGTACCGCACCCGCCAGCATCACCATCACCGACGTCACCGTGTACAGCGGTAGGCAATGGCTCGAAGGTCGAGACGTCGTGGTGACAGACGGCATTGTCACCGCGATCGAGGCGTCACGCGGTACGTCGGCTCTCGGTAGGTCGGACGGTGGTGACCCGAAGCCCGGGAGTGTTGACGGATCCGGGGCATACCTGATTCCCGGATTCGTCAACACGCACACGCACATCCAGCAGTCGCTGATGCGAGGTATCGCGGAGGGAACTCCACTGCTCGAATGGCTGCTTGCCGTCGCCGAGGAATCGGTGCTGATCACCCCGGAAAAGGCATATACCGCAACAGTTGCGGCCAGCTTGGAGGCCCTGCGGAGCGGCACCACCACATTGATGGAGCACATGTGGCCGCACCCGTCGAGTGCGGTACACGACGCTGTCATCCGAGGATTGCACGACACCGGAATTCGCGCCCTGTTGGGGCGCGGGGTAGGGGATCGATCGGACCCGACGCGTAAGTGGGGCTTTGATCCGCGGCTTTTACAGCCATTGGGCGACGTCCTCGATCACACCGATCAGATCATGCGAGACGTTGCCGGATCGCGCATCGATGCTGCTGTGGCAGTGCCGAATCCGCGATCGCTGACTCCGGAGGGAATGGCGCAGGTGCGTGAATTTGCGCAGGCGCGCGGACTGACCGTGTCGATACACCTGCTGGAGACGCAGACCGACAATATGATGTGCACTGAACACACGGGGATGGGTGCGGTCGACTTTCTGGACGCGAACGATTTCCTGTGGGATCGAGTTCTCGCGGTTCACTGCGTCGAACTCGATGATCGTGGTCAGAAAGTGCTGGCAGAGAGGGGAGTTGGTGTCTCCTACAACCCGGTGAGCAACATGCGACTCGGTAGCGGGGTTGCACCGGTGCCGAGTTTCCTGGAAGCCGGCCTCGCAGTGGGGCTGGGGGTGGACGGCGCCGCCAGCAACGATACGCAGGACATGCTCGAAACCTTGCGTACCGGTGCCTACGTGCAGCGGGCCACCCGAGCGCGTGCGGACCTCCTCGGTTTTGGGGCCATGATCGATATCGCCACCGGCGGGGCCAACAGTGCTCTCGGATTGCCGCCGAGATCAGGCGGTGTGTCTGTCGGAGATGCTGCTGATCTCACCATGATTCGGTTCGAGAGAGACTTCGGATGCCTGCCGGTGCGCGACCCGGGTGCATCCATTCTCACGACCGGCACCCGGCAGATCGTCGACACCGTTCTGGTTGCCGGCGAGGTTGTCATCCGGGACGGGCACTCGACGCGGGTAGACGAGGCTGAATTGATCAGTGCACTGTCGGCGCTGTGAGTATGTGAAGTCTTAAACCTCGTCGACGTCCATCTCGATCAGCACGCGGCGCAACAGCTTTCCCGTTGCGTTGCGGGGGAGTTCCTCGATGAACAGGACTTCACGGGGTACCTTGTATCGCGCCAAGTTGGAGCGGACGTGAGATTTGAGATCCTCGGCGTCCTTGTCTGCACCGGGGGCGATCACAACAAAGGCGCGCAGCCGGTGCCCGAAATCCGCGTCCTCTACTCCGATCACCGCAGCTTCCAGCACATCCGGATGATCGGCTAGGAGGTTCTCCACTTCGAGGGGATATACATTTTCGCCGCCGGAGACGATCATGTCGTCATCGCGGCCGTCGACAAACAGCAGACCGTTGGCGTCGAAGTGCCCGACGTCACCGGTGGAGAGGAGTCCGTTGATGCGCTCCTTGTCACGGCCGTCGGTGTACCCCTCGAAGCTGAGGCCGCTCGACACGAAAATTCGTCCGATCGTGTGGGGAGAGTTGATCTTCTGATTGTTGTCGTCGAACAGTTCGACGTGGCACGTGACGGGCGCCCGGCCGGCAGTGCCCGGCGCGATCGTGAGATCTTCGGGTGTGGCGACAGTGGCGACGGCTACTTCGGTGGAGCCGTACAGGTTGTAGAGGACGTAACCGAATGCCTCCGTCACTCGTTTGCAGAGATCGGGTGAGAGTGAGGACCCGGCGGAGAAAATGATCTTCAGGTGTGAGGTGTCGTATTTCGACAGCACTTCGGGGCCGAGATCGATGATACGAGTCAGCATGGTCGGAACCACGACAAGGCTGTCGCACTTGTGTTGCGCCACAAGCTTGACCGTGTTCTCGGGATCAAATTTCCGGTGCATCACGACGGTTTGTCCCAAACCGAGGGCGAGCGCGAACTGGGAGACACCGGTGCCGTGGAAGGCCGGCGCCGCCATCATCATTGTCTGCCCGCGGCGAAGTGGCACTCGGTCGAGGAATTGCGCCGACGCCAACGGCGAGGTGTGGCTGCGCGGCGCGCCTTTCGGGGTTCCGGTGGTTCCGCTGGTCAGAAGGACAAACCCACCACTGCGTTCCGGCGCCGGCACTGCAGAGGTGGTTCGGCCCGCAATGACGTCGTCGAGTGTGCGGATGGTGGTATTTTCGCGCTCCGCCCAGGATCGGTATCGCCTTGTGGTGGCAGGGAGGGCGTCGGCGACTTCGGTGAATTCGTCGTCGTAGACAAAGGCCGCGACATTTTCACGGGCCGCGACGTCCACCAGTTGAGGGCGCGCGAATCCTGTGTTCATGAGGACAAGTTTGGTGCCGTTCTTGGCTGCCGCGAGCATGGTCAGAACCAGGCCACGATGGTTCCGGCACATCGCGCCCATCACGGAATCGGATGTGATGCCGTCGGCCTGCCAGGCCCGTATCAGTGCGTTGCTCTGGCGTTCCAGTTCGGCGTACGTGATCGGTCCACGTTCGTCGATGATGGCTACCGCGTCGAGGCCGCTTTCTGCGTGCGCGTGGACGGGACCGGCGAAGGGTCCGTACTTGTCCACAGCTGCAATGGATTTCAGACCCTTGTCGAGCCGGGGAAACGGGATCAGTCCCGCTCGCGTCATGACTCCCACGGCGCCGATGGTGTCTGTGATCTTGGTGACCAATCCGGGCATGGGTAAACCTCTTCCGAGCGTCGGTGAAAGGACCGGATCTCAGCCTAATCGAAACCGGAGACTTTCACCGACGATCTCGGTGCCGTGTTTACTTCAGTTCGGTAGACGACTTTCCCAAGAGGCGACGAGCAATGATCAGCTGCTGAATCTGCTGCGTGCCCTCGAAGATGTCGAGGATCTTGGAATCCCGGCCCCACTTCTCCAGCAGCGGACGTTGGGAATAGCCGTACGTTCCGGCGAGTTCCACTGCCTTGAGTGTGATGTCGGTGCCCGTGCGGCCTGCCTTGGCCTTGGACATCGATGCCTCGAGGGAGTTCGGCTTCTTGTTGTCCGCCATCCAGGCTGCGCGCAACGCGAGCAGATAGGCGGCTTCCCAATCAGCTTCCATGCGAATGAACTCGGCTGCCGCTGCATGCTGGTTGTAGACCGGTGTGTCGTACGAGATCTCGACACCGGCTTCCGTCAGGATGGTACGCAGCTCTTCGAGGGCGGCGCGGCCGACGCCGACAGCCATGGCGGCCACCAACGGGCGGGTGTTGTCGAACGTCTGCATGACGCCGGCAAAGCCCTTCTCCACGTTGACCTCTGCGCTGCCGAGGATGTTGTCCGCGGGAATTCGGCAGTCCTGGAGCAAGAGTACGGCGGTGTCGGACGCTTTGATGCCCAGCTTGTGCTCGAGACGGGCGACGCTCAGGCCCGGCGCGTCGCGCGGCACGACAAACGACTTGATGGCCGCCCGGCCCTTGGATTTGTCGACTGATGCCCAGACGACGATATGGGTGGAACGCTCACCGGCGGTGACAAAGATCTTCTCGCCGTTGAGAACCCACTCGTCGCCGTCCAGAACCGCTGTGGTGCTGACTGCAGCAGAGTCGGACCCGAAGCCGGGCTCGGTGATGGCCATCGATGCCCACACCTTGCCGAACCGTTCGAGTTGCTCGTCCGTGGAAACGGCGGCGATCGCCGCGTTGCCGAGTCCCTGGTAGGGAATCGAGAGCATGAGACCCACGTCGCCCCACGAGGTTTCGAGGGAGTTGAGCAGCGCCGACATGTTGCCACCGTTGGCGTTGCCCGTCTTACCGGAATCGGCTCGGCCGCCGGCAGCGCCGCCGATGTCACCACCCGAGTCGGACAGACCCTCCACCATGGCGGCCATCGTGTCGAGTTCGACCGGGTATTCGTGTTCGGCCAGATCGTATTTACGCGAGATGGGTCGGAAGATCTGGGCTGCGACCTGGTGCGCCTGGTTCGCGGATGCTTTGAGCTTCTTGGGAAGTTCGAGATTGATCATCGTGGTTCTCCTGGAAAGTCAGCGGCGTCAGATGAGGACAATGCCCTCGGCAACGCCGATGGCTCGAAGATCGCGGTACCAGCGCTCGACCGGGTGTTCCTTGGTGAATCCGTGTCCACCGAGGAGTTGCACGCCGTCGAGGCCGATCTGCATACCCTTCTCGGAAGCCAACTTCCGGGCGAGGGCGGATTCACGAGCAAAGGACAACCCCTGCTCGGCACGCGAAGCGCCGCGTAGCGTGACCAGGCGCATTCCGTCCAGTTCGATGGCGATGTTGGCCACCATGAAGGCAACCGCCTGGCGATGGCTGATCGGCTCGCCGAATGCTTCGCGCTCGTTCACGTACGGAATCACGTAGTCCAGGACAGCCTGGCTGGTGCCTACCGCCATCGACGCCCAACCGAGGCGAGCGAGACGGATCGCGTCGGCGTACTCGGCCTTGCGCTGATCGGCGTCGCCGTCGCCGAGAAGTGCGGATTCGGGAACCGAGACGTCAGTGAGGATCAGGCGGCCCAGTGATGCGGCCCGCAGTCCCATGCTGGGATCAGCTTCGACGACAAGGCCTTTGGTGTCCGACTCCACGATGAAGAACGACGGCTTGCCGTCGAGTTCCGCGGCGATGACAAAAAGCTCCGACGTTGCGGCGGCAGGTACCAGGCTCTTGACACCGTTGAGGCGATATCCACTCGGGGAGCGAACGGCTTTAGTCTGCAGAGCAAAGGGATCGAACAGTGCGCGGGGTTCGTTGACTACCACGGCAGCGCCGGGAACCTGCTCGCCGGTGAATGCGGGGAGGTACGTCTTCTGCTGTGCGTCGGTGCCCCACTGAGTAAGGGCGACGGCTACGCCGCTGGGGGCGAGGATCGGCAGTGCCAGCCCCATGTCTCCGTGCGAGAGTGCCTCGGCGACAAGTGAGTTGGTGACCGCGCCGCGGTCGGATGCGGCGCCGTCGAGTTCCTCGGGGACGTTGATCAAGGTGATCCCGAGTTCGGCGGCACGCTTGGTCAGATCGGCGGGAGCGGTGGCGGCCTCATCGGCGTCATGTGCCGCGGTGCGCAGGATTTCCGATGCAAAGTCGCGCACGGTCTCGACGATCATCTTCTGGTCGTCGTCGGGCGTGAGATCGAAGTAGTCCGCGTTTTTGGCGGGGTTGTCCGGCAGTCGCTTGGGCGCGTCGTTGCCGGCGACCTTCTTGAAACCGCGCGTTGCGGCGCCGAGTGTTTTGAAGCCGGTCTTGGTGCCCTCGTAGGTAACCCGGTCGATGGTCTGGCGCAGGTTGAACTTATCTGCGAATTCAGAACCCGTGATCTTGGTCAGCACGCGCATGGCGGTACCCATCGCATCGCGCTTGACGGGGTTGAGGCCGACTGCGGACGTGTCGCGAGGGTGCGCCGTGGCATGGCTCTTGCTCGGGGCCACACTGTCTTGCTTGGTCATGATCACCAGGGGTTTCTCGGTGTCGGGGCGTTGGACGCTTCTATCTTACTCAGGAGTAAGGTCAGTTGTCGAGAAACCCTCGAAATGACACGAGTCACGTCCACTCCTCCCTGGGTAGGAGGTGCCCTGACCCCGAGCGTCATAGGCTCGACAGGTGAACCGGACAGATGTGCCAGATCGGATTCAGCGGTATATGCGTTACGCGCCGTTGGTATTGATTCCGTGCCTACTGATTGCAAGCACGTATCCCGGGGAGTATCGGGTTCCCGTCGGCTATTGGATCGTCTCGATGCTGTCGGCGCTCGTTTTCGTGGCCGGTCGCCGGTGGCCGGTTCCTGCTTCGCTGGTCATCTCGGCACTTGCCGTTCCGATGTTCGTCGCCGACGCGTGGGGACTTTCCGAACTCGTGCCGTATCTCGGCGCGGTAGCCGTCGTCGATGTCACGATGCGGGCCGAGCGCCGGGACCTGGTTGCCGTATCGGCAATCGGATGGTGCGGGTCCGTACTGGCTGGGATTTGGTTCGAATCTCACGAAGCATTCTGGTCGGTCACCACTGCCGTGAAAGTGCTTGCGTACGTGGGCTTACCGCTGCTACTCGGATTGTATCTGCGCTCGCAGCGTGAATTGGCCGCGAACAATCTCGCGCACACCCGAGCTGCGGAACGGAGCGCTCTGGCCCGGGAGCTACACGACATCGTTGCGCACCATATGGCGTCGATCGTCCTGAGAATCGGAGTCGCTCAACACGTATTGGCACCGCAGGACGAGGCTGTGCGCGAAGTCCTCGCCGACGTGCGTGCAACCGCGTCGGATGCGCTGACCGATATACGCCGCCTTCTGGTCGCATTGCGCGATCCCTCGCTCGGCGAGGTTGCTCTGGTCGAACCGGAGGCCGTCGACGCCGAAATCGAGGCTGCGGTCGATCGTGTGCGTGCTGCCGGCTTCCAGGTTCAGTCACACGTCGAGTCGGGTGCAGCTGACCTCGACGCCATCGGCCGGTTGACGTTGTTACGGGTAATTCAGGAATCGCTGACCAACGTCATGAAGCACGGAGACCGGAAGGGGTCCGTCTCGGTATCGGTTCACCGAGACGACGATCGGGTGCATGTCGGGGTGGTCAACAACTTCGAAGGATCAGCCCGCGGGGCGGGTCACGGCCTGGTAGGTATGAACGAGCGCACTGAGTTGGTCGGCGGCGAGTTGACAGCAGGCGTGCGCGATGACGGGAGATGGGAAGTGCACGTGAGTATTCCGCTGGGTGCGACGGGTGGGGACTCGTGATCGGCGTACTGATCGTCGACGATCAGCGACTGGTTCGCGCCGGTTTGCGGATGCTGTGCACTGCGGCAGAGGGCATGACCGTATCCGGTGAGGCGTCGAACGGCGTCGAAGCGGTAGCGCTCGCCGCCGAACTGGATCCCGACGTGATCCTGATGGACCTGAGGATGCCCGGCCTCGACGGAATCGGTGCCACGCAGCAGATCGTCAGTTCCGGGCGCCGCGCACGTATTCTTGTGCTCACCACCTTCGACGACGACGATCATCTGTATCCCGCGCTTGCTGCCGGGGCTTCGGGGTTTCTCGTCAAGGACACCGAGCCAGCCGAGTTACTCGGCGCCATCCGCCGGATAGCCGAGGGCGAGATGGTGTTCTCCCCGGAACTGCTCCGGCGCGTCGTGAATCGAGCGGTGATCGGCGCCCCGGACACCGCTGTAACAGAATCGGTTTCGCTGACCGCGCGCGAATCGGAAGTACTCGCCCTGGTTGCGGAAGGGAAGAGCAATCAGGAAATCGGGGACGCGCTGCATTTGGGTGTGACGACGGTCAAGACTCACGTGGCGAACCTGATGTCGAAGACTGGCTGCGACAATCGGGTTCGCCTTGCCGTGTACCACTTACAGAACCGTCAATGACCGGTGCGCATGTCCATCTGCATCGGCGCGGCTTTCCGTCCCGGTTCGAGGACGAGGAATTGGCCCATCATGCCCTGATCCTCGTGCATCAGCAGGTGGCAGTGGAACATGTACGGGAAAGTGGGATCGGTGTATTCGGACCACCGCAGGGCGACGCGAATCCTGCTGCCCGGTGGCGTGTAGACGGTGTCCTTGAGGCCGCGCAGGTGAGGTGGGGGAGTGCGACCGTCGACGTCGAGGACCTGGAATTGCACGTCGTGGACGTGGAAGTTGTGTGGCCAGTTGTCCTTGTTGGTGATCGTCCACACTTCGGAGGCGCCGGCCACGGCCTCGAAGTCGATGCGGTTCATGTCCATTCGCTGGCCGTTGATCATGTACCACTGCAGATCGAAAGACCGGATAACGCTTGCCGTCGACGGATCGAGTCGCGGTATCGTCGCCAACTTCGACGGGAGGGTGGACTGTGACTTTCGGAGGCCGACGCCCCGTAGTTCGATGATGTCGAAGCGGTCGTTCATGCCGAATTCGGTTGCGTCGGAGTAACTCACGCCACCGCCGTCCTCGATCGGAAACGACACCACTGTGGCGGTGGAGCCCGGATCGACGTGGACCACGATCTCCGCGCGCTCGCCGGGACTGAGCTGAATCCGCTTTGCCGGTATCGGTGATTCGAGAAGACCGCCGTCGCTGGCGATCAGATCGAAGGTCCGGTCGTCCGGGAACCCCAGGTTGTAGAGGCGACCGGAGGAACCGTTCAGAATGCGCAGTCGCACAACGCCGGTAGTGACGTCCAGGTGGGCATCGGCGATGCCGTTGGTGACGATCGTGTCGCCGAGCAGACCGACGTCGGTCGGGTCGGTCTCGTCGAAACTGCCGTCCGCGGTGAATCGGCGATCCTGGATGATCAGTGGAATATCATCCACTCCATAGGTTTTCGGGAGGTCCAGCGTATCGGTATCGGCGTCGTCGATCAGGAACAGTCCGGCGAGTCCGCGCTGTACGTGCCGTTCGGTGGCTCCATGCGGATGTGGGTGATACCAGAGCGTCGACGCAGCTTGGTCGATGGTCCACGCCGGTTCCCACCGCCCGCCGGCTTCGATGGTCTGGTGCGGTCCGCCGTCGAACCTGGCGGGTAGATGCATGCCGTGCCAGTGCACGGTTGTGGGCTCTGCCAGTGCGTTGTCGATCGTGAATGCGACGGATTCCCCGCGCCGGGCTCGGACCGTCGGACCCAGGATGGACTCGTTGAAACCCCAAGTGTCAGTGATCTTTCCCGGGACGATCTCGGTGGTTCCGGCGCCCGCGCGGAGTGTGAAATGGCGGACCCCGGCGTCGTCGACCGTGGATGCAGCCAGCGGCGGAATCGGTAACGGACGCGAAGAGCCTGGTATTGCCGTAGGCCGTGAGGCCCCTGAGGAGTCGGCGCCGCAGCCCACCGCAAGTCCGAGGGGCGCGGCAGCCAGACCGAACAGTATCGTGCGCCGGGAAATCCGGTTCATCATTCTCCTGAAGTAGTGCGTGATCGACTACTCCAAGTCAACGTGCCCTGATGCCGTGCCGAATCCTGCCGACGGGCCTGCCAGGACTCCTCCCTCAGGCCCTTGCGGCGAGTGAGGAGTTCTGTTACTCGGCCTGCTGCCGCAGCCGCGCGAGAACATCCTCGTGCAGCAAGCCGTTGGTGGCAACGGCACTGCCGCCGTGCGGGCCGGTTCCGCCGTCCAAGTCGGTGAAGGTTCCGCCGGCTTCGCGGATCAGCACGTCCAGTGCTGCGAGGTCCCACAGGGAAACCTCGGGTTCGGCGGCGATATCCACTGCTCCTTCGGCGACAAGGCAGTACGAGAAGAAGTCTCCGTACCCGCGCACGCGCCACACGTGATCCGTGAGATCGATGAACTGATCGCGGATTCCGCGGTCCTTCCAGCCGGACAGGCTTGAAAAACTCAGGCTTGCGGATTCGCTGCGGTCGACGGCGGACACCTCTATCGCTCGGGCGTCGCCGCCGTCGTAGGAGGTATAGGCGCCCAAACCTGTTGCCGCCCACCAGCGTCGGTTTAGTGCTGGCGCGCTGACGACGCCGACGACGGGTACGCCGTCCTCGAGCAAACTGATCAGGGTTGCCCAGACCGGCACGTTGCGCACGAAGTTCTTGGTGCCGTCGATCGGATCGACCACCCACTGCCGTCCTTCGAAAACCGCGTCGCCGCCGAACTCTTCGCCCAGCACCGAATCTCCCAGTCGAGCTTCGGACAGCGTCGCACGCACGGCGCGTTCGACGGCGAGGTCGGCGTCGGAGACCGGTGTGAGGTCGGGTTTGTCGTCCACTCGCAGATCGAGAGCGCCGAAGCGGGCGCGAGTGATCGCGTCGGCCTCGTCGGCGAGACGCAGGGCCAGAACAAGGTCGGAAGCGAGATCGGTCACGGGAACACAACTTACCGTCCTGCTCGCACAGTCCTGTCTACGCGGGCAGAACTTCGTTCAGCTTTCCGGTTGCCACATCGAAGACAAATCCGCGCAGTGAGGTCGTCGCAGTGATGAACGGACTGCTCTCGATTCGGCGTAGTGATTGCCGTACGTCTTCGTCGACGTCGGGGAACGATTCGGGCGACCAGGACGGTTTGACGCCGATCTCATCCTGGATGGTGCGCTTGAAATCGTCGTCCGTGAACGTCAACATTCCGCAGTCCGTGTGGTGGACAAGGATGATCTCGGTGGTGCCGAGTAGGCGCTGGCTGATGGCAAGCGACCGGATTTCGTCGTCAGTGACGACGCCACCGGCGTTGCGTATGACGTGTGATTCGCCTTCTTTGATGCCCAGCATGCGGTAGACGTCCAGACGCGCATCCATGCAGGCGAGAACTGCAACGTGTTTGCTCGGTGGCAGGGGGAGCGGTCCGGAGAATCGCTCGGCGTATGCGGCGTTGTTCTGTAGATATTTGTCGGTGACGGTCATGGATACGCCTTTCTGGTTCGGGTCCTGATTCGAGTCGCGGTTATAGCAGGGTTTGGCACCCGGTAGCCTTGAGAACCGTGCATCCTGACGTAATTGCAGACCTGAACGCGCTCGACACCACCCTTCGCACCTGCGAATCGGTCGTGGACGTCGAAGAGCTGCGTCGACGCATCGACGAGCTCGAACATCAGGCTGCCGATCCCGGCTTGTGGAACGACCAGGACCACGCTCAGCAAGTAACCAGCCAGCTGTCGCATGCCCAATCGGAGCTTCGCCGAATCGTGGCGCTGCGAGAGAGGCTCGACGAGATGCCGATTCTGTACGAATTGGCGGAAGACGAAGGTCCTGACGCGATTGCCGACGCCGACGCCGAACGCGCCAGCCTGCGCGAGGACATCGCGGCGATGGAAGTCAAGACCATGCTGTCCGGTGAATACGACGAACGTGACGCGCTGATCAATATCCGCTCCGGTGCCGGCGGCGTCGACGCAGCGGACTGGGCCGAGATGCTCATGCGTATGTACATCCGTTGGGCGGAAAAGCACGATTACGGTGTCGAGGTCTACGACACGTCGTACGCAGAAGAAGCGGGACTCAAGAGCGCGACGTTTGCGATCAAGGGGCCGTACACCTACGGCACGCTGTCGGTGGAAATGGGCACGCACCGCCTGGTCCGGATCAGCCCGTTCGACAACCAGGGCCGTCGCCAGACGTCGTTTGCCGAGGTCGAGGTTCTGCCGGTCGTCGAGACCACCGACCACATCGAGATCAACGAGAACGACATCCGCGTCGATGTCTACCGTTCGTCCGGTCCCGGTGGTCAGTCCGTCAACACCACCGACTCCGCGGTGCGCCTGACGCACATCCCGACGGGCATCGTCGTGACGTGTCAGAACGAGAAGTCGCAGCTCCAGAACAAGGTGTCGGCGATGCGCGTCCTGCAGGCAAAGCTACTGGCGGTCAAGCGTCTGGAAGAGCGAGCCGAGATGGATGCGCTCAAGGGCGACAGCGGAAGCTCCTGGGGCAATCAGATGCGTTCGTACGTTCTGCACCCGTACCAGATGGTCAAGGACCTGCGCACCGAGTACGAGGTCAACAACCCGTCCGCAGTGCTCGACGGTGACATCGACGGTTTCCTCGAGGCCGGCATTCGCTGGCGCATGAGCGAGAACCAGTCCGCATAAGCGGCAACCGAAAGGCACGATGACTTTTCTCAGACCTGGGCAGAACCTGCTCGAATGGCTCCAGAACCCTGGATTGTCAGTCCTCATGACCGTGCTCGGAGCGATGATCCTTGCCCGTCTGGTCAGTTGGGGCGGCAACAAGGTCACCGACCAGATCGACGCCAACTATCAGTTGGGTGACGCTCTGGTCCGTTCCGAGGCCACCAAACACCGCCATTCCGTGGCTCAGGTCATCACGTGGGTGGTCATCACCTTCATCTACGTGATCGCGACGCTCAAGGTTCTCGACCAGTTGAACCTCCCGATCGGGAGCCTCGTGGCGCCGGCGACGGTCCTCGGTGCCGCCCTCGGTTTCGGTGCACAGCGCGTCGTGCAGGACATCCTTGCCGGCTTCTTCATCATCACCGAACGCCAGTACGGCTTCGGCGACACCGTGCGACTCGCGATCACCGGTTCGTCCGATGACGCCGAAGGTGTCATCGAGGACGTGACCTTGCGAGTCACTCGAATGCGGAACGCAGACGGTGAAGTGATCACCGTTCCCAACGGTCAGATCGTGAAAGCGACCAACCTGTCCAAGGATTGGGCACGCGCGGTTATCGACGTTCCGGTTCCTGCGACTGCCGACCTCAACCGCGTCAACGAAGTTCTACGCCAGGTCGGCGTTGACGCGATGTCCGACCGTGGACTCAAGAAGCTCCTGTTGGACGAGCCCACAGTCATGGGCATCGAAAGCCTCGAAGTGGATCAGGTCAGCATTCGGATGGTGGCGCGCACGCTACCCGGCAAGCAGTTCCAGGTCGGTCGGGCACTCCGTGTGCGAGTTGCCGCGGCCCTGCGTCGACAAGGAATCACGGTCACACCGGGACTTCATACGGGCAACATCGAGGAGGCGAGCGAATGACCGAGCAGGAACCCCGCCGCGGTCTCGACCGGATCCTCCACCTCGACTGGATGCCCTCCCGCTTGTTCGGTGGCCGAATGCGGACGTCGACGTTCATCTTGGTCGTCGCCTGGATGCTCGCCTACGTCGCCAACGCGTATCTCAACCCGGTGGAGCCAACCGTAGCCACGCCCGCGCCGGCCGCAGGGTCGTCTGTGACGGAGCCGTACACGCCGCCTCCGGTGGGGACGACGACTACAACTGTCCCGGAGTCTTCGGTGCCTTCGTCCTCGGAATCGGTGCCGTCGACGACCGAGGCTCCAGGCTCGGCAACTCCTGGTTCAGCGACTCCTGGTTCAGCTCAGAGTGGTGTTACGTCGACGGTGACGACGACAGCACCGCCCCCGGGCCCTCCGGTCGGTAATTCCGGCAACGACAATTCCAACTCGGGCAATTCCAACGGCGCAGCCACGACAATTCCGAGCACAACAGCTGCGACAACGAGTGGAACCGGGTAACACGGGCGCACTGGCCGCGCGTTGCTCCAAGGTCACTGTTCGATAACGGCTAGACTGGCTTGTTGTGATCAGCATGAAGAACGTGTCGAAGTCCTACAAGGCCTCCACCAGGCCGGCGCTCGACAATGTCAGTGTGGAGGTGGAGAAGGGGGAGTTCGTGTTCCTCATCGGCCCCTCCGGCTCCGGCAAGTCGACCTTCATGCGACTACTGCTGAAGATGGAGTCGCCGACGTCGGGTGACATCGAGGTCGCGGATTTCCATGTCAACAAGTTGTCAGCCCGTCGGGTTCCGAAGCTGCGCCAGGCCATGGGTTGCGTTTTCCAGGACTTCCGACTGCTGCAGCAGAAGACGGTGTCCGAGAATGTCGCGTTTGCGTTGGAAGTGATCGGTAAGCCACGCGACGTGATTGCGCGCACGGTTCCCGAGGTCCTCGACATGGTCGGCCTGGCCGGCAAAGCCGATCGACTTCCGACCGAACTGTCCGGTGGCGAGCAGCAGCGCGTAGCTATCGCGCGCGCTTTCGTGAACCGGCCGCTGGTCCTCCTCGCCGACGAGCCCACCGGCAACCTCGATCCTGAAACCAGCCAGGACATCATGCTGCTGCTCGAGCGAATCAACCGCACCGGCACCACCGTCGTCATGGCCACTCACGACCATCACATCGTCGACTCGATGCGTCGACGAGTCATCGAACTCGATCTCGGCAAGGTCAGCAGAGACGAAGCGCGGGGTGTGTACGGCGTCGGCAGGTAAACGCCGACTGCTCACCACTCGTCCGAACGCCCACCGGTAGCCGCGAAGCCGCCGATCATTCGAGAAGGAATCGGATTCCCCGATGCGTGCCAGTTTTATTTTCAGCGAGGTCATGACCGGCCTGCGCCGCAACATCACGATGACCATTGCCATGATCTTGACGACCGCCATTTCGCTCGGACTCTTCGGCGGTGGCCTCCTCGTGGTTCAGATGGCCGGTAAGACGCAGCAAATCTTCCTCGAGCGCGTCGAGGTCCAGATCTTCCTGACCGACGATATTTCCGCCGCAGACCCCGGTTGTGAGCAGGAAATCTGCAGCACTCTGCGCCAGGAACTCGAGCAGACACCGTCCGTCGTTGCGGTTCAGTTCCTCAATCGCGACGACGCGGTGAAGGACGCGACCGAGCGAGTGTTCAAGGACCAACCCGAGTTGGCCGCTCTGGTCAGCCCGGACAGCTTCCCGGCGTCGTTCAAGGTCAAGCTCAGTGACCCGGAACGATTCGGCGTCATCAACGACACGTTCGGTTCGCGGCCAGGCGTCGAGAGCGTTCTCAATCAGCGTGAGCTCGTCGACCGTCTCTTCAGCGTCCTCGGTGGTGTCCGCAATGCCGCCTTTGCGATTGCCGTCGTTCAGGCCATCGCCGCTATTCTGTTGATCGCCAACATGGTTCAGATCGCCGCCTTCACGCGTCGTACCGAGGTCAGCATCATGCGACTGGTGGGCGCAACGCGTTGGTACACGCAGCTTCCGTTCCTTCTCGAGGCAATTGTTGCCGCATTGATCGGTGCGGTACTGGCGATCGCCGGGCTCTTCACAGCAAAGAACCTGTTCATCGACGGAGTGCTGGCCGACGTTTACGAAGCCAACATCGTCGCGCGCATTTCCAACAGTGACATCCTGTTCGTCTCACCGTTCCTGGTCCTCGCAGGTGTGGGAATGGCAGCGATCACCTCGTATGTCACGCTTCGTTTGTACGTGCGCGAGTAATTGGTTTGCGCGGCCTTCTATGCTGAGAGCAAGAGTTGTTTGCATTATTGGGTAAGACAGCGGACTGAGAGGCCCGGACAGTGAAGGAAAAGGGCCGCAAGGTCATTGCGACCAATCGCAAAGCGCGTCACAACTACACGATCATCGACACCTACGAAGCGGGAATCGCGCTCGTGGGCACCGAGGTCAAGAGTTTGCGCGAAGGCAAGGCGTCGCTCGTGGACGCATTCGCAACCGTCGACAACGGTGAGGTGTGGCTTCGATCGCTGCACATTCCGGAATACACACAGGGATCGTGGACCAACCACTCGCCGCGTCGAACCCGGAAGCTGTTGCTGCACAAGCGCGAGATCGAACACCTCGTAGGCAAGACCCGTGAGGGCAACCAGACGCTGGTTCCGTTGTCGATGTACTTCTCCGACGGCAAGGTCAAGGTCGAACTTGCTCTCGCCAAGGGCAAGCAGGACTACGACAAGCGTCAGGACATGGCCAAGCGCACCGCTGAGCGCGAGGTGACCCGCGAGTTGGGCCGTCGGATCAAGGGCATGCGCGGGTAGCAGTTGGCCTGGTCTCAGCCGCGGCGGTCGGCCGGCGCAGCTCGTAGGTGCACTCGTTCACCCTGCTTCCCGAACAGACTGATCACTTCGGCCGGGCGACCGTCCGCAGCGCTGAATCGGTGGGGGATATGAGTGTCGAACTCGGCGGCTTCGCCTGCCCCCATGACAAAATCGCGATCACCGAGCAGTAGCCGGACGCGGCCCGACAACACGTAGAGCCACTCGTACCCTTCGTGTGTACCAGGCTCGCGGATGTCCTCGGTGGGCGAGAGGATCATTTTGTAGGCCTGGAGGTTTCCCGGCTGGCTGGTCAACGGAATGATCGTCATCGATCCCACCTTTTGCGGTTCTTCCCGCACCCGGGGGTCTGCGATCTTGCTGTTGACGAGGTCGTCGAGTGGGACGCCGTGCGCCTTCGCAATCGGCAGCAGAAGTTCCAAGTTGGCTCGGCGAGTGCCGGATTCGAGCCGCGACAACGTGCTGACATTGATGCCCGTGGCCTCGGAGAGGTCGGTCAACGTCATATCGGATTGCTGGCGCAATGTGCGCAGGCGCGGGCCGATTCCCGCAAGGACGGCCTCGAACGATGATTCGGTCATTCCTTCATTTTGCCAAATCGGCAACGATGTTTGTCAAGTTAGCGTTGCGATGCAATCCTGAATTCATGACACAGACTTCGTACGACGCAGCAGACACCTACGACGTGGCAGTGATCGGTGGCGGCGCTGCCGGACTCAACGCGGCGATCATTCTCGGTCAGGCCCGTAGATCCGTTGTGGTTTTCGACAACGGCGCACCGCGCAACGCGGCGGCAGATCACATGAACGGATTTCTCTCTCGCGACAGGATGAATCCAGCCGAACTCCTCGCCATCGGACGCGACGAAGTCCGGAAATACGGTGGAGAGTTCCATGACGGGACCGTCGTCGATGTACAGCGTGGCGGCGACGATGACTCTCGTGGCGGATTCGCGATCACCCTCGCAGACGGCACTCGAATCTCGGTGCGCAAAGTGCTTGTCGCGACGGGCCTGACCGACAGGTTGCCCGACGAACTCAGTGCCTTCGGCGAGCGCTGGGGGCGCGACGTCCTGCACTGCCCGTACTGCCACGGATACGACGTGCGCGATCAGCCATTGGGTGTCATTGCCAAGAGTGTCGAGTTCGCGATGCATCAGGCCCCGATGATCCGTCAATGGTCGGACGACGTGGTTCTGTTCCTCCATCGAATCGAGCATCTCAGTGCCGAGGATCGGGAAAAGCTTGCAGCGCTAAATATTTCGATCGTCGAAGGCGAGGTGGCAGCGCCCGTGCTCGAGGATGATCGTCTCGTTGGAGTGCAACTGGCCGACGGTAGAACTGTTGCGCGGTCGGCGATCTTTGTCGGAGGCGCGGTCACGATGGACCCGAACGATTCGATTCTGCGGTCGTTCGGCGCATCGACGGCGGCGACGATGATGGGGGAGTTCGTCACCGTCGACATGATGGGTGCAACAAGCGTGTCCGGTGTATTTGCGGCAGGCAACGTTGTCGATCCGAGTGCGCAGGTCATCATGGCCGCAGCAGCAGGCGCGAAGGCGGGAGCCGGAATCAACATGGCGCTCACCAACGATGATCTGGAGGCTGCATTGGCGTTGCGCGGATCGATTTCTGCGTAGCAGTTGGTTTTCTGCGTAGCGTGGTGTGATGGATACGCTGCAAGTGTTGATCACAGGAGCTACCGGCTACATCGGCGGGCGTCTGGCTCCAAGGTTGGTTACAGCGGGGCATCACGTCCGCGTGCTGGTTCGCAGTCCTGAGAAACTGCGCGATGTTCCGTGGCGTGATTCCGTCGAGGTGGTTCGTGCTGATCTGAGTGACAAGGCATCCCTTGCAGGCGCTTTCGACGAGATCGATGTTGTCTACTATCTTGTCCACGCCATGGGCGGTGGTGGCTCGTTTTCCGATGTCGACAAGCGCAGCGCGGCAAATGTTGCCGAAGCGGCTGCGGCCGCAGGCGTTCGCCGAATTGTCTACCTCGGCGGACTGCATCCATCAAACGCAGAACTGTCGACGCATTTGAAGTCTCGGCTGGAGGTCGGCCGGATCCTGCTCGACTCCGCCGTTCCGACAGTCGTGTTCCAGGCCGGCGTGGTGATCGGTTCGGGTTCGGCCTCCTTCGAGATGGTTCGCCACCTGACCAATCGCCTGCCGGTGATGACCACGCCGAAATGGGTGCACAACAACATTCAGCCGATTGCCGTGCGCGACGTACTCCATTACCTGGTGGCCGCGGCGGCTACGACCCCGGAGATCAACCGCGCATTCGATATCGGCGGACCGGACGTCATGCAGTACGGCGAGATGATGAACGCCTACGCCGATGTTGCGGGATTGGTGCGTCGACGCATTGTCGTCCTGCCAGTCTTGACCCCGAGGCTCGCCGGTCTCTGGGTGGGCTTGGTCACGCCGATTCCGCACGGGCTCGCAATGCCGCTGATCGAGTCATTGCAGAACGATGCCGTTATGCACGATCACGACATCGACGGTTTCATCCCGCCGCCCGAAGGTGGCCTTACCACGTATCGCGAAGCGGTGCGGCTGGCTCTGCGCAAGATCGATAACGGAGAGGTCGAGACGTCTTGGTCTGGCGCCACTATCGCCGGCGCACCGTCGGATCCTCTACCGTCCGATCCAGATTGGGCCGGCGAAACGGTGTACGTCGACCATCGTGAACGTGATTGTGCTGCGGACCCGGAGACCTTGTGG
This sequence comes from Rhodococcus sp. 24CO, assembly GCF_050586165.1. NCBI lineage: Bacteria > Bacillati > Actinomycetota > Actinomycetes > Mycobacteriales > Nocardiaceae > Rhodococcus > Rhodococcus sp. 24CO. The sequence continues at coordinate 228,665 of NZ_JAZFNF010000007.1, read as the reverse complement.
AAGGTGGTCGAATCCATCGGCGGCGAGAACGGTTGGTACTCATTCCCTTTGGCCTGGGCAATTCGGGGGTGGATGGACCGGGCGGTGGGCGGCGTCGGGTTACGTCGGGGTCGGCGTGATCCGCGTCACCTCAATACCGGTGAGGCCCTGGACTTCTGGCGGGTCGAAGAAATCGACAGAGGAAAGTTGCTGCGACTGCGGGCCGAAATGAAAGTCCCCGGGGGAGCGTGGTTGGAGCTGAGAGTGTCCGAAGGGCAGTGTGCCGCCGAAGGGCAAGGTAGTGGATCGTGCCTGGAGCAGCGTGCTGTATTTTTCCCGCGAGGCTTGGCTGGGCGACTGTATTGGTACTCGATCCTGCCATTCCACGGTGTCGTTTTCGAAGGCATGATCACCAACATCACGGGCACCGCAGAACGCTCGAATTAATTGGTATGACTTCCGCGCAGCGGCGCGTTATAGTAGGTAGCCCCACGAAAGACGCGGGGCACACACGGGGCTGAACGGTTTCGACTGCGTGTGTTGAGTTAGGGGAAGCGTGTCGGTGCAGGCAAGAGACCACCGTAAGCGTCGCTGCAAACCTATAAGCGCCGATTCCAATCAGCGCGACTACGCTCTCGCTGCCTAAGTAGCGAAGCGTGTCTGTCAGCCCGGGGTTGCCCTCGACCCGGTTCCTGGCATCAGCTAGAGGGCTTTACTGTTCGGCTCGGTCACGGAGTTGGACGGGACATCAAACAGTGACTGGGATCGTCATCCTGGCTTGTTCGCGAGACTGGGAGATCCAAGTAGAGACTTAGCGAACTGCACACGGAGAAGCCCTAGCGATTCAACGTAGGACCCGGGTTCAATTCCCGGCAGCTCCACAAAGAGGCAGGTCAGACACCCGAGACAAGGTGTAGGGCCTGCCTCATTTTTATGCCGTTCGCCGCGCCCAACCGTCGAGGAGCGCGCTGACTGCGTGGTCCAAGTGCAGAGGGTCGCCGCCCCAATTCGGGATGATTGCGTTATCCGGGATGTCGCCTCGCAGGAGCTGATCAGCCAGGCCGCTGATCGGAGGGGCCGGATCGATGACGTCGCCGTTGGTCGTTTGGAACTCGAACTGTTGATCACCAAGCGCAGTGATGGTGAATTGGCCACGATGTAGCGCTCGGTGACAAGTCCCGCACAGCATGATCAGGTTGTCGAGGTTGGTTTCTCCGCCGCGACCCCAGAATTTCACGTGGTGAGCGTGCAGAAATCTGGTTCGACCGCATCCTGGTGTGCGACAGCTTCCGTCACGGTAGTTCAGCGCCAACATTTGTTTGTGACTGGTGACCCGCGTCTTCCGGCCAAGATTGAGCACGCATTGCTTCTTGGTCTTAGCCAAGCGGAGGTGGGCGTTGCAGAGGACTTCCTCGGAATCGTTGTCGGGCAGTGCGGGTCCGCCAGGGATCCGGAGGTTGTCGTGTTCGTGGAAAAACACCACCTCCGCTGAGTTGCTGACGCTACTCGTGGTGTTCGTCGGGGCCGTGGCAGCGATTTCGGCCATCGCGATGAGCGCGGGTCCGATGTCTCCGGGTGGCTTGTTTGCCGTGTTCTGCTGAGTGATCGGCTCGTCCGACACCTTGGTGGAGTCATCGTCCTTGTCGATCTTGGGCTCGTTGTCGGGTGACGGCATTGCTGTCCGTGTGCGTTCACGTTCTGCGGTGGTGAGGACGGCGAGGATACGGGCGCCGTCCTGTGCGGCCAGGCGACCTTTGACGACAAAATCGCCCGTGTCGGGGTCCCAATGCCAGCGGACTTGAAAGCGTTCCGGCGCTTTATTTTTGCCGGATTCGATGTCGGCCACCTTACGTAGCCCGGCAGTGAGACGGTCGATCTGTGCTGCTGGTGCTTCGCGGCCGAGTCGGACCATCTGCTTCTCATTGGAGGGGGTTGTGACTCGGGTAAGTGCGCGAACCTTCGAGTAGGACAAATTGCCTTGTTCGAACGCTTTCCGCATCGCGGGCAAGGGGCGGAGCGCTTTGGCGACACGAACGTATTCGCGTCCGGTGTGCAGGCTCATGCCACATTTCCAGGAGAGCCAATGAGCGCACGAATGTAGTCCGGGGCCTGCCCAGCCTCGTTGTTCGTCGAAGTCGGCGAGCAGCGTGAGGAATCGAGCCGTAGCTGCGGCGATTTGTCCGGCTAGTGCGCAGATTTCCACGCCGATGTTGTCGACGGCTTCTCGCTTGTCCGCGACGCTCATGACTTGATCGGTCTCACTGTCAAGATCGCTGTCGAGATCGATGTCGCGCTTGTCTGTGTCCATGCCAACCCCCCGGTTCGAATGTTCATTCGACAGTAACTGGGGGCACCGACAGAGTTCGAAAAGCGTCCCCGCGGGGACGCTTTCAGTCAAGAGGGGCAGGCAGAGCGAAGACTCTTCACGAGAAGAAATCTCGCTAAGCCCCCATCCGTCGGGTTTTCGGCGCCGAATGCCCTATATGACGCTTCAGCATCGGACGCACTATCGGGAAGAACAACACCTCACGGTGATGGTTCTGCCTGGTGGGAAGGTTTCGAGTCACCGCCGTTCGCGATTCTGGCATTTATCGAACCTCCGGATGCGCCCCTTCTCGGTGGCGATTCGGCAACGTGGATTCGGTGTCGTGGCGGTCAGATATCGCAAACGTGGGTGGAACGGTCCGGAGCAGAGCCCGGTTGCAGATGCGCGGCAGATACTCGATCGGATCAAGGCACGAAACTCTGACGCGCAGGTCATTCTGCTCGGACATTCGATGGGTGGACGGGTAGCCGCCGCTCTGTCGGGTGACGCGGCAGTCGTAGGCGTGATCGCGCTGGCGCCATGGTGGCCTTCAGGGACGGACGTCGGACTGCGACAGCGTTGCCTACTGCGGGTAGTGCACGGTACGGCGGATCGCTGGACCGACCCGGATCTTTCCCACGCGGCGGTCGAGCGAGCGCGTAGATCCGGTTTCGACGCCGAGTGGATCGGTATCGACGGTGCGGGGCACTTCATGATGCGCCGGCCGTCACTGTGGCACCGACTGGCAGCAGATGCGGTCGCGGAGATCGCAGAGAAAACAACCGGAGCGAAGGCAGGAGAACGACGATGAATTCGGGCAGACGGGGTTCGGTGAAGCGGAGTTCTGACAAGCGCAAGGTTGCTGTCGTCGGCAGCGGGGTCGCAGGCCTGACAGCGGCGTGGGTGCTGAGCAAGGATAGTGACGTCACGCTCTACGAAGCGGATTCGCGGCTCGGCGGCCACGCCGATACACATGCGGTGACCGATCCTGAAGGTCGCAACTTCGCCGTCGATACAGGCTTCATCGTGCACAACGACCGTACCTATCCGACGCTGTTGAGATTGTTTGCCGAACTCGGTGTCGAGACACAGGAATCGGATATGAGCATGTCTGTGCGCTGCGAGGGGTGTGGCCTCGAGTATTCCGGTGGGCAGGGCCTGCGCGGGGTTCTACCAACGCCTGGACTCCTGGTGAATGGCAGCTTTCTGTCGATGTTGATGGAGGTCAAGCGGTTTCATCGACGAGCGCGTGCACTGCTCGAGCGGCCAGAGGACTCGACTGCCTCGACACCTGATCAGACACTCGGGGTTTTCCTGCGAAACGGTAGATTCTCCGACTATTTCACCGCTCATTTCATGACCCCGCTGGTATCCGCGGTGTGGTCGTGTGACCCGTCGGCCGCACTCGAGTATCCGGCGCGGTACCTGTTCTCGTTCCTCGATCACCACGGCATGCTTACTATCTCCGGTTCGCCGACCTGGCGGACCGTAACCGGTGGTTCGGTCGAGTACGTGAAAGCGGTGGCACAGAGTATCAGTGCCGTTCGGCTGAACACGCCGGTTCACGCGGTGTACCGGCACGGTAATTCAGTCGAGATTCGTGGGGGAGAGGATCAGCTCGAGACATACGACGCGGTGGTAATCGCGACACATCCCCAGCAAGCGCTGAAGATTCTCGCCGATCCCACGGCCACGGAGCACGAGGTTCTCGGGGCTATGCCGTATTCGATCAATCACACTCAATTGCACACGGACGAGACTGTGCTGCCTGACAATTCGAATGCGCGAGCATCGTGGAACTACTACCTGCCGCATTGCGATGCGACGCCAGACCACGTGCTCGTCAGCTACGACATGACCCGGTTGCAGCGTCTGCCGGAAACCGGTCGACGGTACATCGTGACTCTCGGAGGCAAGGACATGATTGCCGCGGATTCGGTCATCGACCAGATGACCTACGAGCATCCGCGGTACACACCGGCTTCCGTTGCAGCTCAAAGCCGGCTTCCCGAGTTGGACTCGGATGTGCTCGCATTCGCCGGCGCGTACCACGGGTGGGGATTCCACGAGGACGGTGCCTTGTCGGGCCTGCGCGCGGCTGAGCGTGTCGGTGGGCGATGGTCATGAGCTCCCGCGCCGCGACGGTAGTTCCGTCGATCGTTCACACCCGAATACGGCATGTGCGATCCGAGCCGATGCACAACGAGTTCGAATACCGGAGCTACAGCTGGCTTGTCGACGTGGATGCGCTGCCGGTACTTCCGAAACCGTTGCGCCCCTTGGCTCGATTCGACGCAGCCGATCACTTCGGTGATTCAACTGCGCCTTTGCGGTCCAACGTCGAGTCTTTCCTGCGGGCCAACGGAATCGAGTTCGCCGGCGGCCGGATCCTCATGCTCTCGAATGCGCGTGTACTCGGCTATGTGTTCAACCCATTGAGCGTGTTCTGGTGTTTGAACGACGACGGCACACAGCGCTGCGTGGTTGCGGAGGTGCACAACACCTACGGTGAACGCCACTGCTACCTGCTCGAGACCAACGACAATGGTGCGGCACGCGCGCCGAAGGAGTTCTACGTCTCGCCGTTCAACGACGTGTCCGGCGAGTATCGGATGAGGCTACCGCTTCCCAAGGACTCGGTGCAGCTGTCGATAGTGCTCGCTAGACCGGATCAGGCACCTTTTGTCGCCACGGTGCGTGGTCGATGCGTTCCGGCCACCGCGGGCGCGATAATACGGAGCTTCCTCGCGATCCCGCTCGTGACACTGAGAGTGTCCGCGCAAATTCGATATCAGGGCATCCGGTTGTGGGCCAGACGATTACCGGTAGTTCCTCGGCCACACCATCAACCGCAGGAGGCAGTGTGATGACAACTGTGATGACACCCGTGATTTCAACAACGACTCGTAGCGCTGAGGTCGAACTCTGGCCAGGAGTTGCGACAGTTCCCAGCGGCCTCAAGGTGCGGGTGGCGTCGCCGGTTGCACGGGCGCTGTTCCACAAGGCGGTTGCTCGATTACCGCTGCGTGTTCAGATTCCTGGGCGAGAGTACTCCGGCGGTGAGTTCTCCGGCGGCGGTAGCCCGGATTCGCCGTTGATGGTTATTCATCGCCCGGATGACTTTGCTGCTCGGGTGGGCGACAGCGGTCTGATCGGATTCGGTGAGTCGTATATGGCGGGCGACTGGGAAGCTTCCGATCTCACCGCAGTCCTGGAAGTTTTTGCCTCTCGTGTGGCGACACTGATTCCCGACTTCTTGCAGCGGCTACGTGGCCTCTACATTCCCAAGCAGCCACGCAGTGAACGCAATTCGACGCAGAACACTCGATCCAATATCTCGCGGCACTACGACCTCTCGAACGAGTTGTTCGAATTATTCCTCGACGACACGATGACCTATTCCAGTGCGCTGTTCGACGACCTGTCAGGTGGGGACTCACAGTCGTGGGACGTGTTCGCCGCCGCGCAGCACCGCAAGATTGATCGGTTGCTGGACGGTGCGGGCGTCGGCCGCGGTTCGCGAGTTCTTGAAATCGGTACGGGGTGGGGAGAATTGGCGATCCGCGCGGCCCAGCGTGGTGCTACGGTGCGTTCGGTGACTCTCTCGGTGGAACAGCAGGAACTGGCAGCAAAGCGGATCAGCGCTGAGGGACTGGCAGATCGCGTTCAGGTCGACCTTCTCGACTACCGGCAGGTGCAGGGAGAGTACGACGCAGTGGTGTCGGTCGAGATGATCGAGGCGGTCGGCCACCAGTACTGGGGAAGCTACTTCCAGAAGATCGACTCCCTGCTGGCGCCGGGTGGGCGTGCCGCGATCCAAGCAATCACGATGCCACACGATCGAATGTTGGCAACTCGCAATACCTATACGTGGGTGCACAAGTACATCTTCCCGGGAGGCTTCCTACCCTCCGTGCGGGCGATCGAGGATGTTACCGAACGCATGACCACTCTTCGTGTGCGTGAACGCCTGTCGATGGGTGATCATTACGCGCAGACGCTCCGCCTCTGGGATGAGAGGTTCAGCGCCCGCGCGGAGGAAGTTGCGGCGCTCGGATTCGACGACGTGTTTACCCGCATGTGGCATTTCTACCTCTGCTATTCCGAGGCGGGTTTCCGTTCCGGATATCTCGATGTGCAGCAAGTGATTCTCGATCGGAGGAACCAGCGATGACAGCCACGATGGACCGAACGGGAAAGAGCACCGGCATCGCCGAGCGATTGGCGGAACTCCTCAGTCCGCTTGTCGGCGGCGAACTTCCGGTTCGGCTGACTGCGTGGGACGGCAGCGCAGCAGGACCGGTCGATGCGCCGAAAGTGACGCTCCACAGCGCAAACGTGCTTCGACGGCTCTTGTGGAATCCTGGCGAGTTGGGCGCGGCGCAGGCGTATGTTCTGGGCGAACTCGACGTCGAAGGCGATCTTGGCGACGCACTCACGCACGTCTGGAAAGTGTCTGCCGAGCGTGGTCTTGGCTCGATCTCGCCGTCACCGTCGGTTATCCTCGCCGCGGTCAAGGCCGCGAGATCCTTAGGGGTGTTCGGGCGTCCGTTGCCACCTCCCGTGTCGCAGGCGCGGGTCAAGGGTCGCTTGCACAGTATGTCGAGGGATCGGGCGGCCATCGGTCATCACTACGATCTGTCGAACGACTTCTATTCGCTGATCCTCGACAACAACATGGCGTACTCCTCGGGCTACTGGACATCCGATGCACCGGAATACACTCTCGAAGACTCTCAGAAAGACAAGTTGGACCTGGTCTGCCGCAAGATCGGGCTCGATCGGGCGCGCGAGCAACGCTTGCTTGATGTCGGTTGCGGGTGGGGTTCGCTGAGCGTGCACGCTGCTCGCGAGTACGGTGCCCACGTTGTCGGAGTGACGATCTCGGCGGAGCAGAAGGCGTTTGTCGACGCGAGGGTCCGATCGCTCGGCCTCGAAGATCAGGTCGAGATCCGACTGCAGGACTATCGCGAGATTCCGGACGGACCCTACGACGCCGTCGCGTCGATCGAAATGGGCGAGCACGTCGGCGAGGACAATTACCCGACGTACGTGAAAGCGCTGCACGACAATGTGATCGAGGGTGGTCGCGTGCTGATCCAGCAGATGTCGCGTACCGGGGCGCATCCGGGTGGCGGGCCGTTCATCGAGTCGTTTATTGCACCCGACATGTATATGCGTTCGGTCGGGCGCACCGTGGCGATGATCGAGGAAGGTGGGCTGGAAGTGCGTGACGTTCAGGCCCTTCGGGAGCATTACGTGCGCACTGTCGACGCGTGGATCGAGACGTTCGAGTCCAATCTCGATCGCGTAGTTGAACTGGTCGGCATGGAGGTCGCCCGGGTGTGGCGTCTCTACCTCGTCGGCGGCGGCATGGCATTTCGTGATGGGCGGATGGGTGTGGATCAGATTCTCTCGGTGAGGCCGTCATGTCTTCGATGACGCTCGGTCCGATGATGTTCGCGAGCTTTCTGGCTGTTGTTGTCACGATGGCGGTCACTGCGGCGATCGGTATACGTATCGGCAGGCACAACGTTGTCGACGTGTCCTGGGGTGTGGGTTTCGTGGTCATTGCCGCGGTGTCTGCAGTTGTCGGTGCGGGCGACCTGTGGCGCCGACTACTGATGCTCGCGTTGGTCGGTATCTGGGGCCTGCGGTTGGCGTGGCACATGGCGGTGCGCTCTCGCGGAAAGGGCGAAGATCCTCGGTACGAGCAGATGCTGGGAAAGGCGTCTGGCAGTCGAACTCTGTATGCGATACGGAAAATTTATGTGACGCAAGGTATCTCCCTGTGGTTTGTGTCGCTGCCGATTCAGGTTTCCGCGGTGTCGTCAGGTGGGTTCAACCTGTTGGTACTCCTGGGCGTCGTGTTGTGGCTGGTCGGTGTGACGTTCGAGGCGGTCGCGGATCGTCAGATGGCCGAGTTCAAATCCGATGCCGGTAGTTACGGGCACATCATGGATCAGGGGCTGTGGGCGTGGACGCGCCATCCCAACTATTTCGGTGACGCCTGTGTGTGGTGGGGGATATTCCTCGTCGCGGCATCGGTATGGCCAGGAGTGTTGACGGTTCTCTCACCGGTTGCGATGACGTATTTTCTCGTGTTTGCGACCGGCGCGCGACTTCTCGAGCGGCATATGGAGCACCGCCCCGGTTATCGTGAGTACCAGGAGCGGACGAGCTACTTCATTCCGCGCCCGCCGAAGTAGATCCGGCTCAGAAGTAGATCCGGCTCGAGCGAGTGAGGAGCGCGAATGAGTGAATTAGGTTTGCCCTCAACCACCGCCCCGATGGTCCCGGCCATCGGGGCGGTGGCCGCCGGTGGGGCACTCGGAGCGCTGACGAGGTACGGGTTGGGCGAGTGGTTTCCCCATATCTGGACTACTCTCGTGATCAATGTCGTGGGGTCGCTGATCCTCGGAGTGCTTGTGGCGCTGCTGATTCACGACAAGATCTGGTACATCTTCCTGGGCACAGGATTCTGCGGTGGCTTCACGACCTTCTCGTCTTTTGCCGTTCAGGCGGTTACCGAAAGTCCGATGCGATCGATTCTTTACGTTCTCGGCACTTTGATTCCGGCGATCTTGGCAGCAGCGTGGGGTAGGGCTCTCGGCGAGCGCTGGATGCGCCGTCGTGAGGGGACGACGGTATGACGGTTCTCCTCGTAGCGATCGGCGGAGGCGCCGGAGCGACGGGCAGGTACCTGCTCGCGAAATACGTCCCGGCATACGGGGGATTTCCGGCAGCAACATTCGTGGCTAACGTCCTGGGTTGCTTTCTCCTCGGATTATTCACCGGCGCAACACTCTCCACCGCTATGGCGGCGCTGTTGGCAACCGGGTTCTGCGGCGGTTTGTCCACGTACTCGACGTTTGCGACCGAAAATGTGGGCATGCTGGACAAGCGTCAGACGGCGATGTCGCTGGTGTACATCATCGCCAGTCTTGCCGTCGGGCTGAGCCTCGCCTGGTTGGGAATTCAGATCACAGGGTAGAGAATGAGCGGCAGTCGTGTCGGCTGTGTGGTCGACCACCGGGCTTAGGGGGATTCGTGGCACACGAACGAGCAGGACAGGTGGCGCAACCACAGGATTTGATCGACGTTCCGCACTTGGTTTCCGCGTATTACACACGCACACCCGATCCCGAGGATCCGATGCAGCAGGTGCTGTTCGGTACGTCGGGACATCGTGGTTCCAGTCTGGACGGCGCGTTCAACGAAGCGCATATCCTGGCAACGACGCAGGCGATCGTGGAGTATCGCGCATCCCAGGGCATTGACGGGCCGTTGTTCATCGGCCGAGACACGCACGCGTTGTCCGAGCCGGCCTGGTTGTCCGCGCTCGAAGTCCTTGTTGCCAATGACGTAGTGGTGCTGGTTGATTCGCGCGACGCCTATACCCCCACGCCCGCTGTGAGTCACGCGATTCTGCGGTACAACTCCACCGCGCCCGAGGCCAAGGCCGACGGAATTGTCGTGACGCCTTCGCACAATCCGCCCCGTGACGGCGGGTTCAAGTACAACCCACCCCACGGTGGCCCCGCCGATACCGATGCCACGTCGGTCATCGCGGACCGTGCCAACCAACTGCTCCGCGACGGTCTTGCCGGCGTCCGGCGCGTCACGACGGAACAGGCGCTGGCAAGGGTCGAGCGGTACGACTTCCTGCGCTACTACGTCGACGACCTGCCGTCGGTGCTCAACCTCGACGCGATTCGTGATGCGGGTATCCGCATCGGCGCAGATCCGCTCGGCGGCGCCAGTGTCGACTACTGGGGAGCCATCGCCGAGACTCATCGACTCGATCTCGAGGTCGTCAATCCTCTGGTCGATCCGACCTGGCGATTCATGACGCTCGACACCGACGGCAAGATCCGCATGGATTGCTCTTCGCCTGACGCGATGGCGTCGTTGATCGGTATTCGGGATCGCTACGACATCGCCACCGGCAACGACGCGGATTCCGATCGGCATGGAATTGTCACCCCAGACGGCGGTTTGATGAACCCCAATCACTATCTGGCCGTTGCCATCGAGTACCTCTTCGCTCACCGCCCACAGTGGGCTGCCGGCACGAAGGTCGGGAAGACACTGGTCAGCTCATCGATGATCGACCGTGTTGTCGACGGGCTGGGGCGGGAACTCCTGGAGGTACCCGTCGGCTTCAAGTGGTTCGTGCCCGGTTTGCTCGACGGTTCGGTCGGGTTCGGCGGCGAGGAAAGTGCGGGAGCGTCCTTCTTGCGTCACGACGGCTCGGTGTGGACGACGGACAAGGACGGCATCATTCTTGCGTTGCTCGCGTCCGAGATCACGGCGGTGACCGGCAAGACGCCGTCGGCGCACTACACAGCGCTGGCAGAGAAGTTCGGCAGCCCCGCCTACGCCCGCATCGATGCGCCCGCGAGTCGCGCGCAGAAGGCGGTACTGGCAAAGCTGTCACCGGAGCAGGTCACCGCAACGGAACTGGCGGGGGAGCCGATTACCGCGGCGCTGACGGCAGCGCCCGGAAACGGCGCCGCGATCGGCGGTTTGAAGGTGACTACCGAGAACGCGTGGTTTGCGGCCAGGCCGTCGGGAACCGAGGACGTGTACAAGATTTACGCCGAGTCGATGAAGGGCGCCGAGCATCTGGCTCAGGTTCAGTCGGCGGCGAAGGACTTGGTGTCTGGTGTCTTGAACGCGAACTAGCGCGCGGCCCGCTCGTGTCGCCCGGCTAGAATCCCGGGCGACATGAAAACTCGCGCAGCCAGGCTGCCACAGGAAATCTGGGTGCTGGTTTCCGCCAGCTTCGTCATCGCTCTCGGATTCGGCATCGTCGCCCCGGCGCTACCGCAGTTCGCCCGCAGCTTCGATGTATCGGTTACGGCCGCCACAGTCGTCATTTCGTCGTTTGCGTTCATGCGCTTGGTCTTTGCGCCGATGAGCGGCACGTTGGTGCAGAAACTCGGCGAGCGCCCGGTGTACATCTTGGGACTGTTGATCGTCGCCTTGTCCACCGGAGCGTGCGCGTTTGCGCAGGAATATTGGCAGCTGCTGCTGTTCCGGTCACTCGGCGGTATCGGTTCCACCATGTTCACCGTGTCGGCGCTTGGTCTGCTTATTCGGATGTCGCCGCCTGATCATCGGGGACGCGTATCCGGTCTGTATGCGACGAGCTTCCTGATGGGCTCGATTACCGGTCCGATATTTGGCGGCGCGTTGCTGCAGTTCGGCCTGCGGATGCCGTTCCTCATCTATGCGGCGACGCTGGTCATTGCTGCCGCTGTGGTTTTCTTCAGTCTGCGCGGTTCACATCTGGCGTCGCCGGACAAGGGCGCGGTTATCGCACCGATGACATTGGCGGAGGGTCTACGTTCGCCGGTCTACCGCGCTGCTCTGGGCTCGAACCTGGCATTCGGTGGAGTCATCTTCGGCGTGCGCGTCGCGATGGTTCCGCTCTTCGTTGTTGAGGCTCTCGGCCGTGAAGACTCGGTGGCCGCCTATGCGCTTGCAGTGTTTGCGGTCGGAAATGCGCTGGTTCTGACCTTCTCGGGTCGGCTCTCGGACAAGTACGGACGCAAACCCTTTGTGCTCGCGGGACTCCTCGTGTGCGGCGCGGGCACGATGGCGATCGGATTCACACACAACTTGGTGGCGTTTTTCCTGATTGCTGCCGTGACGGGCGCGGGCTCCGGTTTGATGAGTCCGTCGCAGCAGGCTGCCGTTGCCGACGTTGTCGGTTCCAAGGCGCGTGGCGGTCCCGTTCTGGCGGTGTTCCAGATGATGTCCGATGTCGGCGGTGTGGTCGCGCCGATCTGCGCGGGCTTGTTGGTGGAGCATTTCTCGTACTCGGCGGCTTTTGCCACGATGGGAGCTGTGGTGATCATTGCGAGCGTGGGTTGGCTGCTGGTACCGGCAAAGGCTGTGGCCGCAAAAACAGTCAGTTCAGAAGTGCCTCTGTAGGCTCGACGCGTGGCTATTCGCATCGTGAGTCTTGTGGCCCGCTTGGGTTTGGCAGCCGTGTGGCTGATTTCGGGTGGCATCAAATTTCTTGATCCCGTTCAGACGAAGATCGCTGTCCGGGCGTATCAGTTGCTGCCCGAGAGCCTTGTCGGCCCCGTGGCGATTGCGATGCCGTTGGTCGAGATCGTTCTCGGGTTGTTGCTGCTCGTCGGGCTTGCCGTGCGAGCGTCGGCCGCGGTGTCGGTGCTCATGCTTGTTGTGCTTATCGGCGTGATCATCTCGGTGTGGGCCCGCGGATTGTCCATCGACTGCGGGTGTTTCGGTGGTGGTGGAGCTGCCGACGTCGACGCGTGGGACTACTTCAGCGAGATCCTGCGCGACATCGGATTCCTGGCATTGGCCCTGTGGTTGTGTTTCTTCCCACGGTCACCGCTCGCATTGGGACAGGGATCACGTACCGCATTCTCAGTTGAAGCACAGTCTTCAATGGCAAGGTGAATACCCGGGCAAGGTAACCCCTCGGTAAAATCGTTTCGACGCACGAAGGACTGCATCAGCGTGAGCGCCAAGAACAACAAGTACAAACCGGAACCGGTGTCGAGTCGGTCCACCTACGTCATCGGTGGAATCGCCGTCCTGGTGATCGCAGCCCTCGTCATCGGCGGTGTCCTGTGGCAGTCGAGCAAGAACGAGGTGCAAAACGACGGCTACGGCTCGGTGCAGAACTCCGAGGTGGTTGTCACCGTGGAGGACAACGGCGTCGTTCTGATCGGAAAACCGGACGCACGTACCACTCTCGACATCTTCGAGGACCCGCTGTGCCCGGCGTGCGCTGCACTCGAGCACTTGAGTGGCCAATCGGTGTCGGCGGCTATCGACACCGGTGACGTGGCTGTTCGCTATCACATGCTCAACTTCCTCAACAGGGCATCGAGCAGCGGTGATTACTCCACCCGCGCCGGCGCCGCATTGCTGTGTGTCGCGCAGGACGGCGACGCGATCGCCTACTCGAATCTGCACACCGCACTCTTCTCGCCGGACAACCAACCGGCAGAAGGCGGCAAGAGCGATTACACCAACGACGATTTGGCTCGAATCGCCGGCGAAGCCGGTGCATCGGATGCAGCTACTGCGTGCATCTCCTCGGGAGCCAACGTGGAGGCCGCTGCGGCCAACGCTACTGCGGCGAGTGAGGCGCTCTCCGCAGCCGGCGGAACGGGCACTCCGACGGTTGTCGCCGACGGTAAGATCGTCAGCACCAAGAACAGCGACTGGGTTTCGCAGTTCACCTCCTGAACGCGTGTGCGGCCGCTCTGAAACCGGGAGCGGCCGCACCGGCTTGACCAGGCGATTTGTTGCTCACCGCGCAAGTGGTGTAACTTTCTTCAAGCAAGCGGCACGCAGAACAGCCGCCTGCAAGATGGAACAGAATACGGGGCTATGGCGCAGCTGGTAGCGCACCACACTGGCAGTGTGGGGGTCAGGGGTTCGAGTCCCCTTAGCTCCACCAAAAGAGCAGGTCAGACAAAATGTCTGACCTGCTCTTTTTTGGTCGTTGTCCTTTTTTGGTCGTTGTCGGCCTTTACCTCAACGCGCGCTCGAGCGCCTCGCCGGTGGCTACGGCGTACGGGGCCCGCAGAATGTCTTCGTGCCTTCCGGCTACATCTTCGAAGGTGATCTGGCCGGTGGCGATGGCCGACCAGTCGTGTGCGTCCTGTCGGTTGTCGTCGCCGCGGATGACCGCAACGGAACCGCGATACGGGCACGGTGCGTACTTGCGCAGGGACGCCAGGCCGCGATGGTAGAAGAGGTACCACTGCATCGACGGGTCGAATTGCATGATGCCCGCAACTTGGTACCGGAGCCAGATACCCAGAACCGACGTTTTCGAGGTGCGGGCTCGGGCATTGAGCACCGGCTCGCCAGAATCCGTTGTGGCTGGCGGCTCAGCGGTGTCAGGCCGCGGCCCGATCATGTTCTCCCGCAACCGAGTGTCCAGAATGACAACCTGTTCGACGATCTCGCCTTCCGCGTGGAGGCGATTCGCGATTTCGAGGGTGACAAACCCGCCGTGGGAGTAGCCGCCGAGCACGTAGGGTCCGTGTGGACGGACCTTCCTGATCTCGCGGATGTATCGGTCGGCCATCTTGGCGACGGTGCGATCGGGGATCCCGCGAGATTCCATTCCGTGTGCTTGCAACGCGTACACAGGTCGATCACCGGACATCGCCTGCACCGTAGCGAGAAAGCTCAGTGCAGGCGCACCGGCTCCGGTGATCAGGAAGAGCGGAGTTCGGGAACCGCTCGTGGCAAGGGGTACAAGCACAGATGCTCGGCCTTCGTCACGCTTCTTGTTTCGCAGCATCGCGTCGACGAGCGCGGCGAGTTCGCGGATGGTGGTGGCGCCGGCGAACTGGGCGGCGCTGACGGTGACCAGTACAGCGGCTCGTAGTGCAGCGAGCATTTCTGCGGCAGCGAGGGAATCTGCGCCGAGGGCAAAGAAGTCGTCGTCGCGGTCGAGTGATTCGATCCCGATGATCTTGGACCAGATGATGGCCACCCGAAATTCGGTAATGGTCTCGAGAGTCGGCGTGGCGGTGGAGGTGGAGGTAGCGACCGGCGCCGGTGCCGGCAGTGCGTTGCGATCGATCTTTCCGCGTTCGTTGCGGGGGATCGAGGTCAGCATCATGATGTGGCGAGGAACCATCCAGCCGGGCAGGCTCAGAGACAACGCGCGTCGAATCTCCGCTGGAGACAGAGCAATTCGCTGTGAATCACTCACGACATACGCGCAGAGCTCTGGGTGGTCGTTCTCGGTTCGAACGATCACGGCCGCATCGACGACGCCGGCCACCGCGCGGATGGCGACGTCGACTTCGGTGGGTTCGACAAGGTATCCGCGAATTTTCACAGCATCGTCGAGTCGGCCTTTGAGTTGCAGTTCGCCGTCGCTGTCGATGCATCCGCGGTCGCCCGTGCGATACAGGCTGACGCCGTCGTCGAGCCGCGTGAATCGTTGCGCAGTCCGCTCCGGGTCGCCGTGATAACCGTCGGCCAAGTCACTGGAAATGACATGGATTTCGCCGATCTCGCCGTCGGGCACTTGGTTGCCCTCGGAATCGACGATCCGGACTTCCTTCCCGTCACGTGCTCGACCGGCGGGGACGATGCCCGCCGGGAACGTGGCTGCGGGAGGAAAGGCGTTGTAGGCGACGACGCCCGTTTCCGTGGTTGCCATCCAGTTGACATAGGTCACGTTCGCGAATCCGCGATCACGGTGACGTTGGTAGTCGCTGCCGTGAACGGCTTCGCCGTAGGTAACGACAACGCGTAGGGAACTCCGGGGTTCGGCGCCGGGTTCGGCGGCATTCTGCTGCGTCCATGCCCGCAGGAACGACGGTGCGCAATGAGCTGTGGTGATCGAGTTTCTACGGAGCCAACTGCCGAGGGTGGAACTGCCGTCGACGCGGGGGTCCCAGGAGTACACGGTGACGCCGTTCATCAAACCCATGATGAGTGCGGTGATACCCGCGCCGAAGCTGACGGGCAGAAGGTTCCCGATGTGATCGTCGGGCCGGAGATCGATGGCGGCGGCGAGTTCGTCCGCCTTGTTCAGGCACATCGAATGGCTGAGCACCACTCCCTTGGGTGCGCCGCTGGTGCCGGAGGTGAATGCGATCATGGCTGGATCGGAGCTCAGTGACTCGAGTGCGTTGCCGAAACGGAACGGAGTGGCAGCGGCGTGTTCGAGGACTGTTGCGATGGAGACCGCTCCCGACGTGGACAGGATGTGCTCGCGCCTGGCTTGCGGCAGCTGCGGGTCGATCATGACGAGTGGCCGACCGGAAATCAGAGTGGCAAGGATGCGGACAACGGCCTCGGCGGTGGGGTCGAGCTCCACAGCTACCGGACAGCGGCCGTGCGGCCCGCGAATATCGAGTTCACGAGCAAGCGCGTCTGCGCGGACTTCGAGATCTGCGAACGTGATCTGATCCCTTGGGGTGACAACGGCGACGGTGTCGTGCTGCATAGAGGTGACGCGGCGCCACCGCGATTCGATTGTTTCGTCGATGACGGCGTACCGCGTCCGTTCGAGCCCTAGATCGACCACGTTCATGTCTGACGCTCCGTTCCAGCTATCAGTTACTTATTAGCAAAGACTACAGAAGGTTTGGTCTTGAGGTCTATAACAAACCAAAAGTAGTTTTTCATACTGACCAATCCACGCGACCGTCCGCTCCGAATGTCAGGCGACAAACCAAACGGAAGGCAACGTCATGAAGTGGTCGGGGAGAAGTGCGATTGCGGTAGCCGGAGCGAGTGTTGGCATGGCGATGATGGCCATGCCGGCGCAGGCCGCTCCGATGTCGGCGGAATTGTGGCAGCCGTTGGCACCCGTCGAAAAACTGGATGTCGAACGCTACGTCGGCGACTGGTACCAGCTAGCGGCTGTGCCGCAGCCCTTCAACCTGATGTGCGCCAAGGACACTCGGGCGCGGTACGAGGTGCTCGATGCGTCGAATGTGAGCGTGCGGAATACGTGCACGACCTGGGCTGGGGACCAGAGCGGCATCGCCGGTAATGCGCGAGTTACCGATACTCAGTCCACCGCGCAGCTCCATGTCAGTTTCCCGGGCGTGCCTTTTCAGGACGGACTGGACGGGCCGCCCAACTACATCGTCACCTACATTGCCGACGACTACTCGTGGGCACTGGTGGGTGACCCGCTTCGAACGTCCGGGTTTGTCCTGTCGCGTTCACCCGCAGTCGATGCTGCGGGGTGGAGTGAGATACGCCGAGTTGCCGAGAGTCGCGGGTACAACGCCTGCACTATCGTGACGTCGCCGACAACCGAAGGCAAGAAGGAGATTCGGCCGCTCTGCACGATCTGACGGCCCGCTAGGATTGCGTGGTGCTTAGGATTTCTCGGTGAAAAAACAGATTCCCGTGATCGTCGTCGCAGGATTTCTGGGTTCGGGAAAGACGACGCTCCTCAATCACCTTCTGCATAACAACAACGGTGTGCGCATCGGGGTGATCGTCAACGACTTCGGTTCGGTCAACATCGATTCGATGATGGTGGCCGGCCAGGTCGACTCGACGCTCTCACTGAGCAACGGGTGCCTGTGCTGCGCAGTTGATGTCTCCGACATGGACGAGATGCTCGACAAGTTGGCGCACAGCCAATCCGAGATCGACGTCATCGTCATCGAAGCCAGCGGACTGGCGGAGCCGCGCAACATGATCAGGTTGGTGCTGGGGAGCGAGAATCCGCGGGTCGTGTATGGCGGGCTTGTTGTTGTTGTCGACGGGGCCAACTTCCGGTCGACCCGTAGTACCCATCCCGAGCTCGATCAGCACGTCGGGTTGGCGAATCTACTCGTCGTGAACAAGATCGACTGCGTCGACTCTGCGGAACGCGAGGGTTTCACGGAGGTGATTCGTGGGCTCAACCCCCGAGCGCCGATTGTGGACACCACCCACTCGCGGGTGGACCCAGCGCTGCTGTTCGATTTCGCTGCTGCCCCGCAGCCGGTACCTGGTCAGCAGATGAGCCTCGACGAACTGCTGCGCGACGATCATCACGACCACATTCACACCCACTACGAGGCAGTCGATTTTGTGTCTGACACGGCGCTCGATGCTCGCGCCGTCACAAAATTTCTCGAGAACCAGCCTGCCGGTGTGTACCGGATCAAGGGGTTCGTGAACTTCGATATCCGCGGTTACACAGGAAAATTCGAAGTACAGACGGTGGGTGATCACGTGCGGATCACACCATTGCGGTGGAAGTCCGGAGAGCCGCGGACTACACAGTTGGTTGTGATCGGCAGCGGCATGGACAGTGCGGTCGTACGGGACACGTTGAGTGAGTGCATACGCGTCGAGGGAGTCGAGTTGCACCCCGATGCGATGCTGGGATTGCATCGCTATACCGTCGGAGCGTGAGTGAATCAGCTGTATCTGTGTACGAAGCGATCCGGCGCCGACGCGACGTGCGGGCAGAGTTTTCCGGTGAGGTTATTCCGGACGATGTGCTGATGCGCATCCTCGACGCGGCCCATCGGGCGCCGAGCGTCGGGAACACACAGCCGTGGGATTTTGTGGTGGTCCGCAATCCGGACACGCTCTCGACATTTGCCGCGCATGTCGCGGAGGCGAGGGTGAATTTTGCGCAGTCACTGCCTGACGATCGGCGCGAGACGTTCGATCCCATCAAGATCGAGGGGATCACGGAAAGTGGTACCGGGATCGTTGTCACCTACGATCCGTCGCGAGGTGGCCCCAACATTCTCGGCCGTCACACGGTCGACGACACCGGCTTGTTCTCTGCAGTTCTCGCAATTCAAAACCTGTGGCTGGCCGCGGTTGCCGAGGACATCGGCATCGGGTGGGTGTCGTTCTACGACGAGGAATATCTCACAGAACTGATGAACATTCCGGCTCCGGTGAGGCCCATCGCCTGGCTGTGTATCGGGAAAGTAACTCAGTTCCAACAGGTTCCGGATCTCGAGCGGTTCGGATGGAAACAGCGCCGGCCATTGGCCGACGCTGTCCATTTCGAAACCTATTGAGTTGTCTGCTCGCGGTTAGCGGGCTGCGGGACGTCCGCCGGTGCGTGCCCGGCCTGCGCCGCCGGACCGCGCGCCACGAGACTGGCCACCCTGGCCACTGCGAGCCTGGCCACCCTGACCGGAACGTGCCTGGCCGCTACGAGCCTGACCGCCCTGACCGGAACGTGCCGGACGAGATCCGCGGCCGCCGCCCTGCGGTGCCACCGGCGCCTTGGGTGCGGGGGTGACATGCGGTGCGATGTCGCCGACAAGCTTCACGACGTGCTCGGAGTTCGCAGTCGATCGAACGGGCGTCACCTTGATAGCTGCCTTGCGCATGAGGATCGCGAGATCCTTGCGCTGCTCGGGCAGGACGACGGTGACTACGTCACCGGCGCTGCCGGCGCGAGCGGTACGTCCACTGCGGTGCAGGTATGCCTTGTGCTCGGCCGGGGGATCGACGTGCACAACCAACTCGACGTCGTCGACGTGAACGCCGCGAGCAGCAACGTCGGTGGCAACCAGAACGCGAGCCTCGCCGGCGGAGAACGCAGCAAGGTTGCGATCGCGGGCAGCCTGCGACAGGTTGCCGTGCAGGTCGACGGACGGAATGCCCGACTCGGTGAGCTGGCGAGCCAACTTACGAGCCTGATGCTTGGTGCGCATGAAGAGTATGCGTCGACCGGTGCCGGACGCCAGCTTCTCGACCAGAGCCTTCTTCGCTTCGACGCCGTCGACGTCGAACACGTGGTGCGTCATCGCGGCGACGGGGGAGTTGGCCTCGTCGACAGAGTGCATGACCTCGTTCTTGAGGAAACGCTTGACGAGCTTGTCGACGCCGTTGTCCAGGGTGGCGGAGAACAGCAGTCGCTGGCCGTCGGCCGGAGTGGACGAGAGAATGCGGGTGACGACGGGCAGGAAGCCGAGGTCGGCCATGTGGTCGGCCTCGTCGAGGACTGTGATCTCGACGGCGTCGAGGCTCACGAACTTCTGCTTCATGAGGTCTTCGAGCCGACCGGGGCACGCGACGACGATGTCGACTCCGGCCTTGAGTGCCTGGACCTGACGATGCTGCGAGACGCCGCCGAAGATGGTGGTGACGCGAAGGTCGTAGGCCGCGGCAAGCGGCTCGAGGGTTGCCGTGATCTGGGTGGCGAGCTCGCGGGTCGGCGCGAGAACCAATCCGAGCGGGCGGCCCGGACGACGCTTACCGCCGGCCAATTCACCCGCGAGACGCGAGACCATGGGGATGGAGAAGGCAAGGGTCTTACCGCTGCCGGTCTTTCCGCGGCCCAGGACGTCGCGCCCCGACAGAGTGTCGGGGAGGGTGTCGATCTGGATCGGGAAGGGGGAGGTGATTCCGCCGTCTTCGAGAGCCTTGACCAGCGGCGGGCGTACACCGAGGGAAGCGAAGGTAGCGGTAGTCGTGGTGACAGTCGAGGTGTCGGACAAGTGTGTTCAGAGCCTTTCGGGGCACTTTGCGTGCCCGGATGCCGACACGGCAAATTAGCCGGTCTGACAATCAAGCACAGTGGTGGCGGCGCTGCCGGTCGGCAGGCTTCTTCGCCGTAAGAAGTGCGGGTGCGTTAAGCACTCTTCGCGAACTGAAGTTGCGTTCTTTCGACGCTGGGTACCCACTTTCGGGCACCTAGTGATGTCGAGTCTACCCGGACGGCTCGGCCTCTCTACAACCCGACCCACTCGGAAACACCGTTGGCGAAGCGCTGACGCTTCCAGATCGGCACTTCGGCCTTGATTCGTTCCACCAGTTCGGCGCACGCCGCAAACGCTTCCGCGCGATGTGGGGCAGCGACCGCGGCAACCAAAGCGTGGTCGCCGATCTCGAGATGCCCGACGCGGTGAATCGCGGCGACGGGTAGGCCGGTAGACGCTGACACTTCCTCGCAGCAAGTGCGCAGAAAACGTTCGGCGTCGGGGTGTGCCTGATACTCGAGGGCTGAAACAGCTTGGCCGCCATCGTGATTGCGCACCGTGCCGGTGAAGACGACAACAGCGCCGTTCTTCGGTCCGGCGACGGCCGCGTCGACAGTGGCGGCTTGAATCGGATGTTCGGAAATTCGTGCGAGCAGTTCACTCATCATGCATTCCTCCGCCTGCAACCTGCGCGAGCAAGTGATCGATGATGGGGTCGAGGACGGCAAGCCCGTCCTTCACGCCGCCCGGAGATCCGGGCAGATTGACGATGACACTGCGCTGTGTGAGTCCTGCCACTCCGCGGCTGAGCGAGGCGTGCGGAGTCTTTTCGAGCCCCTTTGCGCGGATCGCTTCCGCGATCCCCGGTAGTTCGCGGGTGAGAACGGCAAGCGTCGCTTCGGGCGTGGCATCAGTGGGGGAAGCGCCGGTTCCACCGGTGCTGATGATCAAGGCTGGGGAACCGGTTTTGGCGTCCTCGATGCCTGCGGCGATGTCGGCGTCGGCGTAGACGAGTGGGCCGCGCACGTCGAAATCGCGATCCCGGAGCCATTGTTCGATGACCGGGCCGGTTGTGTCGGGGCGGGTCCCAGCGGCGCCGCCGGTGGACGCAACAAGAACCGCTGCGGAGCGCGTGGTGTCGAACGTGTGTGGGGCAGTGTCGGATTCAGATGCGTTCTGATTCTCCCGCGTCCAATGTCCACGTTTCCCACCGTCTTTGGTGAGCAGGCGAATGCCGTTCATGGTGGCGGCCGGGTCGATGGCCTTGACCATGTCGTGCAACGTGAGCCCGGCCACGGCAACCGCCGTCAGGGCCTCCATCTCGACGCCCGTCTGCCCGCGAGTCTTGGCCGTTGCTTCGACGGTGATCGAGGTCTCGGTGAACCCGAACTCCACTTTGACTGACGACAACGCGAGTTGATGACACAGCGGGATGAGCTCGGACGTCTTCTTGGCGCCCGCGATTCCGGCGATTCTTGCCGTCGAGAGGACATCGGCTTTGGGCATGCCGTCGGCCCGGACAAGGCGGATGACCTCCGCAGTGGTGACAAGTTCACCTGCGGCCACCGCAATGCGCGTCGTCTCGGCTTTTGCGCTCACGTCTACCATGCGGGCGCGGCCCTCACCGTCGACGTGTGTCAGTTCGGTCATTGAAAGTCCTTACCGTCCTTTTCAGTTCCAGCGTTTCAGTTCCAGCGTTTTCAATTCCAGGCAGAGAGTGGAATGACGCTTACCGGTGTTCCGGCATCCAGTTCGGTGACGTCGGCGGGAATGTCGAGAAGTACGTCTGCCCAGGCCATCATGGCAACAAGATGGGAGCCGGTGCCGGACACCGGTTCGACGCCCTCGCCGGAGCGTCGCCCGCGGAGAAATTGGCGCTTGCCGGGGATTGATCGCAGCGCGGTGGTCAATGGGCGACGTTCGGATGTGATGGGCGGCAGTCCGGCGGCGCGTCTGATGTTCTCGCGTGCAAACACTTCGAACGACACCATTGTGCTCACCGGGTTTCCGGGGAAGCTCAGTATCGGAACCTCGTTGACTACAGCTGAGCCCTGCGGACCGCCCGGCTGCATCGCGACGTGACCGAACGCAGCACCCAGGGGTTGCAGCGTTTCCTTCACGACCTCGAAGTCGCCCATGGACACACCGCCGGAGGTGAAGACTAGGTCTGCGACAGATGTTGCGTACGAGAGTAATTCGCGGAACACATCCGGATCGTCGGTGCTGCGGGCGATGGATACGACGTCGGCCCCGTTGGCGCGCGCCAAGCTCGCCAGAGCGGGCCCGTTGGAATCGTAGATCTCGCCGGGTTTGAGTTGTGTTCCCGCGCTTTTCAATTCGGCGCCAGTAGTGATAACGGCAACCCGTGGCGGTGTGTATGTGATGACAGTTGCTGCGCCAACGGCCGCGAGTGCCGCGATGTGCCGCGGTTCCAGGCGAGTGCCTTCTCGAACCAGGAGCATGCCCGCCGTGATGTCGCTTCCGCGTTCACGGACGAACTCTCCGGCGGCGCGTCCACGGTTGATCGTGACGGCGTGCTTCGAGGCGCCGGTGGTGTCCTCGACCGGGATGACCGTGTCTGCGCCTTCGGGCATGGGCGCGCCGGTCATGATCCGAAATGCCGAGCCCGCGAGATGTTTCGGGGGAGTGCCACTGCCCGCTGCGAGAACTCCTCGCACAGCGAGCGTGACGGGCGCGTTGCGCACGGACTCGGCGTCGACGGCGTAGCCGTCCATTTGCGAATTGCGGAACAGCGGCAGATCGACAGGGGAGGTGACGTCCGCCGAGACTATCGACCCCAGCGCCTCGGTGAGGGGCAGGGCGGTGGGTGCCAGAGTGTGCAACGCGGCCAGTAATCCGGATACGTGCGCTTGATGGTCTTCGACTGAACGTGCGCTCACAGCGATAGCCTCGACATGGTCCGATTCTAGATGGTCTGGTTCGAGGCGGAGTGATACGAGTGACACTTCCCGCTGCCCGCTGCGCCATACTGGAGTGATGTGGAACTTGGTGCAGCGATGACTCCGGTAGTGGTGGGTATCCCCACTGTCCGTAGCAACTCTGTCCGTAGCAACTCTGTCGGTGGCGATCCTGCGTCGATGACCGGCAGGCCTGATACCGACGTGTTGATCGACAAGTTCGGACGAGTCGCCCGTGACTTGCGGATCTCGATCACCGAAAAGTGTTCGCTGCGTTGTACTTATTGCATGCCAGAGGAAGGCCTGCCGGTCATTCCCGCTGAAGATCTGTTGTCCACCGAAGAGATTGTTCGCGTTGTAGGTATCGGAGTCGACCGTCTCGGCATTCGAGAAGTTCGTTTTACCGGCGGCGAACCGTTGATGCGCAAAGATCTCGAGAAGATTATCTCCGGTTGCGCTGAGCGTGTTCCCGGTATTCCTTTGGCTATGACTACTAATGCTGTCGGATTGGAACACCGCGCGCAGCAATTGGCGTCAGCCGGATTGACTCGCGTCAATGTCTCTTTGGATTCAGTGGATCGCGCGCATTTTGCAGAACTGACGCGCCGCGACAGACTGCCGTCGGTGTTAGCGGGAATTCATGCTGCGGCGCGAGCAGGTCTGGCTCCACTGAAAGTGAACGCTGTTCTGATGCGTGAGACGTTGAGCGGGGCGGCGGAACTTCTCCAATGGTGCGTGGACGCCGGCGTGGAATTGCGATTCATCGAGCAGATGCCACTCGACGCCGATCACACGTGGGCGCGAGAGAACATGGTGACCGCCGAGGAACTTCTCACGGTATTGAGTCCACGATTCACTTTGACCGCGATCGGCCGTGAAGACCCCAGTGCGCCGGCCGAGGAATGGAATATCGACGGCGGTCCGGCGACGGTGGGAATTATCGCTTCGGTGACCCGGTCTTTCTGCGCTGACTGCGATCGGACGCGCATGACAGCCGAGGGGACTGTTCGGTCATGCCTGTTCAGTGATCGTGAAGTGGACCTGCGAGCAGCACTGCGTTCGGGCGCCGGCGACGATGAGATCGCTGATCTGTGGCGGGGCGCGATGTGGAACAAGTGGGCAGGTCATGGAATCGCGGCAGCAGACTTTGTGCCGCCGGAGAGAAGCATGGGTGCAATCGGTGGCTGATTCGGAATCGATGTCGGTTCGGTACTTTGCTGCGGCAGCAGATGCTTCCGGGTGTCGTAGCGAGACCCTGGCTCTGCCGCGTTCAAGCACGCTCGCTGATCTTGTTGCTGTTCTGTCCGACAAATACGGCTCCGACATGAAGCGCGTTTTGTCTGTTTCTGCGTTTCTCGTCGGTGAGGAATTGACGCGTGATACCGGTCGTGTCGCAGGGCCTGCGGTAGACATTTTGCCGCCTTTTGCAGGCGGCTAGAGCTGTCGATCAAAAATAATCGTCAAAATTCTTTTACGGTTTACTTTCGCTGACAGGTACCGACCTCAATGATGAGATCGGATGTCCTAAGAGGCGGGGCATGACGTATCGATCCGATTCGCGATCCATCTTCGTTGTGCTGGTCAGCGCAGTTAGTCGCGATGTTTGGCTGACGTTTGATCGTCATTCTGATTAGTCGGAATTGTCTGGCTCAACTCATACTTTTGGGGGATGTAACATTTTCGGTATTCAGGTAGATGAGTCATTCACATGAATGACAAGGTATTTTCCGAGTCAGAATTTTCGCCAAATTCATGTGTTACCTTTTGTCGTAATTCCCCCCGTGCATGGTGAAAGGTACTTACATGTCCCGCAATTCCACACGTCGTCTCGGTTTCGCTTTTGCTCTCGTCGGCGCAGCAGCGCTGACCGCTCCGGCACTTGCCGGAGCGACCACCGGCTCACTCGGTTCTTCCGACGCTCCGGCTGCCGGATTCACGTGCTCGGCACTATCGACCGAGACAACCCCTAACGGCTGGGGCATTCCGTTCGACGACGAGAAGAATCAGCTTGCCTTCTACTCGGATACCAAGGTTCTCGATGACGATGGTTCGCTGAAGCTGGATATCGTCAAGGCCTCTCCCGACAACCGTTCGGCGTGGTACCACTCTGCCGGTTCGATCCCGCTCGCTGACGCCGTCAAGAACGAGATCGGTTTTGCGGAGAAGGCTCCCACCTCGCAGGCTTCGTTCCAGTTGCGTCTGACCGGCACCACCAACGCTGCTGCGGGCGAGAACGGCTTCGCGACGCTGTACTGGGTAGCAAACGGAAACGAGTCCGTTGACACCACCACCGGCGGCACGCACACCAACATCCAGAACGGCAAGTGGATCAGTACCCGCGACATCGTGGGTGCTCCCAGGAACGTGCCGTCCGATCTCGACGACATCATCGCAGGCAACCCGGGTGCCACGATTGAGCACTATGGCGTGAGCGTCGGACGCGGGGAAATCGGCACCTCCACTCACGTCGACGCTGTGAAGTTCAATGGCTGCACCACGAACTTCGCGCTGAAGGACGAGCCTGCCAGCCCGTTCGGCAGCCTGGGCAACATCTTCGGCAGCCTCTCGGCCAGCTGATAACAGCAGAACGAAGCACGGCGCCCACCTTCCTCTCGGAAGGTGGGCGCCGTGCATCTATAGGAATTGGGGGCTAACGCCACCAGGTGTCGAGCGGCGTGACCGGAACGGCCCGCTTGTGACGGGTGTTCAGGTACATCTTTTCGAGTTTGTCGGATACCTCCGTGGAGACGTCCTTGCCTTCGAGGTAGTCGTCGATCTGGGCGTAGGTGAGTCCAAGCGCCACCTCGTCGGGGAGGGCGGGGCGGTCGTCCTCGAGGTCTGCGGTGGGCACCTTGCGCCACGTGCTCTCGGGCGCGCCCAGTTCCTGCAACAGTGCGGCGCCCTGCCTCTTGCTCAGACCGGTCAGCGGTGTGATGTCGACTCCGCCGTCGCCGAATTTGGTGAAGAAACCGGTGATGGCCTCGGCAGCGTGATCGGTGCCGATCACGATGTACCCCAACTGACCGGCGATGGCGTACTGGATCATCATGCGCTCACGAGCTTTGATGTTGCCGCGCACGAAGTCTCGCAGTTCACCGTCGCCAAGGGCCTCGGATGCTTCCCGGGCTGTGGCGTCGGCTCCTGGCTTGACGTTGACGGTCAGGCTGCGGTCGGGCTTGATGAAACCGAGCGCGATCTGCGCGTCGGACTCGTCGGCCTGCTCGCCGTACGGCAACCGAACGGCAACGAACTCGGCGTCCTGGCCCTCCTCGCGCAGTTCTGTCACCGCGCGCTGAGCGAGCGCACCGGTCAGTGTGCTGTCTTGCCCGCCGCTGATGCCCAGCACGTATCCCTTGGCAGGAGTGGACAGCAGATAGTCCTTCAGGAACTGAACCCGGGTGCGGACTTCGGCCGCCGGCTCGATGGACGGCTTCGCGCCCAGTTCGTCGATGATGCTCTCGCGCAATGTGGCCATGAGGGAACTTTAGCGACCGGTATCGTCTCGCGCATGAGTGCGAAGAAAGTTCTGGTGGTCAGCGCAACCAAGGCGGAAGCGGCGTACGTTCCGCAGGAGTTCGAGTTGGTGATCGCCGGTATCGGAAAGGTCAGTGCAGCAACGGCAGTCGCGTCGGCGCTGGCACGGTTTCTTCCCGGCGAGTTGCCGTTGGTCGTCAATATCGGCACCGCAGGCGCCCTACACGTGCATCACGGCGGGCTGTTCGTGCCGGGTGTCGTGATCAATCACGACATCAGCAGTGCGGCGATCAGATCGTTCGGCCACGAGGTTGTGGATCGCCTGGTCCTGGCTGAGGGCGACGATTCGGTGCTGGCCACCGGCGATGCGTTTGTCTCCGACGCCGCCGTCCGGGATGCGCTCGCGCAGCGGGCCGATCTGGTGGACATGGAAGGTTTTGCGATTGCCTACGCGGCGCAGGCCGCCGGTGCTCGGTGCCGGTTGGTCAAGCATGTGAGCGATCACGCTGACGATTCGGCTTTGGACTGGCCGGCCCAAATCGATGCCAGCGCCCGCGAATTGGGGCGCTGGCTGACCGAGAACGTCTGAGTCGGACTAGTTCGATCAAGCCTGGGCGGTCAGGATCAAGCCGTTGCCGTCGGGCTTGCGAAGCGTCATGGTTGCGGCGTCGACGGCGACGGTGACCTCACCGTCGAGCACTGTCAGGACGTGCCGTTCGATGTCGGCAACTTCTGCTTCGCACGCCATCCTCGTGGTGCCCAGCGGGGCGAAGGTGATGGTGGTGTCGGTGACCGTTGCCGAGCCCATCATGCGGTTGCATCCGGTGCTGCCGGTGACCGATCCGTCGGCGGCGATCGTGAGTTCCGGCGCCGAGGTTTCGAGTGCCAGACTCGACGTGACGGCATCGGGAGTGATGAGCGACGTCACGGTCCAGGCAGTGCCCTGGACAGGACGGTCCGGGTCGACGACCTTCTTGTCGGCCAGCGTGACGGTGATGGTGTCGGTGGTGAGGGTGAGTGTGTCACCGGACAGCGTCCAGGACGGTTGCGCGCTCAGGAGTGTTGTCACCCAGGCGTCGGATTCCATGACGGTGGGCTCACACGCCCTCATGGTGGAGGCCATCGTGTCGGTGCCGATCTTGCCGCCCGTGAATTCGACTGCGCCGCTCGCTGTATTGCAGCCGGCAGTCGCTGCCACCAGGCCGGGCGTCGTGAAGTCGAGGGACAGCGGGCCGCCGCCGGGAATCGCGCTTCCGTCCACCTGGGTGGAGATGAATACCCGCCCCGCGGGATCGGCGACCGAGTCCGGAGTTTCCGAGTTGCTGGAACAGCCGCTGACGGCTGCGATGGCGAGGATGCCGAGGACGGCGGCTGCGATGCGCATTTGCTCAGACTAGGCGCTGGAATGTGTTCGAGGTCTTCAACATCGAGTAACGCGCCGGGCAAGATTCTCCCAACCGTCAGCGAGCCTTTCCGGCGTCATCCCGAGATCACGAACCTGGTACAGAACCAACGATGCTTCGAGTGGTGCAAGTAGTGCCGAGGCGAGGAGTTCCAGATCGCCCTCGACGCCGGCTGCACGGAGCAAATTGATCACATGCGCGATGCTCAGCGAGCGGGCCGGGCCACCGAATCGAAACTCCGGTGCGTTCTCGGCAGCGCGGAGAACATCGCCCTGGACCTCCACGATCGCAATGCGGGCGCGACCGAAGGCGACCAGTCGGTCTATCGGCGGCGCGCCAGGGCCCAGCGGCGGCGGGCCGAACATGAAGGCGTGCTGCAACTCTCGCTCGGTGTGGTCCAGGAGTGCTTGCATCAAACCGGCGCGGCTGCCGAAGCGGCGAAAGACTGTGCCCTTGCCCACACCGGCGCGGCACGCAACAGCGTCCATGGTGACGGCGTCGACTCCGCGTTCGGCCACGAGCAATGCTGCGGCGTCGAGCAGAAGTGCCCGGTTACGTGCGGCGTCGCCGCGCTCGGCCGGTTGCGCGCCGATCTGGGGTAGGGGGATTGCGCTCACTTGGTCGAGGTTACATGGCTGCGGAATATAAGTGGACCGTGGTCCGTTTAGAGGGTATAACTTTCAACCAGAGCCACCCACCGCACCAATCTCGAAGGAATCACCCAATGTCACAGAGCAATGTTCTCGTTCTCGTCGGAAGCCTGCGCGCCGGATCCGTCAACCGTCAGCTCGCCGAGACTGCAGTGTCCGCTGCGCCGGAGGGTGCTGCCCTGACGATCTTCGAAGGCCTCGCCGACGTTCCCTTCTACAACGAAGACCTCGACGTCGAAGGTGCATCGATCCCCGCAGTCGACGCCCTGCGCGCCGCAGCCGGCAACGCCGACGCCTTCCTGCTCGTCACCCCCGAGTACAACGGCACCATCCCCGCTGTCCTCAAGAACGCCATCGACTGGATCTCGCGTCCCTACGGCGCAGGTGCTGTCTCCGGCAAGCCGGTTGCAGTCATCAGCGCATCGCCCAGCGGCAACGGTGCGAAGTGGGCCAACGACGACACGGTCAAGGCTGTCGGCATCGCCGGTGGCAACGTGCTCAGCGATTCCGCTCTTGCCGTCGCCAGCACGTTCGACAAGTTCGGCACCTCGCACGCACGCGAGAACGCTGAGGTTGTCGCACAGGTATCCAAGGTTGTTGCAGACCTGGTCGACGCCACGAAGACGCTCGTCAACGCATAATCTGTACCAGTTTCTCAACGAGGGTCACGCCGGACTGGCGTGACCCTCGTTGCATGTGCGCCGGTGTCTGCTTCGCTACAGGCCTTCGCGTTCCATGGCGTCGTCGACGGCATCACGAACGGACTCGAAGTCCTTGCCCGCCATCATTGCTGCGCCCATTGCCTCGTCGATGCGCTCCGCGGCGAGGGCATAGCGACGTTCCCAGTTCTCCTTGTCCGTGCGCCAGTAACCCATGGTGTGCATGGCGGTCGCGGGGATGTTCAGCGTGTGACGCAGGTAGGCGCGAACCTTGCGCGCGGCTGCGGCCTCGACTGCGCACCAGACGTATCCGGTGCCCGGAGGTAGGGGATCGGCGGCCAACTCGGTGAGAAGGGAGTCGGCGTCACCGATCCATCGGATGTCGGCGTCGGCCGCGGTCGTGAAGCTCTGCTGCTCGCTCGGATCGGGAATCTGTGCGATCACCTGTACGGAAATCCCGGCGGGCAGGCTCTCGAGGATTCGGCCGACTGCGGGGAGTGCGGCGTGGTCGGCGAGCAGCATCAGCCACTCGATGTTCTCGGGCGGGCGGAACCATCCGTTGGCGCTCGACAGGTGCACGGTGTCGCCGGGGTTCGCCGTCTCGGCCCAGAGCGCCGCCCCGCCGTGCCCATGCAGAACGAAATCGATATCGAGCTCGCCGGTGGCCGCGCTCCAGCGGCGCACTGTGTAACTACGCGCGTGTGGGGGCTCGACTGGGAACCGGACAAGCACCCGTTCGTCGGGTAGGCCACTTGATGCGAAGTCGGCCAAGCCGGCGCCACCGAACGTGATTCTGCGCATTCCGGGCGTGATCTGCGTTGCCTCGAGAACAGTTGCCTGGTGGCGCGGGGCTTCGTCGCTGGGGAGGTCGATCGGGGCTGATTCCACGACGCTCATGGTAGAGCTGTGGGGTGTTCCGAGACCCGGTCGAATGCTTGGTGCGTATGTGAGCACCGACACGCCGACACGGCGCGGAATTGGCGCGGAGTTATGGGTGCTGAGCTGGGTCGACCTGGGAATTTCATCTATGTGACTCACAACATCTTCGGTTATGTGATTCTGTCGGCCACTAGGTGTAGTGTCTTGAGCACTGAGAGACCACAACGCGGAACGCCTCGAGCGAAGCTCCGGCAATCGGTCGAATCGGTGCTGAACATCACTACATCGGCCTTCGTTGGCTAAGCGAAAGAGGGACTCTCATGAGCATCACCGTCTACACCAAGCCCGCTTGCGTTCAGTGCAATGCCACCTACCGCGCCCTCGACAAGGCCGGTCTCGAATACGACATCATCGACATCACCGAGGATGCCGAGGCACGTGACTACGTCATGGCGCTCGGATACCTCCAGGCACCCGTCGTGGTTGCCGGTGAAGATCACTGGTCGGGTTTCCGTCCCGATCGCATCAAGACGCTGGCCGTCGCTGCTTGAAGCGCGACCGCGCCGGTGGCCGACGGCGCTGTCGGCCCCGTAGTTGGAAGTTTTGAATAGTCGAAAGTTCCGGGCACCGCATGAGGAAATGGTGACAACCGATGACTTCGCTGGTTTATTTCTCCAGCGTGTCGGAGAACACCCACCGATTCGTTCAACGTCTCGGACTGCCTGCGACACGCATACCCATCCATGACCGTGACGGCTCATTTCAGGTCGACGAGCCCTATGTACTGATCCTGCCGACTTACGGCGGCGGGGCAACAGTGACAGGCCGCGACACCAGCTATGTGCCCAAGCCGGTCATTCGTTTTTTGAACAACCCACACAACAGGTCGTTGATCAGAGCAGTGATCGCGGCAGGAAACACCAATTTCGGTGAATCCTTTTGTTACGCAGGAAACATCATTTCCCAGAAATGCCACGTTCCTTTTCTGTACCGCTTCGAACTCATGGGCACTGCCGAGGACGTCGAACGGGTACGAGAAGGCTTGGGGGAGTTCTGGAATCATCTCGAAGCAGAGAAGGAGAACGGGCAGTGGCGCCAACCATCACTGACACGATCGCGGCTGGAAGCGTAGAACGTGACGCACGCGGCGGTGATTCCACCAACGGTCTCGACTACCACGCACTCAATGCCATGCTCAACCTGTACGGCGCAAACGGCGAGATCCAGTTCGAGATGGATGTCGCGGCGGCCCGTCAGTACTTCCTGCAGCACGTCAACCAGAACACGGTGTTCTTCCACAATCTCGACGAGAAGCTCGACTACCTCGTCGAGGAAAACTACTACGAGCCTGAGGTTCTCGATCAGTACTCACGTACGTTCGTGAAGTTCCTGATCGATCACGCGTACTCCAAGAAGTTCCGCTTCCCGACGTTCCTGGGCGCGTTCAAGTACTACACGTCCTACACGCTCAAGACGTTCGACGGAAAGCGCTACCTCGAGCGTTTCGAAGACCGCGTGTGCATGGTGGCCCTGACGTTGGCTGCCGGCAACGAAGACCTGGCTGTCGAACTTGTCGACGAAATCATCGCCGGACGCTTCCAGCCCGCCACCCCCACGTTCCTCAACTCCGGCAAGAAGCAGCGCGGCGAGCCCGTGTCCTGCTTCCTGCTGCGCATTGAAGACAACATGGAGTCCATCGGGCGCTCCATCAACTCGGCTCTGCAGCTCTCCAAGCGCGGCGGCGGAGTTGCATTGCTGCTCACCAACATTCGTGAGCACGGCGCACCGATCAAGAAGATCGAGAACCAAAGCTCGGGTGTCATCCCGATCATGAAGCTCCTCGAAGATTCGTTCTCGTACGCAAACCAGCTCGGAGCGCGTCAGGGTGCCGGTGCCGTCTACCTGCACGCACACCACCCCGACATCTACCGTTTCCTCGACACCAAGCGTGAAAACGCCGACGAGAAGATCCGCATCAAGACGCTGTCGCTTGGCATCGTGATCCCGGACATCACGTTCGAGCTGGCGAAGAAGAACGAGGACATGTACCTGTTCTCGCCGTACGACGTCGAGCGCATCTACGGCGTTCCGTTCTCGGACATCAACGTCTCCGAGAAGTACTACGAGATGGTCGACGACAAGCGAATTCGCAAGTCCAAGATCAAGGCTCGCGAATTCTTCCAGACCGTCGCTGAGCTGCAGTTCGAATCGGGCTACCCGTACATCATGTTCGAGGACACGGTGAACAAGGCCAACCCCATCGAAGGCAAGATCACGCACTCGAACCTGTGCTCGGAGATCCTGCAGGTCTCCACACCGTCCGAGTTCAACGAGGACCTGACCTACAGCCACGTCGGCAAGGACATCTCCTGCAACCTCGGTTCGCTGAACATCGCGAAGACCATGGACTCGCCCGACTTCGCCAAGACCATCGAGGTCGCGATCCGCGGTTTGACAGCGGTGTCGGATCAGACGCACATCTACTCTGTGCCGTCGATCGAGCAGGGCAACAACGACTCTCACGCCATCGGCCTCGGCCAGATGAACCTGCACGGCTACCTCGCTCGTGAGCGAATCTTCTACGGCAGCGAAGAAGGCATCGACTTCACGAACATCTACTTCTACACCGTGCTGTTCCACGCTCTGCGGGCATCGAACCGGATCTCCATCGAGCGCGGTTCCTACTTCAAGGGCTTCCCGCAGTCGAAGTACGCGTCGGGTGAATTCTTCGACAAGTACACCGACCAGGTGTGGGAGCCGGCCACGGACAAGGTTCGTGGACTGTTCGCCGCCGCCGACCTTCACATCCCGACGCAGGACGACTGGCGTGAGCTGAAGGCGTCGGTGCAGAAGCACGGCATCTACAACCAGAACCTGCAGGCCGTGCCGCCCACCGGTTCGATCTCGTACATCAACTACTCCACCAGCTCCATCCACCCGGTGGCGTCGAAGATCGAGATCCGCAAGGAAGGCAAGATCGGTCGCGTCTACTACCCGGCGCCCTACCTGACCAACGACAACCTGGAGTACTACCAGGATGCCTACGAAATCGGGTACGAGAAGATCGTCGACACCTACGCTGCCGCAACGCAGCACGTCGACCAGGGCCTGTCCCTGACCTTGTTCTTCAAGGACACCGCCACCACCCGCGACATCAACAAGGCGCAGATCTACGCATGGCGTAAGGGCATCAAGACGCTCTACTACATCCGTCTGCGTCAGCTGGCACTCGAAGGCACCGAGGTCGAGGGCTGCGTTTCCTGCATGCTGTAAGGGCTTTGCCCCCGTGTGCCTTTCTGATAGTGACCACTACCGGAAAGGCACACGGGGGCATTTTCTTTGCTAGGACGGCGGACGGCCAGGGCCGTGCATCTTGCCGGCGTTTTTCGGCATCCGTCCGTGCTCGGTGAGCGCCCGTCGGAGTAGGAATTCGATCTGGGCGTTTGTGCTTCGGAGATCATCGGCGGCCCAGCGGGCAAGAGCGTCGTGCACCGCTGGATCCAACCGAAGAAGGATCTTCTTACGCTCCGATCTCGGAGCTGGATCCGTGGCCATGTGGCCTTCCCTTTACTGGTAGAGCGAACCGGTGTTGAGCACCGGCTGTGCGTCGCGGTCACCGCACAGCACGACCAGAAGGTTACTGATCATCGTGGCTTTGCGTTCTTCGTCGAGTTCGACGACGTGCTGTTCCTCGAGCTGCTTGAGAGCCATGTCCACCATCGACACTGCTCCTTCGACGATCTGCTTCCTGGCGGCGATGACGGCGCCTGCCTGTTGACGTCGCAGCATCGCGCTGGCGATTTCCGGTGCGTACGAAAGCCGGTTGATGCGGGTCTCGATCACTTCTACTCCGGCGGCGCGCACGCGGGCGTGAACTTCCTCCGACAGCGTCGTTGTAATGATGTCGGCGTTCTCCCGCAACGAGACTCGGTCTTCGGCGTCGTACGGGTAACTGCCGGCGATGTGGCGTACAGCCGCCTCGGTCTGAACCGACACGAACTCCTCGTAGTCGTCCACCTGGAATGACGCGAGCGCGGTGTCGGCTACCTGCCAGACGACAACGGCCGAGATCTCGATGGGGTTGCCGTCGGCGTCGTTGACTTTGGACTGGCCGGTCTCGTGGTTTCTGATGCGGGTGGAGATGGAACGACGCACGGTCAGTGGGTTTGTCCAGCGCAGTCCAGGGGTGCGCAATGTGCCGCTGTACGAACTTCCCAGGAATTGCAGAACACGCGCCTGGTTCGGCTGTACCAGTGTCAGGCCGATCAGTGCGGGGAGTGACGCGAGGAACAGCACCACTCCGATCGGAATCAGCGCTATGAGTCCAAGGAGCCCTCCGACAACTGCCAGGGCGATTCCGCCGAGGAACAGAATCAATCCGCCGAGGAGCATCCAACTGCCCGACAGGTCCCAACCTGGGCGTTCGGCGATTGTGGTGGTGGCAACTCCGGTTGGTTTCTCGGCCACGGTGGGCGTGCTGGTCATGTGAGACTCGCTTCCTCATCGGTAAGAGATATTTAATTGATATCACATTTTTCGCGTCGATGAGTGGGCGCGTACGACACATCTTGTTGTGTTGGCGTCTGGAGTCGGACACAACGGGTAGTGTTCAGGCAAGCCAACATTCGGCAGTATCTCTCGCGCTAGGTAGGAATCATGGTCAAGCTGGTCAGTCGCGTTTCCGCAATCAACTGGAATCGCGTCCAGGACGAGAAGGACGCCGAGGTGTGGGATCGCCTCGTCAGCAACTTCTGGCTGCCCGAAAAGGTGCCGGTCTCCAACGACATCCCGTCCTGGGGGACTCTGACCGCTCCCGAGCAGCAACTCACGATGCGCGTATTCACCGGTCTGACATTGCTCGACACCATTCAGGGAACCGTCGGTGCCGTCAGCCTCATCCCCGACGCCATCACCCCGCACGAAGAAGCGGTGTACACCAACATCGCCTTCATGGAATCGGTGCACGCCAAGAGCTACAGCTCCATCTTCTCGACGCTGTGCTCCACGCCCGACATCGACGACGCCTTCCGCTGGTCGGAGGAAAATCCGAACCTGCAGCGCAAGGCGCAGATCGTTCTCGACTACTACAACGGTGAGTCGCCGCTCAAGCGCAAGGTCGCGTCGACCCTGCTCGAGAGCTTCCTCTTCTACTCCGGCTTCTACCTGCCGATGTACTGGTCCTCGCGGGCCAAGCTCACCAACACGGCCGACCTCATCCGCCTCATTATCCGCGACGAGGCCGTGCACGGTTACTACATCGGCTACAAGTACCAGAAGGGCCTCGAGCAGCTGTCCGAGGCAGAGCGCGAAGAGCTCAAGAACTACACGTTCGAGCTTCTCTTCGAGCTGTACGAGAACGAGGTCGAGTACACCCAGGATCTCTACGACGAGGTCGGACTGACCGAGGACGTCAAGAAGTTCCTGCGCTACAACGCGAACAAGGCGCTCAACAATCTCGGTTACGAAGGCCTGTTCCCGAAGGACGAGACGGACGTCAATCCGGCTATCCTGTCGGCACTTTCACCCAACGCCGACGAGAATCACGACTTCTTCTCCGGCTCGGGAAGCTCCTACGTCATCGGCAAGGCCATCAACACCGAAGATGACGACTGGGATTTCTAGTCTCTGACGACAAAGCCCGATTCCTGCAGACGCGGGAATCGGGCTTTTGTTGTCGGTAGGGGAGGGCTAGCTCACCGAGAACCAGGCTTCTGCCTTGTCCTGCAACGCCTTTTCCAGACGCAGGCGCGACGTGTCGGTCAGATCCGACGGCAGGTCGTCCGGCGCGAACCATGCAACCTCGAGATTCTCGTCGTCCGCGACATGCGCGTCGCCGCCCGTCCAGCGGGCCAGGAAACAGACGTCGAGATACTGCGTGATATCCCCGTTGGGGTACGTAATGGGCTCTGTCACATCGACACTCGTGATCCGAACCAACTCCGCGTCGACGCCCGTCTCTTCCTTGGCCTCACGAACGGCAGCCGACGCCGGCTCCTCACCAGGCTCGAGAACGCCGGACACCACGGCCCACAGACCGTTGTCGGCGCGGCGGGTGAGGAGCACACGGCCCTCGTCGTCGCGAATCACGACACTGACTCCGGACAGCCAGAGTGGCGCGTGGCCGATTTTTTCGCGCAACTCGACGATGAACTCAGGAATCGGCATCGCGTCAGCTCGCGTATCCGTTGAGCGTGTGCTGGAGATCGTCGAGAACGGCGCGCGCGGCAGTCATGCCGTTGCCGTTCCAGATCTCGTCCTCGGCAGCAAAGACACGGTTCCCGGACGGCGCTCCCAGATCGTGCCACTGGTCGCTCTTCATCACTTCGGTGCCGTACTTCAGCCCGTCAGGACCGTCGAAGAGCACGTAGATCAGATCACCTTCGGCGGCGCTGAGGTCGTCGGCGGGAACCTCGGTGGTCACGGTGTCGGTGAGTCGTTGTGCTGGAGGTCGGCGCACCCCGACGTCGCTGAGAATCTGACCGGAGAACGAGGCAGGCCCCTCGATGTTCAGCGAGTCCGAATCGAACCGCACCACAGATGCCTGCGTCTGCGCCGAATTGAGCGACTCACCCAGTTCCCGAGCATCGCGTTGGTAATTGTCCAGAGAGGCTGCTGCTGCGGTGGATCGTCCGAGGGCCTGGCCCGCCAGTGCGAACTGCGCCTTCCAATAGACGGGATCGGAACCGGCAAACACAGTCGGGGCGATGCCGTTGAGTTGCCCGTACAGGTCCGCCGACGCCGGGCTCGACCCGAGAATCAGATCCGGTGCGGCGGCCTTGATCGCAGTGACATCGGGAGCGCTGACCGGGCCGACGCTCGGAATCTCGGAAATGCCGAAACCGAGGTACGACGGCTGAGGTGAATCGACGCCCGTCGCGGCGCCCACCACACGCTCCCACAATCCCAATGCACACACCGCGTCCATCGACGCGCTGTCGAGCACGACGATCCGCGCAGGATCCGAGGGAACTTCCGCCGTGCCGGCCGTATGCACGACCTGTCGCGTCACTGTGGGGCCGGCACCGGCGTCGGCCGCTGTCGGGGTGGGGCACGCTGTCGCCGTATCGCGCGCGAGCCCCATGACACCGGCTCCGGCGATGGACGTCGTGGTCCGCACGATGCTGCTGGCGATGTCGTCGGAGGTGTCCGACGAACAACCACTCAATACAACGAGTGAGGCTGCGATGCCGAGTATCGAGACGCGGCGGAGAGTAATGCGGGAGAGAACGGTCAAGTCGACGGCTTCCTGTGTGGGCGGGCGCCGCTTTAGGTTAGCTGCTCGACTTGTCCACTCCGAACGTGTCCGCGAGGTCGTCCAGAATCAGGTGCGCGCCCTGAATGCTGACCGGAGACATCCACTCCGAATCGTCGACGTCGACGGTACGGCCACGCAGAGTTTGCCACAGCGGACTCGTGAGGAACGGCTTCGCGGCTTCGGCGCTCTTGCCCTCGGGGTCCTGCCACGTGCTGACGAAGATGATGTCGGCGTCGGCCTCGTTGATGAGCTCTGGACTGATCTTCATCATGATGTTGCCCGGATCGGCAGGATCGGGGCCCTGGTTGCCCGGGCGGGCCAGGCCGGCGTCCTCGAGGACGATGCCGCTGAACGAGGTGGTGCGGTACAGGCGTGCTGTCGGTTCGCCGGCAAAGCGGACGACGGAGATGACCGGGTTGTTCGCAGTCTTGTTGATGGCGCTTCCGACGGCGGCGGCACGCGCTTCGTATTCGCCGATCTTCTGCTCGGCAAGATCTTCTTTGCCGAGGGCCTCACCGACGAGTCGGATGTTGTCCTTCCATGTCGGTCCCGTCGTCTGCGTGAACACGGTCGGGGCGATTGCGGAGAGTTGTTCGTAGTTCTTGCCGTCTCGGACTTCGGCCGAGATGATCAGATCGGGCTGGAGTGCCGCGACCTTCTCGAGGCTTACGGCGCCGACTGTTCCGACGGAAATCGCGTCGGCGGCAAACTCGTCGCGGGTTGATCCGAGGTAGGCGGGCAATCCAGGCTCGCGGTAGTCGACGTATCCCACGAGGGGTGACTCGAGGAGCAGTGTGGCGTCGGTGAAGCTGTTGTCGAGCGCCACGATTCTCTTGGGCTGTGACGGAATCTCGGTGCTACCGCGGAAGTGTTCGATCGTGCGAGGAAATGCCCTTTGTTCGGTCGACGTCTGTTCGGTCGACGTCGCGGTGGTGTCCGGCTCGTCATTCGAACATGCGGGGACGATCAACGCCAGGGCGGCAACGACGGAAATCGCCGCGGTTCGGCGAGCAAAGTGTTTCACGGGTTCTCCTGTATTAGGTTAGGCAAGCCAGACCTTAACAACCAGACCTAACAACGGGATAGTTCGGGCGTCGAGTCCTTGGCGGAGCGAACCCAGGGTGCGACACGCCGCAACACGAGATCACACTCGTCACTTCGGGAACATAAACCGCAGGTTGATCGTTTAGTGGAAGCCAAAACGGTCCCTCGAGTACGACGCTGAGTAGGACCGGGTCGCGAGGCGTCACGGTCACGGTCTACGATTCGATGAGCGCAAGCCAGAAGCCGTTTCCCGCACGCCGGGAAATGGACCCTGCGGCGCGACCAAAGGCTCTGTCGAAGGAGTCTGCGGAGCGACCAAAGGCACATTCAGGAGGATCAGTGACTGCCGTAGCGCCCCAGCCAGTCCCCGCGATAGCTGCAGCCAGGCCTTACCCGCCGCGGCAGGGACCCAAGGGCTCATTCATTTTCAAGATGATCACGACCACCGACCCCAAGGTGCTCGGAATCATGTACTTGGCGACTTCCATCGCCTTCTTCCTCATCGGTGGCCTCATGGCACTGATGATGCGTGCCGAGCTAGCTGTGCCCGGCATGCAGTTTCTCTCGAACGAACAGTTCAACCAGCTGTTCACCATGCACGGCACCATCATGCTGCTGCTGTACGCGACGCCGATCGTCTTCGGCTTCGCCAACTACATTCTTCCGCTGCAGATCGGCGCGCCCGACGTTGCGTTCCCGCGTCTGAACGCCTTCAGCTACTGGCTGTACCTGTTCGGCGCGATCATCGCGACGGCCGGATTCGTGACCCCCGGTGGCGCAGCCGACTTCGGTTGGACCGCCTACACCCCGCTGACGAATGCACTGCATTCGCCGGGCGTCGGCGCTGACCTCTGGATCATGGGCCTCGCTGTCGGTGGCCTCGGCACCATCCTCGGTGGCGTCAACATGATCACCACTGTGATCTGCCTGCGTGCACCCGGTATGACCATGTTCCGCATGCCGATCTTCACCTGGAACATCTTCATCACCAGCATTCTCATCCTGCTGGCGTTCCCGCTGCTGACCGCTGCACTGCTCGGCCTGTTCGTCGACCGACATCTGGGTGGTCACATCTTCGATCCGGCAACGGGCGGTGTGTTGCTCTGGCAGCACCTGTTCTGGTTCTTCGGTCACCCCGAGGTGTACATCATCGCGCTGCCGTTCTTCGGCATCGTCTCGGAGATCTTCCCGGTCTTCAGCCGTAAGCCGATCTTCGGCTACAGCGGTCTGGTGTACGCAACGCTCGCAATTGCAGCCCTGTCGATCGCCGTGTGGGCGCACCACATGTACGCAACCGGCGCGGTTCTGCTCCCGTACTTCTCGTTCATGACGTTCTTGATCGCAGTGCCGACAGGCGTGAAGATATTCAACTGGATCGGAACGATGTGGAAGGGGCAATTGACCTTCGAGTCGCCGATGCTCTTCTCGATCGGCTTCCTGATCACCTTCCTCTTCGGTGGTCTGTCGGGTGTCATCCTCGCGAGCCCGCCGCTCGACTTCCACGTCACGGACAGCTACTTCGTTGTCGCCCACTTCCACTACGTGGTCTTCGGCACCGTTGTGTTCGCCACCTACGCCGGTATCTACTTCTGGTTCCCGAAGATGACCGGCCGCATGATGGACGAGCGCCTCGGCAAGTGGCACTTCTGGACCACGTTCGTCGGCTTCCACGGCACGTTCCTCGTGCAGCACTGGCTCGGAGCCGAAGGTATGCCGCGTCGTTACGCCGACTACCTGCCGTCCGACGGCTTCACGTCGCTGAACACGGTCTCGACAATCTTTGCCTTCGTACTCGGCGCCTCGACGCTGCCGTTCATCTGGAACGTCTTCAAGAGCTACCGCTACGGCGAAGTTGTCACGGTCGACGATCCGTGGGGTTACGGAAACTCGCTCGAATGGGCAACCAGTTGCCCGCCGCCGCGTCACAACTTCACCGAGTTGCCGCGCATCCGCAGCGAGCGTCCGGCATTCGAACTGCACTACCCGCACATGGTTGAGCGGATGCGCGCAGAAGCGCACGTCGGCCCCGGCCACAGCAGTAAGAACGACGCCCTCGAAGGCAGTTCTCACTAAATGAGCAACCCGACCTACACGTAGGTCAACGCCAAAGGCCCCGCCCGCACAACGGGTGGGGCCTTTCGCTTGTTCGATTGCCGATTGGCACAATAGGTGTCGACGCATGTCGATCACGACGCGATTTCCAAGAAATGATCGGAGTTCTCGGTGGGTGCCTCAGACACCACTGTTCTGGTGACCGTGACCGGGCCTGACCGGCCCGGCGTCACCTCGGTACTGTTCGCCGCATTGTCGCGGCACGATGTGAGCCTGCTCGACGTCGAGCAGGTGGTCATCCGAGGTCGGCTCACGCTCGGCGTCCTTGTTGCCTGCCCGAACGATCCGGAGGCGCTGCAGGAAGAACTCGAGCAGGCAATGGCGACGGTCGGCATGAACGTCGACATCGAAATCGGTGCGGATTCCGGTCGGCCCGCTGTATCCACCCACGCGGTTGTGGTTCTCGGCAGCCCGGTGAATGCTCGCGCAATGCGCGGCGTGGCACGCGAGTTGGCCAAGCAGGGCGCCAACATCGATTCGATTCGCGGTGTTGCCGACTACCCGGTGACGGGCCTGGAACTCAGTGTCAGCTCCGCAGGCAGCGCCGACGCCGACGCGAAGTTGCGCACCGGTCTTGCCGAAGTCGCGGCACTCGAGAACGTCGACATCGCGGTCGAGCGCGCCGGTTTGGCGAGGCGCGCCAAGCGTCTCATCGTGTTCGACGTGGACTCGACGCTCGTTCAGGGTGAAGTCATCGAGATGCTCGCCGCCAAGGCCGGCGTCGAAGACGAGGTTCGCGCCGTCACGGAAGCCGCGATGCGCGGTGAGATCGACTTCACCGAATCGCTCCATCAGCGGGTGGCAACCCTCGCGGGACTGGACGCTTCGGTGATCGACGAGGTGGCCGCGAGCATCGAACTGACTCCAGGTGCGCGCACCACCATCCGCACCTTGCGTCGTCTCGGCTTCCACTGCGGTGTTGTCTCCGGCGGATTCCGTCAGGTCATCGAAGGTCTGGCGCACGAACTCGAATTGGACTTCGTTCACGCCAACACCCTGGAAATCGTCGACGGCAAGTTGACCGGCCGCGTCATCGGCGAAATTGTCGACCGCGCAGCCAAGGCTGTTGCACTCCGGAAGTTCGCCGATCAGGTCGGTGTCCCCATGGAGCAGACCGTGGCCGTCGGTGACGGCGCAAACGACATCGACATGCTCAACGCTGCTGGTCTGGGTGTGGCCTTCAATGCGAAGCCCGCACTGCGCGAGGTTGCCGACGCGGCGCTGTCGCATCCGTTCCTCGACGCTGTGCTCTTCATCCTCGGCGTGACCCGCGACGAGGTCGAAGCAGCAGACGCGATCGACGGCGGCGTTCGGCGCGTGCCGATCCCATGATCGACGACCCCGGCGCCGCGGTGATATCGGGACCGGACGCGCTCTGGCGCGCCCGGCACGCCGTGCTTGCTGCGGGTTACGGTGGCCGGCCCGATCCGGCCGACCCCGCCCAGGTTCTGGCGATGCCCATCGTCCTGCATATCCCGAAAGCTGATCCTCCTCTGCGTAGTTCGCTCCTCGAAGCGGCTGCTTCTGCGGCGGTCGCATTGTGTCTCGACGAGCGAGTCGGTGTGTCCGAGGACGGCGAACCCGGCCCGTGGCGAGGCAACTTCACGGCATGGGTGAGTGGGCGTATCCGTAAGGTGTCGCGCCGCGCGCGGGGGGCGCAGTGGTTGGCGGCGCAGGATGTCGCGGGAATCACCGTCGAGGTCGACGGTGCCCAGGCCCGCGCTCTGGTGCCCGGACCTGTCGGGGAACTCGATCTGCGGATCAAGAAAATGCAGATCGGCGGCACCGACCTCGAACACGACGACCCGGGTCCACCCATACCTGGATTGCCGGTGCTGTGGATTGACCCCGCACTCGAGATGACGGTGGGCAAAGCATCGGCACAGGTTGGTCATGCGTCAATGTTGTTGGCGGCAGCCATGTCCGACGAGGAAGCCTGGCGCTGGGCTCAGACCGGATTCCGCTGTTCAGTCCGCGATGCGGACAAAGAGCAGTGGGCGGATGCTGTGGCTCGGTTGAGTTCCGACGCCGTCGCAGTCAGGGACGCGGGATACACCGAAGTGGCACCCGGGTCGATGACGGTGATTGCGGTTCCCGGCTAGACCAGTCCAGTATCGCCATCTTGGCTATGGGTTAAGCGTCCAGTGAGCCTGCAGGATGGCTGAGTGCTCATACGTAGATTTGCCTCGTTGTTCCTCGGCCTGTGGCTGTACGGCTTCTCGATGGCGATGATGATTGCTGC
Source organism: Rhodococcus sp. 24CO (assembly GCF_050586165.1). Lineage (NCBI taxonomy): Bacteria > Bacillati > Actinomycetota > Actinomycetes > Mycobacteriales > Nocardiaceae > Rhodococcus > Rhodococcus sp. 24CO. The sequence goes on along the minus strand of NZ_JAZFNF010000007.1, from coordinate 185,815 downwards.
CGGACTCGGCCTGGACCCGTGGGATGTCTTTCACCAGGGAGTGGCAGAGCGATTCTCGTTGAGTTTTGGTGTCATCACCGCGATCACCGGTGCGCTTGTGCTGTTGTTGTGGATCCCGCTCCGTCAACGACCGGGATTCGGAACCGTCGCCAACGTTGTTGTCATCGCCATTTCAGTGGATACCTCACTGGCCTTTTTGCCGGACTTCGATTCCACGCCAGTTCGAATCCTCATGCTCGTATCCGGTGTCCTTCTCAACGGGTTGGCCAGTGTCCTGTACATCGGAGCGGGCATGGGCCCCGGCCCACGCGACGGCCTGATGACGGGATTTGTCGCGCGCACGGGGCTGTCCGTTCGCCTGGTTCGGACGAGCATCGAGGTTGTCGTCCTGGCCGTGGGGTGGGCCCTCGGCGGCACGGTCGGTGTGGGAACCGTGCTGTACGCCTTGGGTATCGGGCCCACCATTCAGCTCCTGATCAAGGTGCTTCCCGACTCCATGACAGAGGCAGTGACAGGTACGCGCAAGGCCAGGACCGTCGGACCGCTCACCGTCAGCGTGGAACCTACTGCGACGGGGCCGGCCGAACCTGGTTCGCCGGTGGGGGTGGCCGAATCGAACACAGGCACCAGTGAACCGTCGAACCATTCCGGTGTTCCGACGGTGATCTGACCCGGTCCGCCGGAATGCAGGATCAACAGCCAGCTGCTGTCGCCGAGTGGTCGCCCGGCGCGCGTATGCGAGCGGACGTCGGCGCCGTCTATCCATGCTTGCACCGTGCGGTTGCGCTCGTCGTACCAGGCGCGGTCGTCGAATTCGGTTCCGGTGGAGTCGAACCACACGAGGTCGGGATGGTCGATGCGTCGGCGCCCCTCGAAGAACTCGGGTTGCCGCAGGGCAGGCGCCGATCTGCGCAGTGCAAGTGCTCGGGAGACAAAACTGATCAGGGTGGGATCCGCACTCGACCAATCGAGTGCCCACGATTGCGCCGGCGTGGCAGACGTGGGAACGCAGTACGCGTTGTTGTTGCCGCCGAGGCTGCGCCCGAACTCGTCGCCGGCGGTCAGCATCGGTGTGCCGGTGGAGAGTACGAGTGTTGCCAGGAGCGCCCGGACGTGTCGGCGGCGGGCTTCGATGACGTCGCTGTCGTAACTGGGGCCTTCGGTTCCGTGGTTGAACGAATCGTTGTTGTCGGCGCCGTCGCGGTTGTCCTCACCGTTGGCCTCGTTGTGTTTCGTGTTGTAAGACACGAGATCAGCCGCGGTGAACCCGTCGTGGGCGGTCACGAAATTGATCGATGCCCACGGCCGCCGGCCGTTGCCGGCAAAAACGTCCTCCGAGCCCGCGAGTCGTGACGCAACTTCCCGGACACTGGAATCGCCGTTCCAAAAGCGTCGAATACTGCTGCGGTACTTGTCGTTCCACTCGGACCATTGCAAGCCGAAGTTGCCCACCTGATAGCCGTCGCCGGTGGCGTCCCACGGTTCGGCGATCAATTTGCGACGCGTCAGGACGGGGTCGGACGAGATGGCCGACAGCACTGCTGCGCGGGGGTCGAAGGCGGCGCCGCGTGGTCGTCCCAGCGCGCTGGCGAGGTCGAAGCGGAAGCCGTCGACGCCCATCTCGTCGGCCCAGTAACGCAGGCTGTCGGTAATCATGCGCACCGAGACAGGGGAGGAGGCGTCGACTGTATTGCCGCACCCGGTCAGGTCGATATCGCTGCCGTGCTCGTTCAAGAGGTAGTAGCCGCGCGCATCCAATCCGCGCCAGCTGACGCTGATTCCGTCGACGCCTTGCTCACAGGTGTGGTTGTAGACGACGTCGAGAATTACTTCGATTCCGGCGTTGTGCAACGCGTCGACCATGAACCGGAACTCGGAGACCTCGTTGCCAGGGCTAGCCGCATAACCGGGGTGCGGCGCGAAGTACGACGCCGTCGAATAGCCCCAGTGATTGCGCATTCCGCGCGACCGAACGCTGTCCTCGGTCAGAAATGCTTGGACGGGAAGCAGTTCCACGGCCGTGACGCCGAGGCCAACGAGATAGTCGACGATGGCTGGGGCTGCGAGCCCGAGATATGTTCCGCGGTGTGCGATCGGTACGTCGGGATGAGTGGCGGTGAAGGCGCCGACGTGAAGTTCGTAGATCACAGTCTCCTCCCACGGTGTCTCGAGTCGATGGTGCGGCGGTGTCAGGCCGGCCGTCACGACGCCGACCGGGACGTGGCCGAGTGAGTCGACCGTCGACGGTTCACCGAACGGATCGTGTTGGTAGTCGCGCAGCGCTGAGGCGTCGCCGAGTTCACCTTCGATGCGGCGAGCCCACGGGTCGATCAGAAGCTTGTGGGGATTGAAACGCTGACCGGTGCGCGGACTCCACGGTCCGTCGGCGCGGATGCCGTAGCGCTGCCCGGCCCCGACGCCGTTGATCACTCCGTGCCAGATTCCGTACGTGTGTTGGCGGAGGTTCACACGCTGTTCGTGGCCGGCGCTGTTGATCAGGCAGATCTGTACCGCGGTGGCGTCCGGCGAATGGACGGCAAACTGGGTTCCGCCGTCGACGACGGTAGCTCCGAGGGGGAACGGAGAACCCGGAAGCGGGGTGTGAGATTCATCTAGAGGCGACACGCAAGTAGATCCTGCCGTGGATGGCCGGAGAATGTGCGGGAAGATGGTCGGGTGCCAACACCTGATCCTGACCTGCTCATCGATTTCGACAACGTTCTCATCCGCCGCGGCGGGTCCACTCTTGTGGGTCCGGTGACGTGGAAGGTGGAGCTCGACGAGCGATGGGTGGTGCTCGGACCCAACGGTGCGGGCAAGACGTCGCTGCTGCGTATCGCGGCCGGCGAGGTGTTTCCCACCAGCGGTACCGCGCATCTGCTGGGCGAGGTGCTCGGCCGCGTCGACGTCAACGAGCTCAAGCCGCGCATCGGCCTCTCGTCGTCCTCGCTGGCCAACCGGGTGCCTGCCGACGAAAAGGTCAGCGACCTTGTCGTATCGGCTGGTTATGCGGTTCTCGGCCGCTGGCGCGAGGAGTACGAGTCGATGGACACATCCCGTGCCGTCGAGATGCTCGAGAGTCTCGGCGCCGAACACCTGGCGGATCGCACGTACGGGACTCTCTCCGAGGGCGAACGTAAGCGAGTGCTCATCGCGCGTGCACTGATGACAGATCCGGAACTGCTGTTGCTCGACGAACCAGCAGCCGGCCTCGACCTCGGTGGCCGCGAAGAGCTGGTTGCCCGCCTCGCTGTACTCGCGGCCGATCCCGACGCGCCCGCCACTGTCCTGATCACCCACCACGTCGAGGAGATCCCGCCGGGATTCACTCACGCCCTCCTGCTCAAGGAAGGTGGCGTCGTCGCTCAGGGGCTGCTCGAGGACGTCATCACCGCCGAGAACCTCAGCAACGCGTTCAGTCAGTCGATCACCCTCGACCAGGTCGACGGTCGGTACTTCGCGCGTCGTACGCGAGCATCCGGAGCGCACCGGGCACCAGTGACGGTGTAGGTTCCCGAAACATGGCTAACGAGTTTGCGGACGCTGTCCCCACGCCCAAGGATGCATCGACGGTGATTCTGGTGCGCGATGCGGAAAACGCGCCATCGGGCATCGAGATATTCCTTCTCCAGCGGGTCAAGGGGATGGCGTTTGCCGGCGGTATGACCGTGTTCCCCGGTGGCGGCGTCGACAAGTCCGACGGCACGGCCGAGGTCGAGTGGGCGGGTCCGTCGCCGAGTTGGTGGGCTGAGCGTTTCAGCACCGATGTCGCGCGCGCCAAGTCGCTCGTGCTGGCAGCAGTCCGTGAGACGTTCGAGGAGTGCGGTGTCCTGCTCGCCGGGCCGAGCGCGGATACCGTCGTCGCCGACACGTCCGGCTACTCGGCGTCGCGGGTGGCACTCGAGAACCACGAACTCACGTTCAGCGATTTCCTGAAGCAGGAGAATCTGGTTCTGCGTACGGACCTGTTGCGTCCGTGGGCGAATTGGATAACCCCGATCGGCGAGGACCGTCGCTACGACACTCGCTTCTTCGTGGCCGCGTCACCCGAGGGTCAGGTGGCCGACGGAGTTACCTCCGAGGCAGCCGAGGTTCGCTGGCAGACTCCCCGCGATGCACTGGACCATTGGCGCGCCGGCGGCAGTATCCTGTTGCCGCCCACCTGGACTCAGCTGACGGAGTTGGCGAAGTACGACTCCGTTGCCGACGTCCTGGCCGCCGAACCCGAGATTCCGATCATCCTCCCGACGCTCTACCGCGATGAGACGACTTTCCGGATCGACTTCCCGAATCAGGATGATTACTACATCCCCGGACCGCATCCGTGGGCTGCCCGGCCCGCCAAGTAATCTCCAGGGCATGTCTGAATTTGTAACTCTCGAGGTTTCCGACGGTATCGGCACGATCCGTCTCGCACGCCCCCCGATGAACGCTCTGAACCGTCAGGTCCAGGACGAACTTGCGGTCGCGGCACGCGCGGCGGCAGTCGATCCGGCAGTGAAGGCCGTCATCGTCTACGGCGGCGAAAAGGTCTTTGCCGCCGGTGCGGACGTCAAGGAAATGGCCGAGATGGACTTCGCCCAGATCAGTGACGCGATTGCCGGAATGCAGGCCGGAATCGGTGCGGTCGCCGCGATCCCGAAGCCGACAGTTGCAGCAATTACCGGTTACGCCCTGGGCGGCGGACTCGAAGTGGCGCTCACCGCAGACCGTCGTATCGCCGGAGACAACGCCAAAGTCGGCGTACCGGAGATCTTGCTCGGCATCATTCCCGGCGGCGGTGGCACCCAGCGACTGGCCCGTCTCATCGGACCGGCCAAGGCCAAGGATCTGGTGTTCTCCGGTCGTTTTGTCGGCGCTGACGAGGCGTTGGCAATGGGCTTGATCGACGAGGTTGTTGCGCCGGACGACGTGTACACCGCTGCCCGCACGTGGGCGTCGCAGTTCGTGGGCGGCGCATCGCGCGCGATTGCCGCCGCGAAGGCTGCTATCGACGATGGCCTGAACACGGATCTGGAAACGGGCCTCAAGATCGAGCAGCATCTGTTCGCAGGACTGTTCGCGACCGAGGATCAGTCGATCGGCATGGCATCGTTCATCGAGAACGGTCCAGGCAAGGCCGAGTTCACGGGCCGGTAGGCTTCCCTAAATTAGAACTTGTTCATCTCTTACCAGCGAGTAGGATAGCCGAATGACTGCTAGCCCCACTGACGACGACATTGCCACGCCGCCTGCTGCCGAGGCAGCAGTAATGGACCCCGCGCCGCGGCCGCACGCCACGGCCGAAGAGGTCGAGGCCGCTCGCAAGGACACCAAGCTTGCCCAGGTGCTCTACCACGACTGGGAAGCCGAGACCTACGACGACAAGTGGTCCATCTCGTACGACGAGCGCTGCATCGACTACGCCAGGGGCCGGTTCGACGCCGTCGCCGGTGATCAGCCGCTGCCGTACGAGCGGGCACTGGAACTGGGTTGTGGCACCGGCTTTTTCCTCCTCAACCTGATGCAGGGTGGGGTTGCCAAGACGGGTTCGGTCACGGACCTCTCACCAGGCATGGTCAAGGTCGCGATGCGCAATGCGGAGAACCTCGGTCTGCCCGTCGACGGACGGGTCGCCGACGCCGAGACCATTCCGTACGAGGACAACACCTTCGACCTCGTGGTCGGACACGCTGTGCTGCACCACATTCCCGACGTGGAGAAGTCGCTGCGCGAGGTTCTTCGTGTCCTCAAGCCCGGCGGGCGCTTTGTCTTCGCGGGCGAGCCGACCACCGTCGGTAACTTCTACGCTCGCTGGCTCGGCCGCGCGACGTGGGAAGCCACCACCACGGTGACCAAGCTGCCGTTCCTTGCCGACTGGCGTCGTCCGCAGGAGGAACTCGACGAGTCCTCGCGCGCAGCCGCTCTCGAAGCTGTTGTCGACATTCACACGTTCGACCCGACGGACCTCGAGAACATGGCGAAGTCCGCAGGCGCCGAGCAGGTTCACGCAGCTACCGAAGAGTTTGCCGCCGCACTGCTCGGTTGGCCGGTTCGCACCTTCGAAGCCGCAGTTCCGCAGGAAAAGCTCGGTTGGGGCTGGGGACGCTTCGCTTTCGGCGGTTGGAAGACCCTCAGCTGGGTCGACGAGAAGATTCTGCGCCACGTCGTACCCCGCGGCTTCTTCTACAACGTCATGATCACCGGCGTAAAGCCCGGCAACTAATACCGGGTATACAAGACATTGGGCTATGACTTCACCCTCGCCGACGTCGCCTATCTGGAAAGTGATTCCGGCATAGCGGCATTGGCCGAGATGGAACAGTTCGAGCTGTCCACGCGTACGCGTCTGGCCGACATCGGCCGGGCGCGTACGCGTTTCGGTGGCCACATGCCCGCGCTTGTCGACACGGTCCTGCTGCGCCGAAAGGCGGCTGCAAAACTTCCCGGCAGCGGGGGCTGGTTGTTCACCGACGACGCGATGCAGCAGGCTACCCCGTCAGCTGTCGCAGATCTTCGAGCGCAGCGACTTGCCGGTCGTAACGTGCACGACGTGACGTGTTCGATCGGTGCGGAACTGCACGCGCTCACCGGCGTTGCGGATCGGGTAATCGGTAGCGACATCGACGGCGTCCGATTGGCGATGGCCCGTCACAACGTGCCGTCGGCGGCGCTGCTGCGGGCTGACGCGTTGTTTCCGACAACGCGCGGCACCGTGATCCTTGCCGACCCGGCACGCCGTTCGGGTGGGCGACGAACGCACGATCCGGCCGCATTGATGCCGCCGCTCCCGGATCTGCTCGATGCGTACGACGGCCGCGACATCGCCGTGAAGTGCGCTCCCGGACTCGATTTCGACAATCTCGGCTGGGACGGCGAGGTCGAGGTCGTCTCACTCGACGGGGGAGTCAAAGAGGCTTGTCTGTGGTCGGCGGGACTTGCCGAGGCGGGTGTGACGCGTCGGGCATCGGTCTTGCGGTCCGACGGCACCGGCTGGTCGGTGACCGACGCGGAGGACGACACCATCCCCGAGCAGGAACCGGGGGAGTGGATCATCGACCCGGACGGCGCCGTCGTTCGGGCGGGCCTGGTGCGTCACTACGCGGCCAGACATGGTCTGTGGCAACTGGACCCGCGGATTGCGTATCTCACCGGAAACAGTGTCCCCGATGGTGTTCGCGGATTCCGGATTCTCGAACAGATCAAGTACTCCGAAAAGCTGTTGAAGCAGACTCTCTCGAAGCGCGACTGCGGCGTCGCCGAGATCCTGGTTCGTGGTGTCGACGTCGATCCGGCAGTGCTGCGCCCGCGGCTCAAACTCAAGGGTTCCGTGTCGCTGAGTGTGGTGATCGTGCGGATCGGGCGCTCGGCATCGGCCTTCATCTGTGAGGCGTCGCGCTAGCTCACTTGAAGACGAACAGCTCACCGATTGCGCTGGGCGTCAACACCTCACCGTTCGGGCCGATGGAGGTGCCGACGGTGAAGCCGACCGCTCCCGGCAGGGTGTTCTGGGCCACGGTTTCACCGGATCGGGTGTCGAACGTGACCAGGCTCAGCCCGTTGTCACCTTCGCGGACGACGGCGTACCCGGTGTCCCCGGCAGTTTGGGCGGGAACACCCAACTGCAGTAGATCCTTGCGCTCCCAGACGAGTTCGGCGTGATCGCCCTTGTCCTGGACGGCAAGCAGGTGACCGTCGGCAGCGCCGGCGGGGATGATCAACCCGTCGTCGGAGGTGGACGGGCTGCCCGCAGAGTTGAAGCCGATGTCGTAACTCCACACGGTGTCGCCGGTTCCGGCATCGATCGCCCACAGGGTGCCGTTGTTGTCGGTGGTGTAGACGGTTTTTCCGTCCTTCGACAGGTCTGGGCTCGACGCCGTTCCACCGGGCAGCGCGTCGGTGGACCACTCGGGAGTGATCGACGGGTTGTCGCCGCCCGTGTACTTCATGGCGACCAGATCGGCGGCCTGGGAGTTGGGTCCGTAAAACGTGAAGTAGAACGTGCCGCTTTCCAGGTCGATTGCGGGAGTGTTTGCCACCGGGCAGCCCGACGTGCCGAGGAAGCACTCGTTGAGTCCCTGGTTGTCGGGAATGAGTTCGGCGTTGGTCTGCTGATCGAACGTCGGCGGCGGAATCAGATTGAACGACGAGACAACCTTGGCGCCGGTCTGGGGATCGAGCACATTGATCTGGCCGAGCTGGGTGATGAACAGGAGATTGCCGTCGCCCGTGAACTGTGCCGAGAGGGGAGTGCCGACAACAAGTGTGCGCCAACGCAACTGGCCATTGCGGGTGTACGACGCCATTGCGCCGCTCTCACCCACGTAGACGTTGGTCGCGGTGTCCACGATGGGCGTCGACGCGGCAACACCGTCGTTCATCCGGGTGCACCACACCTTGCGGCCGGTATCGAGCTGGAACGAGAAGAGGTTGCAGCCGTTCTCGGCGCGCGCCGTCACGAAACTCTGTCCGTTTGCTCCCACGGACGCATACGCGGCAATGGGGCCGCCGAGCGGACGCGACCACGCGAACTCGAGATCGCGAGATCCCGTGACCTCGCTGGTGTCGCTGTTTCGGGCGTCGGCGTGCATCGCCGGCCAACCGGTAGTTGCGTAGCGGTCGACGACGGAACTCTCGCTTCCGCACCCGGCAGCCATCACCGTAGCGATCGCCGCCATCACCATCACGGACGACCGTAGGACCCGCCGCATCTCACATCTCCCTGCCGCTTGCGAAAGTAGTTCGGACCAGAGACTATCCCGCCGTAGGCAACGTGACGGGGCACACCCCGAGGGTCGGTGCGTCGACTGCCCGTAGTCTGAATACTCATGACGAGCATGTGGGGCGCACCGTTGCGCACTCGGTGGCGGGGATCACGCCGAAACGACAGCGATCAGGCCAAGTTCCTGACCGTTGATTCCCTCAAATGGGTTCTGGCGAACAAGGCATATACACCCTGGTACCTGGTGCGGTACTACCGTCTTGCCAAGTTCAAGATGGCCAATCCGCACGTGATTCTGCGCGGCATGGTGTTTCTCGGCAAGAACGTCGAAATTCACTCGACTCCCGATCTGTCCCGCCTCGAAATCGGGCGCTGGGTCCACATCGGCGACGGCAACGCGATCCGCTGCCACGAAGGCTCCCTTCGCATCGGTGACAAGGTTGTCTTCGGCAAGGACAACGTCGTCAACACGTACCTCGACATCGAAATTGGCGCCTCGACGCTGGTTGCCGACTGGTGCTACATCTGCGACTTCGACCACCGCATGGACGACGTCAACACACCCATCAAGGACCAGGGCATCGTGAAGGGTCCCGTGCGCATCGGTCCGGACACGTGGGTTGCCGCGAAGGTCAGCGTCTTGCGTAACACCCGCGTCGGTCGGGGTTGTGTTCTCGGGGCGCACGCCGTGGTCAAGGGCGACATCCCGGACTACAGCATCGCCGTCGGTTCCCCGGCCAAGGTCGTCAAGAACCGTAAGGCCGACTGGGAAGCGGGCGCAGCGGATCGCGCCGAGTACATCGCGGCCCTCGAAGACATCGCACGGAAGAAGGCAGCAGCCGAGGCGGACAAATCTGTCAAGAAGTAGAGCATGACGCTCGGGAGGGGAGTGCGGCATGAGTGAACAGACACCCGATTGGGTTGTGGAGCACCGACGCGAGTTGGTGACCTTCCTGGACAGTCTTACCGCTGCGCAATGGGACACCGCCTCACTGTGTGAGGGGTGGCGTGTGCGTGAAGTGGTCGCGCACATCACCATGCCGTACCGCTATCCCGCTTCGCGATTCGTTCTCGAAATGGTGAAATCGCGCGGCAACTTCAACCGCATGTCCAATCGCCGTGCACTCGCGGATGCACGCGACTTGACCGAACAGCAGCTGCTGGGCTCCCTGCGCGAGCACGTTGCATACCCCTGGAAGCCGCCCGGTGGTGGCTTCGACGGGGCGCTGTCCCACGACGTCATTCACGGCCAGGACATCCGCGTAGCGCTCAGCGACGACTATGTCGTGCCGGACGACCGCCTCAGCCGTGTTCTGGGCGGCTTGTCACCCAAGAACGTGAAGTACTTCGGCGCAGACCTCGAAGGCGTACGTCTGCGCGCTGACGACCGGGACTGGGAATTCGGCGCGGGCGCCGAAGTACACGGCGCCGCACAGGACTTGCTGATGGTGCTGTGTGGCCGCATCCTGCCGCCGGGCCATTTGCTCGGCGACGCACGGATGCGGTTCACGTCAGCGGCCGGGTAGCGGACGCTCCGGAATCACCGGGCGGGCCAGTGGATGGCGCACCCGACGCTTGGCTCCCGCGTACACGTGCGCGGTTTCTTCGGCCACTTGGTGCCAGTCGAAGTCCGAGGTGAGGCGCGCCCGGGCTGCGACGGCGCGTTCCTGAGCTCCGGCCGGATCGTCGAGTACTTCGCGTACGGCCGATGTCAGTCCCGCAACATCGCCGGGTTGGAAAGACATGCCGGTCACGCCGTCGACCACCGCTTCGCCCAATCCGCCTGCAGTAGAGGTAATCAGCGGTGTACCGGCCGCTGCGGCTTCGAGAGCGATGATGCCGAACGGTTCGTACCGCGACGGCAGGACGATGGCGTCGGCGCCGTGCAGCCAACTCAGGAGTTCGGTGTGGTCGAGGTTGCCGAGAAAACTGACGGACCGCACGACGCGATGGGTGCGCGCCTGTTCGGCGAGCCAGCCGAACTGAGTGCCCTCGCCCGCGATAGCGAGCGTGGTGCCGGGGTGGCTACGACGGATTCGCGGTAGCGCGGCAATGGCGTCCTGGACACCCTTCTCGTATTCGAGGCGTCCGACAAAGAGCAGTTTCGGTGGCCCGGATCGAGGTGCGCGTTCGCGAAAGTTCCACGTGGTCAAGTCGATTCCGTTGCGGATGACTGTAACCGGCGGCAGTGCGGGGCCGTAGAGTTCGGTAACCTCGTCCTGCATCGACGCGGAACATGTTATGAGAGCGTCGGATTCGTTGGCCAGCCACCATTCGACGGAATGGACCTGACGGTTGATGCGTCCGGAGATCCAGCCGCTGTGCCGGCCCGCTTCGGTCGCGTGGAGCGTGGAAACCAGTGGTACGTCGTAGAATTCGGCCAGGGCGATTGCGGGGTGAGCAACCAGCCAGTCGTGGGCGTGAACCACGTCAGGCTGCCAGCCTTCGCCAACGCCAGGCTTGTGCAGCGCCGTTCCGGCTCGGACCATCGCGTGACCCATCGCGAGTGTCCAGGCGAGCATGTCCTCGCCGAACACGAAGTGTGCTGGGTCCTCGGCAACCGCGACCACAAGCACGCCTTCGGAGATGTGCGTGAGGGTCGGGTGCGTCGACGCGTCGGTACCGGACGGGCGACGCGACAGAACAACCACCTCGTGCCCGGCAGCGGCCAGTTCGGTGGCGAGATGGTGGACGTGCCGACCCAGTCCGCCGACCACAACCGGGGGGTACTCCCACGACACGATGAGAATTTTCACGAGATGCTCCCGTTTGGCAGTTCTGTCTGGGGCAGACGGCGCGCGTCGAGGCCGGGGAACAGTCCGTCCGCGCGATTCCAGCCGTCGGCGAGGCGGGTGGCAACCGCATCCTTGCCGGAGACCACGGCTTCGGCGATCTCCCTGGTTGCGTGGGCGTGCTTGTGTGCGCGTTCGCGCGCGTATCCCGCTGCGGAATCCTTGCTCACCATGAACGCCCAATCGCTCGACACCGTCATCAGTGTCTCCCGAAGCACCTGATCGTTTACTCGGTTTCGCAGTTCCGGACGTCCGGGGGCATTGTCGTGTCCACGAGACTTGTCCACCGCATTCAGTGCCGTGTCGACAACCTCGGTGTTGAGTTGCACGAGATCACTGACTTGGTCGCCGGCCCACACGCGCCAGTCCTTGCCTGATCCCCACGACGAATCCTCCAGTTGCACAGGCTCACCCACGTAGCCGGCGGCCTGCGCATCGCCTAGGGTTCCGACGCGGATGCCCGCCTCGGGTAGGGCGCGCAGTACCTTTTCGAGCCACTGCGGACCCTCGTGCCACCAATGCCCGAACAGTTCGGTGTCGAACGCCGCGACCACCAGTGCGTCGCGCCCGATGCGCGCGGATTCCGACCGAAGGCGCGCACGGACGGCCTCGACGAAGTCGGCAACATGTTTGTCGACCGCGGCCGCTGCAAGGTCCGGATCGTAGGGAGCTTTGTCGGCGGAATCGACGGTTCGGCCGGTGACACGGGACGGCTTCAGACCGGTCTCATGGTCGTACGTGTGGAAATCTCGGTACGCGCCGTGGCCGGGATATCCGGATTTCGGGGACCAGACGCGATAGCTGACCTGCAGGTCGCGGCCGAAGGCCACAACATCGGAGTCGCGGACCGGGCGGCCGAGGGTGGTGTCACCGCGCAGGGCGGGGCCGTCGACCATGAAGTGTGTGACGCCGGCTTCGGCGTACCCGCGTTCCATGCCCGGGGTGTACCCGCATTCGGGTCCCCAGATTCCGGTCGGGGTGTGGTTCCACCGCGCCTGAGCGTCGGCGAGTCCCTCGCGGAGGGAGAACGCGCGTAACCGCGGATCGAGAAGCGGCTGGAACGGATGAGCCAACGGGCCCCCGAGCAGTTCGAAGGCGCCGCGGTCGATGAGATCACGGAAAACCGGGGAAGCGCCGTGCTGCCAACGGGTTTCGAAGTCTTCCAACGCCTCCGCAGACGCCCGGTGCTCGCGCGCGCCGAGCTCACGGTGCGCCGCGTCTGGCATGCCGGCTGCTTCGTGCGCGCGGATCTGCCAGTTGCCGAGCCAGTGGTGCATCCCGGCGAGGCAGTGCGGATCGTCGAGCTGCGCCGCGAGTACCGGCGTGATTCCCAGCGTCAGTAGGTTGGATCGACCTTCGTCGGCGAGGCGTCGTAGCGCCGCGGTGAGGGGGAGGTACGACCCGGCCCACGACTGGTAGAGCCATTCTTCGCCGACGGGCCACCGCCCGTGGTTGGCGAGCCACGGCAGGTGCGAGTGCAGGACCAGGGCAAACATCCCCGGTTCTCGGACGGGTGTTGCGTTACTCACTCGGCGGGATCTTTCACTGCGGCGTCTTTCACTGCGATTGCGACGAGGTCGAGGCTCGCGTCGATGTCGGGGACGGTGAGCGTGAAGTCGTCGACAGTGATGCCTTCGACGTCGCGGGTCAGGTCCGCAGGCCATGGCTCACCGGCGAGGGCACGGTCGATCTGCGCATTGATGAACGATCCGCCGTGTTTGGCGTCGAGGTCCTTCAGTCGCGGGCCGTGATGGACACCCGTCATGAGTTGGACGCGGAATCCGGCGTCGACCAGCAGTTCCGTCATCTCGTCTGCGTTGAGTTCGCGGGTGTGAAACGGGTTGAGGGGTGTGTCCCGGCCGGGGGAGAAGGTGATCCGGTTGGGGGTGCTGATGAGAAGTTCGCCGCCAGGAGCCAAGACTCGGAAGCACTCGCGCAGGAATTGTCCCTGGTCCCACAGGTGCTCGATTACCTGGAAGTTCACTACTACGTCCACCGAGTTGTCTTCGAGTGGCAATTCGGCGAGATTGCCGTGCACCATCTCGACGCGGGGGTAACGAGCGCGGACGTGCTCGACGGCGGAGATGTCGTAATCGAGGCCGGTGACCTTTGTGGCGACATCGGCAATCATGTTGGCGCCGTAGCCTTCTCCGGATCCGGCTTCGAGTACGCGGCGATCGGTGCATCGTTCCAGCAACGCGCGGTAGACAACTTCGTGGCGCCGGAACCAGTAGTTCTCCTCGGGAATTCCCGGCACAGTTCGTTCGCCCGTCAGGGGCAGGGGTGCGTCCTCGTGGTTGCTGACACTTGTTTCACTCACCTCTGGGAGATTAGTGCCAAACGGATAGAACGTGTTCACGTGGTCCAGATCACAGCGATAATTTGCACTCCGTGCCGTTATGGTGAGGGTGGTTCCACGTTAAGTTACCGACGGGTAACTTAACGTGAGGTAATCTAACGCACAGCCGACGTGAGACGAGAAATCCATTTGCGGAATCCCTCGGCCTGCGCGTAGCAACACAGACGATTTATCAGGTGAATTACACACAGGAGGTCGACGAAGACCCATGACGAATATCGTTGTTTTGATCAAGCAGGTCCCCGACACATGGTCCGAGCGCAAGCTGACCGACGGCGACTACACGCTTGACCGTGAAGCCGCCGACGCAGTGCTCGACGAGATCAACGAGCGCTCCGTCGAAGAAGCACTCCTCATCAAGGAAGCTCAGGGCGGTGAGGTGACGGTGCTGTCCGCAGGCCCCGACCGCGCCACCGACGCTATCCGCAAGGCACTGTCGATGGGCGCCGACAAGGCTGTCCACATCAACGACCCCGCACTGCACGGCTCCGACGCCATCCAGACCGCGTGGACCCTCGCAGCCGCACTCGGACAGATCACGTTCGAGAACGAAGAGCCTGCTGACCTGATCATCGCCGGTAACGAGGCCACAGACGGCCGCGTCGGCGCTGTTCCGGCCATCATTGCCGAGTACCTGGGCATTCCGCAGCTCACGCAGCTGCGCAAGCTCGTCGTCGCCGACGGCACCGTCACCGGTGAGCGCGAGACCGATGAGGGCGTTTTCGGCCTCGAGGCTTCGCTGCCCGCAATCGTCTCGGTCACCGAGAAGATCAACGAGCCCCGCTTCCCCTCCTTCAAGGGCATCATGGCCGCGAAGAAGAAGGAAGTTCTCGTCTACACGCTGGCCGACCTCGGTGTCGACCCGGAGACCGTGGGTGTCGCCAACGCCGGCACGACCGTGACCTCCTCCACTCCGAAGCCCCCCCGCACCGCTGGTGAGCGCATCGCCGACGAGGGAGACGGCGGCACCAAGATTGCCGCGTACCTCGTCAGCAACAAGGTCATCTGATCGCGCCCTTCTAGGCAACCAGCAGAAAAACTCAGGGAGAGTTAAGTCATGGCAGAAGTACTTGTGCTCGTAGAGCACGCAGAAGGTGCACTGAAGAAGGTCAGCACCGAACTCATCACCGCTGCACGCGCACTCGGTGAGCCGTCGGCAGTTGTCGCCGGCCCCGCGGGCACCGCAGCCAAGCTCGCCGACGCACTGGCAGCAGCCGGCGCAGAGAAGATCTACGTCGCCGAGTCCGACGACATCGAGGGCTACCTCGTCACCCCCAAGGTCGACGTTCTTGCCGCACTCGTCGAGTCCACCAGCCCGGCAGCGGTCATCACCGCAGCCGGCACCGAGGGCAAAGAGGTTGCCGGTCGTCTGGCCGCACGTCTGGGCTCCGGTCTGCTGACCGACGTCATCGAGATCAAGGCCGACGGAACCGGCGTCCACTCCATCTTCGGTGGCGCGTTCACCGTCGAGGCCAAGGCAAACGGCGACGTCCCCGTCTACTCGGTTCGTCCGGGCGCCGTCGAAGCAGCTCCGCAGGCCGGCGCAGGCGAGCAGATCGCTGTCGAGGTTCCGGCTCAGGACGAGAGTGCCGTCAAGGTCACCTCGCGTGAGCCCATCGTCGGTGGCGACCGCCCCGAGCTCACCGAAGCCAGCGTTGTGGTTTCCGGTGGACGTGGCGTCGGCAGCGCGGACAAGTTCTCCGTCGTCGAAGAGCTTGCCGATTCCCTCGGCGCTGCAGTCGGCGCCTCGCGTGCCGCTGTGGACTCGGGTTACTACCCCGGACAGTTCCAGGTCGGTCAGACCGGTAAGACGGTCTCCCCGCAGCTGTACATCGCACTCGGCATTTCCGGTGCCATCCAGCACCGCGCCGGCATGCAGACGTCCAAGACCATCGTCGCGGTCAACAAGGACGAAGAGGCACCCATCTTCGAGATCGCCGACTTCGGCATCGTGGGCGACCTGTTCAACGTCGCACCGCAGCTCACCGAGGCTGTGAAGACTCACAAGGGCTAAAAAGCATCATCTACTGTGCGCCTTTGTCAACCCCCCGCGGTTGATGAAGGCGCACAGTGCTTTATTCACCCGGCCTGCATCGGCCCGTCACCTTGCTGATGCCACGCCGTCGCGTCCGGTCGATAAACCTGGCGCATGACAATTACGTCAGTCCTTCGCCCCGCGAGTGACAATCTCGGCCGTGAGGTCACCGCGCCGAGATATTCCCTGATCGTCTCCTCCGACCGTGAACATCGAGTGGCCGCACAGCGCCTTCGATACCGGGTATTCGTCTCCGAGCCCGGATTCGCGATTCCCGCTTCACCTTTCGAGCTCGACGCAGATGCGTTCGACGATTTCTGTGACCACATTCTGGTCCGCGACGACCTCACCGGCGATTACGTCGGGTGTTACCGCATGCTCACCCCGGATGCCGCAGCCAGAGCGGGCGGGTATTACACCGCAACGGAATTCGACATCTCTGCTCTCGATCCGGTGGGGCGTCGCGTAGTCGAAATGGGCCGCGCGTGTGTCGATCCGGCGCATCGCAACGGATCGGTGCTCGGACTCATGTGGTCCGGGATTCTGCAGTACCTCGAACTGACCGGACACGAATGGGTGATGGGGTGCGTTTCCGTGCCGATCGCCCCGCACCCCGGTGCCGTTCCCGGCGCGGAAGTTCGCGGGGTACGCGATTTTGTGATGAACAAGCACGCCAGTCCACTGGAGCGGCGGGCTACTCCGCGCAATCCCGTCGTGCTCGGCGGCCGCACACTGGATCAGATCGCACCACCACCGCGTGTGACCATGCCGCCCCTGCTGCGGGGATATCTGCGCATGGGCGCGGTGATCTGCGGTGAACCCGCCTACGATCCCGCGTTCGGCGTCGCGGATTTTGTTGCGCTGCAAGGTCTGCACTCGGCGAACACGCGGTACCTCGATCGGCTTCGATCGGCGGCGTCAACCCAGCAAGGGCTCGTGGGATGACCCCGTACTGGGTGCCGTCGAGCCCCTGCGGTGACGGGTGTCTGCCGCCCGATCCGGCGCGTGTGTCGAATATCACGGCGGCGATTCGAGCGGTGTTGGTCGGCTGCGCGTTGTTGACTGCGCCGGTTCTCTCGGCGGGCTGGTTACTGCCGCGATCCTGGCGGGCAGGGCTGCAGCGCGCGTACTCGCGCATGCTGCTCCGCTGCCTCGGCATGAAACTGAGCGTCGACGATCAACGATTGGGCAGGCCGGAACCGGATGGCGTGCTGGTGGTCGCCGGCCACGTGTCCTGGACGGACGTGCTGGTTGCGAGCGCTGTTGCGCCCGCGAACTTCGTCGCCCGGTCGGATCTGCTCGAGTGGGCCGTCCTGGGATCGTTGTCACGTCGGATGAGAGTTGTGCCGATCGATCGCGCTCGGCTCCGTGAGCTGCCCGATGTCGTGGAAACTGTGCGCGAGCGTCTGGAACGCGGCGTGCGCGTCATGGCCTTTCCGGAGGGAACGACCTGGTGCGGGCGGGCGTACGGCGGATTCCGTCCGGCGATGTTCCAGGCTGCGGTCGATTCGCAGTGCCCGGTCCAGCCCATGGCGATTCGATACGCCAACACCGACGGTTCCCTGTGTACCGGACCGTGTTTTGTCGGCAGCGAGACAATCGGGCAATCCATCGGGCGAATTCTGCGTCAGAAAAATGTGGAGGTCGAGGTCCGATTGGCGCCACTGGAAGAGGCCGGGGAGTGCCGGCGAGAGCTTGCGAAGCGGTGTGAGCGGGCAGTACGAGGCACAACCGCTCTGGTGCCCGATCTGGAGTTGCGGATCACCGCAAGGCCAGAAGATGTTCGCCTAGCCGGGTAAGCGGCGCGAAGCGACCCGTCGTGCTGGGCTATCCTGGTCAGGCCATGACTCTGCCTGCACACCGTGTTGACACCGCATTTCCGGTGTACCTCGATCATGCCGCCACCACACCGATGACGGCAGCTGCTATCGAGGCGATGACCGATATCTTCACAACCGTGGGCAATGCGTCCTCGTTGCACGGCTCCGGCCGGGCTGCGCGCCGCCGTGTCGAGGAATCGCGCGAGTCGATCGCGGCCTGCCTGGGTGCTCGGCCGTCGGAGGTCATCTTCACGTCCGGTGGCACCGAGAGCGACAACCTGGCAGTCAAGGGCATCTTCTGGGCGCGCCGCGACGCCGACCCGAGGCGCACCCGGATCCTGGCGAGCTCGGTGGAGCACCACGCGGTTCTCGACACCGTGGAGTGGCTCGAAAAGCACGAGGGTGCCCAGGTCACCTGGTTGCCGGTGGACGCCAACGGCGTAGTCGACCCGCAGGCTTTGCGAGACGAGCTGTCGGTGCACGCAGACGAGGTTGCACTCGTCACGATCATGTGGGCGAACAACGAGGTCGGCACCATCATGCCGATCCTCGAATTAGCCGAGGTATCAGCGGAATTCGAAATCCCGATGCACAGTGACGCGGTCCAGGCCGTTGCCCAGTTGCCGGTCGATTTTGCCGCAAGCAAGCTCTCTGCTCTGAGTATTGCGGCACACAAGTTCGGCGGGCCGCACGGCGTCGGCGCACTGCTGCTGGGGCGTCAGGTTCCGTGTGTGCCGCTCCTGCACGGCGGTGGACACGAGCGCGATCTTCGTTCGGGAACCCCGGATACCGCCGGTGTGGTGGGCATGGCCGCTGCGCTGCGCGAGAACACCGCGCACATCGACTCCAGCGCACGGGAATTGGCAGAGCTACGCGACCGTTTGATCGAGGGCATTTTCCGGATTCTTCCCGACTCCGTGCTCAACGGCCCGACCGGTTCGGATCGTCTGCCAGGCAACGTGCACTTCACTTTCCCCGGCTGCGAAGGAGACTCGCTACTGATGCTCCTCGACGCTGCGGGTATCGAATGCTCTACCGGTTCGGCATGCACCGCAGGTGTTGCCCGGGCCAGTCACGTGCTGATCGCGATGGGCGTCGAACCGTCGACCGCGCGCGGCTCCTTGAGATTCTCACTCGGACATACGTCGAGTGTCACCGATGTGGATGCGCTCATCGCAGCGCTGCCACAAGTAGTAGAGCGCGCTCGGGCCGCCGGTCTTGCCGGTGCCGTATCGCGTGGAGGGGATCGCTGATGCGAGTACTCGCAGCCATGAGCGGAGGCGTCGACTCCGCAGTTGCCGCCGCCCGCGCAGTTGCCGCCGGCCACGACGTCGTGGGAGTTCATCTGGCGTTGTCGACGGCACCTGGCGCATTGCGCACGGGTTCGCGTGGATGTTGTTCCAAGGAAGACGCGGGCGATGCCAGGCGCGCCGCCGACGTTCTAAGAATTCCCTTCTACGTCTGGGACTTTGCGGATCGCTTCAAAGAGGACGTGATCGACGATTTTGTGGCGTCGTACGCCGCGGGTGAGACGCCGAACCCGTGCCTGCGCTGCAACGAGAAGATCAAGTTCACCGCTCTCGCGGATCGTGCGGTTGCGCTCGGATTCGACGCCGTTGCCACAGGCCATTACGCCCGGCTCGAAGACGGCGTTCTGCGCCGCGCAGTCGACTCCGACAAGGATCAGTCGTACGTCCTGGGAGTTCTGACAGCAGCGCAGCTTTCGCGCGCGATGTTCCCGATCGGTGACACACCGAAGGAGCAGATCCGCGAAGAGGCCGCCGAGCGCGGGCTTGCCGTCGCGAACAAGCCCGACAGCCACGACATCTGCTTCATTCCGACCGGCGACACCCGGGCTTTCCTCGGCGCCCGCATCGGTGTTCGCCCGGGAAGCGTCGTCGACGCCGATTCGGGTGAGGTCCTGGCCGCGCACGACGGCGTGCACGGCTTCACGATCGGTCAGCGTAAGGGACTGGGCGTCGAAGGTCCGGCAGTCGACGGCCGCCCGCGGTACGTCACGTCGATCGAACCCGAAACCGGCACTGTCCGAGTCGGATCGGCCAAGAATCTCGATGTGTGGGCTATCGCAGCGCAGCGTGCGATCTGGACTTCCGGTCAGGCTCCCGAAGGCCCGGTCGAGTGCATGGTGCAGGTTCGGGCTCATGGCGGACTGGCGCAAGCAGTGGCAGAGGCAGTCGATGACGGCACTTCAGAAGGCGGCATCACGATTTCCTTGCGTGAACCGCTGACCGGCGTCGCGAAGGGGCAGGCAGTGGTTTTGTACCGTCCCGACAGTGAACTGGGCGATCAGGTACTCGGCAGCGGCACTATCGCCGGAACCGAATCCGAGCCGAACGCACTGTGACACAGCAGGTTTCCATCGGTGGCCTGGTCACCGGAATCGGATCCTGGCCGGGCACGGATGCCCGGGAAAGTGCCGCCACCATCCTCGGTGAGCTCGGCGGATTTCCGCACCTGGTGGAACTGCCGGCACGCGGTCTCGGCTCAGACACAGTGGGCCGAACCGGTGCCATCCTCGTCGACATCAACCTCGACGCGTCGACGCGCTCGTACCGGGTTGTGCCCCGGCGCGGCAACATCGCGAAGCGCGCCGAGGACTTCCTGAACCAGGATCTCGACGCCCTCGAGGAAGCCTGGGAAGCAGCGCGGCTGGTCGGCGGAGATCACGTGATCAAACTGCAGGCTGCCGGCCCGCTGACGCTCGGCGCCGAGATCGAGGTCGCAAACGGTTCACGTGTGCTCGTGGATCGCGGAGCACTGCGGGACATCGCCGAATCGCTGGGTGAGGGGTTGGCCCGTCACGCCGCCGAGGTGACCCGCCGCACGGGTGCCCGCGTGATCATTCAACTCGACGAACCGCAGATGACTGCTGTGCTCGCGGGATCTCTGCCAGGACGTACGAGAATGGAGAGTGTTCCGGCGCTCCCCGAACCGGAAGCTCTGGCGATTCTGGACTCGGCCATCGAGGGCTGCGGATTGCCGACCATCGTGCACAGTTGCAGCGCGGATCTCCCGTGGGAGCTGCTGCGACGCAGCAAGGCCAGTGCCGTGAGCTTCGACCTGTCGCTGATTTCCTCGCGCGACCTGGACGGTATCGGCCAGTTGTTCGATGCCGGCAAGCAGTTGGCGTTGGGTCTGGTTCCGTCCACGGCGCCCGAGAAGCCGCTCACGTGGAAAGAATGCGCGATGCCTGCAGTGACGCTGATCGATCGTCTCGGGTTCTCGCGGGAGCTGCTGCAGACGCAGGTGGCGGTGACCCCGCGATGCGGTCTGGCCGGCGCCGGCCTCGACTACGCCCGCACGGCGCTGAAGGTGTGCACCGACGTCAGCAACGCTTTGGTGGACGATCCTTCGGCGTTCTGACTCGCGGTGCTGTTCTGTCGGTGAGAACCGATATTCTCTTGTCTTGTGAGTGAAACCACCGAGGGAACCGTGCAGCCTGCGCCCAACGAGGCGCGTGAGCAGTGGATGGAGCTGGCCGAGGAGGTCCGTCAGCATCAGTTCCGCTACTATGTTCGTGATGCACCGACCATCTCGGACGGCGCATTCGACACGCTGCTCGGCCAGCTCAATGCCCTCGAAGAGCAGTATCCGGACTTGCGGACTCCTGACTCACCGACACAGTTGGTGGGCGGTGGGTTCGCTACGGATTTCACCTCGGTCGATCACCTCGAGCGCATGCTCAGCCTCGACAACGTTTTCGACGAGTCCGAACTGCGCGGCTGGATTGCCAAGGTAGAGCAGGAAACCGGTCCGGATCTGCATTACCTCTGTGAGGTCAAGATCGACGGCGTTGCGCTCAACCTCGTGTACGAGAACGGCAAGCTCGTGCGGGCTGCCACCCGTGGCGACGGCCGCACGGGCGAATTGGTCACCCTCAACGCGCTGACGATCAACGACATCCCGGAGTACCTCACCGCGACTGACGAGTATCCGATCCCCAGCGTGCTCGAAGTGCGCGGTGAGGTGTTCTTTCGGCTCGAGGACTTTGCCGCACTCAACGCGTCGTTGGTCGCAGAAGGCAAGGCGCCCTTCGCAAACCCGCGTAACTCGGCCGCCGGATCGTTGCGCCAGAAGAATCCCGCGGTGACGGCGCGTCGACGACTCGGCATGATCTGTCATGGTTTCGGCCGCATGGAGGGTTTCGAGCCCGCGTCGCAGTACGACGCCTATGTTGCGCTCGCCGCGTGGGGTCTGCCGGTGTCGACGCACACGTCACGGGTTGTCGGAGCGGACGCCGTGGTGGAAAAGATGAAGTACTGGGGCGAACATCGCCACGACGTCGAGCACGAGATCGACGGCCTGGTGGTCAAGGTCGACGAAATGTCGTTGCATCGCCGTCTCGGCACCACGTCACGAGCGCCGCGTTGGGCGATCGCGTACAAGTACCCGCCCGAGGAGGTCACAACCAA
Source organism: Rhodococcus sp. 24CO (assembly GCF_050586165.1). NCBI lineage: Bacteria > Bacillati > Actinomycetota > Actinomycetes > Mycobacteriales > Nocardiaceae > Rhodococcus > Rhodococcus sp. 24CO. Next base: position 163,675 of record NZ_JAZFNF010000007.1, on the reverse strand, counting down.
GCTTCTCGACATTCGGGTCAGCGTCGGACGAACCGGACGTGTGACGCCGTTTGCGTACATGGAACCGGTGACGGTAGCCGGTTCCACTGTGTCGTTGGCCACGCTGCACAACGGCAGCGAGGTCAAGCGCAAGGGTGTGTTGATCGGTGACACCGTGGTGCTGCGTAAGGCCGGCGATGTCATCCCCGAGGTTCTCGGACCGGTCGCCGACGTCCGCGACGGAACCGAGCGCGAGTTTGTCATGCCGACGCACTGCCCGGAATGCGGCACATTGCTGGCGCCCGCAAAAGAGGGCGACGTGGACGTGCGCTGCCCCAATCAGCAGCACTGCCCGGCGCAGCTGCGGGAGCGGGTTTTCCACGTTGCCGGCCGCGGTGCCTTCGACATCGAGGTGCTCGGATACGAGGCAGCGACCGGTCTTCTCGAAGCGAAGGCCATCGACGACGAAGGAGATCTCTTCTCACTCGACGCCGACACTCTGATCGGTGTACCGATCTTCCGGACCAACGCCGGAGCGCTCTCGGCCAACGGAAAACGCTTGCTGGCCAACCTGGATTCGGCCAAGGACAAGCCGTTGTGGAGAGTGCTTGTGGCACTGTCGATTCGGCATGTCGGTCCAACGGCCGCGCGAGCGTTGGCGGGCGAATTCGGTTCGCTGCAACGCATTCGGGAAGCGTCGATGGAGCAGCTGGCAGCTGTCGACGGCGTCGGTTCCACGATCGCTGCTGCGGTGGTCGAGTGGTTCTCGGTGGACTGGCATCAGCAGATCGTGGACAAGTGGGCGGCCGCTGGAGTGCGGATGGAGGACGAGCGAGACGATTCCATTCCGCGCAATCTCGAGGGCCTCTCCATCGTGGTCACCGGTTCCCTCGAGACGTTCTCCCGCGATCAGGCAAAGGAAGCGATCCTCGTGCGCGGCGGTAAGGCGGCCGGTTCCGTCTCGAAGAAAACGGCGTTTGTCGTTGTCGGTGAAGCGCCGGGTTCCAAGCACGACAAGGCTGTCGAATTGGGCGTGCCCGTGCTCGACGAGGACGGCTTCCGTCGATTGCTCGAAGGTGGCCCGGACGCGGTCGCACCTACCGAATTGGACGAATAACTACCTCGCTCTGCGATTTCCGAGTTCGGCACGCAGGGTGCAATAGTGACGCCATGATCGAGATTCGCGAAATCCTCCCCAACGAGTTCGACACGGTAGGGGAGCTGACTGTGCAGGCCTACGTGGGTGGCGGATTTGTTGCCGAAGGAACCCCGTACGCGGAGCGTCTGCGCGACACGGCAACTCGGGCGCAGGACGGCCGAGTGCTGGTCGCGGTTCTCGGTGACCGCGTTGTGGGATCGCTCACCGTGGCAGAACCGGGAACACCGTTCGCGGACGTCGCGCAGTCCGGCGAACTCGAATTCCGCATGCTTGCAGTCTCACCCGATGCTCGCGGATCGGGAGCGGGTACGGCTTTGGTACGCGCCGTGATCGCCGAGGCGTACGACCGTGGCGATCACTCGGTGGTCATGTCGACTCAACCCGAGATGGTCGACGCGCGTCGTATCTACGATCGCAACGGATTTGTCCCTGACCCGGACCGGGCGTGGGAACCGATCCGGGGCATGGAGTTGACCGTCTTGGTGCGCGATCTGGCCTGAGTAGTAACCCAGAACTGTCGTGGTCAGCTCAGAACTGTCGCGATGATCCCGGCGAGATAACCCAGCCGGGCAATCTCCGACGGCCGGAATTCCGGCCCACCGGGGCGTCCGAGCATCAGGACGCGACCACCCGAGCCCAGGGGTGCAGCGGCGAGGCTGGTATCCATGTCGCGCCACACTTCGGGCACCCACTCGGCCTCACCGTCGAGGACGGCCGGCTTCTCGAGGGGCATCCACGGGACCTCGGTGGCGTGAGTTTCGGGTGCACCCGAGCTGCCGACCACCCGATATGCCCCTTGCGGGCCGATATCGACGATGACGGACCAACCCACCCGCAGTACTCGCGGGGCGCCGTCCACGAGTACCTGGAGTCGATCGTCTTGTGCGGTGGCGACGGAGTCGATGAGTTCGAGTTCACGGTGGGTGTCGAGGATTCCCGCGTACGGACGGATGGAATCCACCGATACGCCGGGGAGATGCTCGGCTGCCGTGATGAGAGTGTCCGGTAGCGCTCCCGGTTCGACGTCGACTACAAGATCGTCGATGGCAAAACCGTCGCCTCGCTCCACGACGTCGAGGGAGAGAATGTCGGCTCCGACGGAACCCAGTGCGACGGCGAGTGCGCCGAGGCTACCGGGACGGTCGGGCAGACTGACGCGGAGCAGGTATGACACGTTCGTCCTTTCGCTTTCGGTTTTCGCCCGGGTCGTGGTGACCCGCGCTGTAAGTCATCTTTGCACTTGTCGCCGTGTCGATGGTCGGCGCCGCGGCCCCGTCACACCGGCTGTACGAGGTTGTGACATGACCGAAACACTTCGGTCGAACCGGACGTGGCGGTGGACACGCGAGGCGCGACTACAAGTCTGCTGAGCCGAGCAACTAGGCTGGACCGGCAATGATTACGTCCTCTTCCGAAAGGGGCCCCGCGGTGCCTGCCATCTCCCGTGACGAGGTCGCGCACCTCGCGCGGCTGTCCAGACTCGCACTGTCCGAGGCAGAACTCGACGAGTTCGCCGGTCAGTTGGATTCGATTCTCAACCACGTCAAGGTGGTCACCGAGGTTGCGGCCGACGACGTTCCGCCCATGGCGAACCCCAATGCCGTCACCAACGTCACCCGACCGGACGTCATCGTGCCGGGGTTGACCCCGGATCAGGCGTTGTCCGGTGCACCCGCAGTCGAACAGGATCGCTTTGCCGTTCCGCAGATCCTTGGAGAGGGCGAATGACCGCCGACCTGACAACGCTGGACGCCTCGGTTCTGGCAGACAAGATCCATTCGCGTGAGGTGTCCTCCGTAGAGGTCACCCAGGCGCACCTCGATCGCATCGCTGCAGTCGACTCCGAGTACCACGCCTTCCTGCACGTCGCTGGTGAGCAGGCGCTCGAAGCCGCCGCTGCAGTCGACAGCTCCCTGGCAGCCGGAAACGAGCCCGTGTCACCCCTCGCCGGTGTGCCGATTGCGCTCAAGGACATCTTCACCACCACGGACATGCCGACGACCTGTGCGTCGAAAATGCTCGAAGGATGGGTAGCGCCGTACGACGCGACCCTGACGAGCAAGCTTCGCGCCGCAGGCATTCCGATTCTCGGCAAGACCAACCTCGACGAATTCGCGATGGGTTCCTCCACCGAGAACTCGGCGTACGGCCCGACGCGTAACCCGTGGGACACCACGCGTATCCCTGGCGGCTCGGGCGGCGGTAGCGCAGCAGCGCTCGCGTCCCGTCAGGCGCCCTTGGCCATCGGCACCGACACCGGTGGATCCATTCGACAGCCGGCCGCAGTCACAGCAACCGTCGGCACCAAGCCCACGTACGGAACAGTCTCGCGTTTCGGTCTTGTCGCGTGTGCGTCGTCCCTCGATCAGGGTGGCCCGTGTGGTCGCACCGTGCTCGACACCGCGCTCCTGCACGAGGTCATCGCCGGACATGATCCGCGTGACTCCACGTCCATCGACGCTCCCGTGCGTCCGGTGGTTGCCGCGGCTCGTGAAGGTGCCAACGGCGACCTGCGCGGCGTCAAGGTCGGTGTCGTGAAGGAGCTGCACTCCGACAGCTACCAGCCCGGCGTCATCGCGTCCTTCGACGCTGCAGTCGAGCAACTGAAGGCTCTCGGTGCCGAGGTTGTGGAGGTCTCGTGCCCGAGCTTCGAGTACGCGCTCGCGTCGTACTACCTGGTGCTGCCCAGTGAGGTCTCGTCCAACCTGGCACGCTTCGACGCCATGCGTTACGGCATGCGTGTCGACGACGGCAACATGAGCGCCGACCAGGTCATGGCAGCCACCCGCGCTGCCGGCTTCGGTCCGGAGGTCAAGCGCCGCATCATGATCGGCACCTACGCACTGTCCTCGGGCTACTACGAGGCCTACTACGGCTCGGCCCTGAAGGTTCGCACTCTGATCGCTCGCGATTTCGACAAGGCGTACGAGCAGGTCGACGTTCTGGTCTCGCCGACCAGCCCGTTCACGCCGTGGAAGCTGGGGGAGAAGGTGGGCGATCCACTCGCGATGTACCTCTCCGACCTCTGCACCCTGCCCACCAACCTGGCCGGCCATTGCGCCATGTCGGTGCCGTCGGGTCTCTCGGCGGACGATAATCTGCCCGTCGGTCTGCAGATCATGGCTCCGGCCATGGCGGACGAGCGTCTGTACCGCGTCGGTGCGGCGTACGAAGCAGCGCGTGGACCGATCGGTACCGCTGTCTGAGCGAAGATCTCGTGCTTTCGACAATGCCGTCACCGTGTCTCTCGGTGGCGGCATTGTTTTCTCTGTTGACGGGATTGTCGCGTCTGAACGTGATCGTCTGAGCGGCGATATTTTTGGTCCTCATCGGGCACACTCGTAGGTGGAGTGTGATCGGGGACACAAGTCCTGATTCGGTCCGTCGTCGTCCGTGCATCACGAATAGTTTCGAGGAGTGCTGGTGAAGGTCAAGGCAGCAGTAGTCAAGGCGCCAGGTCAGCCGTGGGAGATCGAAGAGATCGACTTGGGGGATCCGATTTCCGGAGAAGTGCAGGTTCGGCTCGCCGCATCGGGGCTGTGCCATTCGGACGAGCACTTGCGGACGGGTGCAAGCCCGCTTCCCTTCTATCCTGCCTTGGGTGGGCACGAAGGTGCCGGAGTGGTGACCAAGGTGGGGCCGGGCGTTACGAGCGTCACCGAAGGCGATCACGTTGTGCTGGCGTTCATTCCGGCCTGTGGACGCTGTCCGTCGTGTGCAAAGGGATTGCAGAATATCTGCGACCAGGGGGCGGGTCTGCTTACCGGACAGTCCATCTCGGACAATTCGTATCGAGTCACGCTCGATGGGGAGCCCGTCATTCAGATGTGCCTGCTCGGCACGTTCTCTCCGTATGTGACGGTCAACGAGTCCTCGGTGATCAAGATCGAGAAGGACATCCCACTCGACAAGGCAGCGCTGCTCGGCTGTGGCGTCGCGACCGGTTGGGGATCGGCGACGGCTATCGGCGGCGCCAAGGTCGGTGACACGGTCGTGGTGATCGGTGTCGGCGGTGTCGGTATCAACTCCGTGCAGGGTGCAGCGTCGGCGGGCGCGCGTTTTGTCGTTGCGATCGACCCGGTTGAATTCAAGCGGCAGAAGGCCAAGGAATTCGGCGCAACACATACCTTCGCATCGCTCGAAGAAGCTATCCCCGCGATCGGTGAACTCACGTGGGGCAAGATGGCCGACGTCACCGTGATCACCGTCGGAGAGATTCACGGCGACATCATTCAACCTGCCCTCAGTGCCACCGGTAAGGGCGGTCAGGTTGTTGTGGTCGGCATGGGCCATTACGCCGATTCGCAGGTGACGCTCAGCCTGTTCGAGCTGACACTGCTGCAGAAGCGCTTGCAGGGGGCCATCTTCGGAGGCGTCGGGCCGCGTTCCCAGATTCCCAAGCTGCTCGATCATTACCGCAGCGGCGCACTCAAACTCGACGAGCTGGTGACCAAAACCTACAAACTCGAGGAGATCAACGAGGGCTACGCCGACATGCTCGCGGGTAAGAACTTGCGCGGCATGATCATTTACACCGAGGACGACTACTGACCCTGCCTGTCCTTGACTGTCCTTGATTAGGGCTCTCCGGCAGTGGTGCCGGAGAGCCCGATTTTCTGCAAGGATTCTGGCATGGCCAACAGCCTCACGGTGATCGATCAGGGAACCACCTTGGACTTCACCTTCGCCGACGCCCTGCGCTACCACGGACCTTTGGCGCCCGGCGGTGTTGCCCACGCCTACAAAGTGCTCGAACGGGCCCTCGGAGTCCTGGGGCAGGATGAGCCCGTCGAGCGGCGCGAGCTTGTCGTCACAACATCGCACGGTGGCCCTGGAGTGCGGGACACTGTCGAACTGGTCACTCGCGCAGTCACCGAAGATCGATACACCGTCGACGGTTCCCTTGCCCGCCCCGAGCGGGGAATTACGCTGGAAATGTATGTATTCCAGATCGACTATCGCGATGAGAGTGTCACGCTGATCCTGCGTGAGGGCTTCGTCGTGGACGAATTCATCGAGCTGTCACGCACTCCCCGGCGAAGCACCGAGGAGGAGGCTCGGTTGGTGGTACTCAAGCAGGAGATGGCTGATCGAGTGATGGCGCGACCGGCTGAAGAGGTCTACGACGTAGTGCCGTCGAGTGTGATCGACCAACCGCAGTAGCGCGTAGAGAAATCGCGTCGAACCGGCATGGGTTGATGCCTAATGCTGTGTAGTGGGTCAGCGACCTGCAAACATCTTGATGCGCTGCTCACGGCTGCGTTCGAGGTGAGCCCGCATATGTACTCGAGCGGACTTCTCGTCGCGACTTCGTATCGCGTTCAGGATGTCTTGATGCTCGGAGTTCAGTAGATCAGGTTCACCGTAGTTGGAGGGCGGACCGCTGTCGTAGATCCGCAATTGCGTGGTCAACCGGATCAGGAGTGACGTGATCGTCGCGTTGTGTGCGGACTGCCAGAGGGCTTCGTGGAACTTGAAATTACCGGCCCGAATCGCGGCGCCGTCAGTTGCCGTGCAGCACTGTTCGTGAAGGCCTTCGAGGCGCGCAAGGTCCAACTCGGTATGTCGCAGCGCCGCCGCCCCGGCAGCCTCGGACTCCAAAGCCACTCGCGCAGCGTAGATTTCGATGACGTCTTCGGGAGTTCCGGATCGCACTCGGAAGCCACGGGCGGCGCGCTCGAGAAGTCCGTCGTGCGCAAGCCAATTGAGGGCTTCCCGGATAGGTGTGCGGGAGGCGCCGTAGGTTTCGCACAATTGGGTTTCGTGTAGTGGGGCGCCCTGGGCAAACTTGCCATCGAGGATGTCGGCGCGCAACCGAAGGTACTGGCGGGACGTCTGGTCGGAACGTCCCAGTGCTGCCTCGGGCACCAGTAGTTCTGCGCTGGTCGTGGTTTCCTCGACGCCCATGTTTCCCCGTTCCTTCTCCGTGAGTGAAGCGTGTTTGATTATGCCACTGACAACGCATGAGTACTTGCGTATACGCTAGTACTCACTTAAGTTCGTGAGCGTTGGTTTCTGCTCGGTTGGTTCAACTAGGGAGAGGTGCTTCGGTGACACAGACATCGGTCACGCCGTTGATCGGCAGTGAGGCGCTGGCGCAGCTGCTGACTGGCAGCGACGTCGTAGTTCTCGACGTCACGGTGCATTTCCCGCCCGCACGATTCGACGGTGATTACCGCCCCGAATCGGGCTATGAAGGCTGGTTGGACGCGCATATTCCCGGATCTCGACACGTCGACCTCATGACGACGTTCTCCGACCGCAATGCTTCATTGCACTTCACCAAGCCCACGGCCGAGCAATTGGCTTTCGATCTGGCTGCTGCCGGGATCGGCGAGGGCGCGACGATCGTCCTTTACGACCAAGGCTCGATGACCTGGGCGTCGCGGCTGTGGTGGGTGCTGCGCAACGCGGGAATCGACGCGCGGATCCTCGACGGCGGATTGGCTGCCTGGACGTGGCACGGGTTCGCGGTCGAATCGGGTGAGGAGCGAGCACCTGCGCAGTCTGGTGCGCCGTGGGACGTTGTCGATCTGGACCTGTGGGCTGATCGAGACGATGTCGCCGCGGTCTCGGCGGGCGACTTGGCAGGCACCCTTGTCTGTGCGTTGTCACCTGAACAATTTGCCGGAACCGAGAAGACCAGATACTCGCGTCGTGGGCACATCCCGGGAAGCCGGAATCTGTCGGCAAAAAGCTTGCTGGACGACAACGGATTGATGCGCCCGGCCGCGGATGTCTCCGTCCGTGCGCAGGAACTGTCGGCGAGTGCCGTACCGATCATCATCTATTGCGGCGGAGGCGTTTCCGCGTGTCTGAGCGCGCTCGGCCTGGTGATGAGCGGGTACGACGCCATCAAGGTCTACGACGGTTCTCTCGAGGAATGGACCGCCGATCCCACCTTGCCGATGGTCACGGGAACCGGGCCCGTCGAAGACGATCGATGTCGCGAGTCCTGATCGCCCGGCCCAGTACCGACCTCACATTCTCGAAGGAAATTCCATGTCTGACATCTCCGCTGACACTGTTGCCTCGGCGCTCGAGGCGCTTCGTGCGCAGGTGCCGCTCGTTCAATCACTGACCAATATCGTCTCCGCCAACTTTCTGACCAACGTTCTCTTGGCGGCAGGCGCGAGCAATGCGCATATCGACAATGTCCATGAGGCGGCCGGATTTGCAGCGATCGCCGGAGGGGTTCTGGTTAATCTCGGAACACCGGATGACGCAACCGCAGCAGCTTTCCGAGTTGCAGCCGAAGCAGCACAGAGCGCCGGTACACCGTGGGTGCTCGACCCGGTCGGTGTCGGCGGATTGCCCTGGCGCAGTGAGATTGCCGTTGACCTCCTTCGGTTCCACCCGACCGCAATCCGCGGAAACGCGTCGGAGATCATCGCGCTTGCCGGTCTCGGTGGCGATACCCGCGGCGTCGACAGTGCATCCGATTCGGTCGACGCTGTTCCGGCGGCGCTTGCCCTGCTGAAGCACACGGACGCGGTATCTGCCTCGGGTCCAGTTGATTACGTCGTCGGACGTGATCGTGACGGCGTTGTTGTCGGCGTCAAGATTTCGGGCGGCAGTGCACTTCTTCCCCGTGTCACCAGCACGGGATGCTCCTTGGGTGGCCTTGTTGCTGCGTATCTTGCGGTGGCACAGACGCCGCTGGAAGGACTTGTTGCAGCCCACACCCACGTTGCTGTTGCGTCCGAGATTGCCGAGGCGAACTCCACCGGCCCCGGATCGTTTGCGGTTGCCTATCTGGACGCGCTCCACGCCGTCGATGCCGACACCATTCGGGCGCGGGCCCGCGTCGAATCCTTCGAACTGCCGGCTGGAGCGCAGAACTGATGAGCGTCAAGACTTTCTGGTACCTCACCCAGGCCGACGGCGACTACCCGTGGAGCCCCGGCGGGTTGTACCCGGTGGACGGCGCGCGGCAGATCGAACTTGCGAAGACGATCGACGACGGCGGATTCGAAGGCGCTCTGGTAGCGACCTGGCCGAACGATCCGTTCATTTCCGCGACGTGGGCCGCAGCCCATACCAGTCGTATGAAGTTCCTGGTTGCGGTTTACGCGAACATGACACCGGCACGTTTGCTGGCCGAAAAGGCGCTGACATTCGACGCTTTCAGCGGTGGCAGGTTGATGATCAACTCGGTCAACGGTCGCGAGAACATCCTGACCAAGTACGACATGAACGTCGACCACGATCAACGGTACGAACTGGGTGAGCAGTACTGGGCTGATTTCCGACGTATCTACGCCGAGGGCACCGAGTCGAACTTCCCGAACACTCCGTTGCGCATCGACGCACCGGCGGGACACCAGGTTCCGCTGTGGGGGACCGGGGATTCGCCTGCAGGCCTGGCAAATTCAGGGAAGGTCCTCGACACCTACCTGGCGATGCTCCGCGAAACCTCCTTCATCGAGGAGAAGTTCTCGGCTGCGCGGGACGCGGCAACTGCCGCTGGGCGCGAATTCACAGACTTCGGCGCGTTGACCGGCGTGATCGTCCGGCCTACGAAAGGCGAAGCCCTCGAACGATTCCGGTCGCTGTTCGAGAAGACAGGCATCGAGCAGATTGCAGAGGTTCTCGACAACGCGGTGCGTCGACGCACTCACGGCGCGCAGGATCTCAAGACCTTCACCGCCCGCGACTCGCAGCGCCAAGGGTGGGTCGATGCAATCGCGGCCGGTCGGCTCCCCGAACCTGAAGACTTGTATGTCGGTGACGGGCTCTATGCCGGCATCACCGCGTGGTCGCCGCTCGATATCTTCGGAACGGGTTCGTCGGCGGTCTACTACGTCGGCGACCCCGATTCGATCACCGATTCGGTGCGCACCCTTCGGCAGCGCACCGGCCTGACCGCCCTCATTCTCGCCGGGTGGCCCCTGATCGAAGAAGCAAAATGGGTGTCGGAGTACCTGATTCCACGGTTCGACGAACTGGACTGATCTCTGCGGGACTCGCGTCAGCGGCCGTGCTCGCGAAGTAGTTGACTCGGAGTGACGCCGGTCAGTGCCTGAACATCTCGAGAGAGATGGGCCTGATCGGCGTATCCGGCGTGCACCGCAAGGCTTGCCAATGATGTGCGCGCGGATGTGTTTGTGCAGCGGGCCAGCGTCAGCACGTTCTGCATACGCTGGACTCGCTGGATCGTCTTCGGAGACAGCCCCGTCGACGCAGCGATTGTGCGGCGGAAATGTCTCTCGGAAACTCCGAATTCCGCTGCTACGTCGCGCACCCGAGCATCGGGCGACGCGGTCAACGCCGAATAGCCGATCCGGGCCGTATCGTCGGGATAGGTGCTCGGCCAGAGGTTTTCGAGGAGTGTTGCGTCGACGCGCGTGCTTTGCAGCGCGTCGGCCAGTATCCGGGCCTGGCGTGACGAGAGCACGTCGCCGAAATCGATTTTGGAGTCCTGCACAATCTCCGCGTCGGTCCCGAGTATCGAACGCAAGGCCGGGGGATTGATACGAACTCCCCACCGGGTTACGCCAGGAGCAGTCGTGACCAGATCGGCGATGGTCGCGGGGCCGACCAGCCAGGCTTTGCCTGCGCTGTCGACGATGAAGTCTGCGCAGAGATCCGGAATGATCCGGTGAACGGCGACGGTTTCCTCGGATGCCGTGGTCGGCATCGATTCTGCTGCGGACGACGTGCTTGTCCACAGGCAACTGAAGAGGTCCGTGCCCGTGAGGCGTTGTTCGGCGTATGTGTGGCCGTTTTGTTCAAGACCGGACCCCGCGCTGCGACTACCGTGTGTGGTGCGAGCGTCCGTGGCAGTCATCTCTAGATCGTCACACACTCGTCGACTACTTTTCGAACCGAAAAACAGGAGAACACAGTGTCGGTTTCACCTCGTCTCGACCTCGTCGGAATTGTCACCACCGACCTCGATCGTTCCCTGGCGTTCTACCGCAGTCTGGGCCTCGACATCCCCGAGACGCCGTCCGATGCCCCGCATGTCGAGTTCACCTTCGACAACGGATTGCGACTGGCGTGGGATGCAGAGTCGACGATCAAGAGTTTCGACCCTGAATATGCCCCAGCAGTCGGTCGGCACCCCGTGGCATTGGCGTTCGATTTCGGCACCCCCGCGGCCGTCGACGAAGCGTACACGCGCATCACCGCAGACTTTCCCGGGCACAAGGAACCCTTCGACGCCGTGTGGGGGCAACGCTATGCGGTGCTCCTTGATCCGGACGGAAACACCGTCGATTTGTTTGCCGCGCTCTAACGCAGTTTTCTTCAACGTCAGTTGCTAAGGCGCTGCAGGACACAGAGATTGGCGGGATGCATTCCAGAATGGGAAGAGGTCGGTCGTGCTGGCTTCGGGGTGGTCCGCCCGAACCAGGACATTGAAATCGAGAACGGTTCGGCCCGCGGTGTTGCTGACTCCGCAGGCCTGCAGACTCAGCTTCGCGGCGGGGACAAATCCGATGCTGCGGGCGTAGGGTCCAAGCACGCCGGAGTTGACGAAGCTCTCGATCGATTCACCCCACTGGTTGTACTCGGATTGCAGGTCGAAGCTGCACGTCTCGCCGAACAACTCGGCGCACGTCGTCCGTTGCCCGTCGATGATCGCTGACGTATCCGCCAGTGGTCGCGAAGGATCGCCCTGTGGTGACCTGTGGATTACGAGATAGACACCTACGGCCACGACGCACACAACCACGACGCTCGTCAGGATTGCGCGCAATACCCTCATGATCACTTCCGTCGGCAGTGTGCGTTCGTGGGGCTACATTGATCTGCTCGACCACGCAGCGGCAATCTCCGAGTGAGCGTTCATGATCTCGTCGATGTGCTTGGCGTCAGCTGTGTCAACCTCCGCCCGATGTCGTTGTGCGGTGACGAGTAGCCCGTCGGGATGGCCGGGGGCACCTTGCGCAGGCGCTGATGGTGCATCCGCTTCCAAGTCTCTGATCAACTCGTCCAAACGTGTCGCGAGGAATAACTGCTTTTCCGTGCCCATAGCCGTCACGTCCATTCGTCTTCGCGCTGTACTCGATCGCTGTGCCCGGTCGCGGGCGTTGCGAAACCGGAATTCTCGGCTCTGATTTCGAGTCGCTGTCAGTGGGTACCTCCTGGATGCCCAGTTGTGGTGTTGCCGACGCGAAAGAGATGCGCATGAACGATCTGACTGTGACTGTCGAGCACCTGCGCGCTCTTCTCAGGAGCAACCCGCACGCGGAACTGGTGGCCGTCGACGGCGGTATCGCAGTCTACGAGCCGCACGAGGAAGGATTCCAATCGGACGGAATCTCCATCGTGACGCGCGAGCAACTCAGCGAGCGACTGCCGTCCGGCGGGAAATCGCCGGTCGAAAGCGAATTGACCTTGGCTGCTGCGTCATTGAGTCAGATGATCGCCGAATTGGGCGGCTGACCACCGCTCCGGGTTTGCAGTCGGAGATCGGGTTGACGGCGTGCAGGAGATTGCGGACAGCTCGGACGGCGTACTGTGGATGACATGGGTCTCACGATCCGGCGTATGCCTGACGGTCCCATGAACGTTTTATCTAAGGGGCGTCCGTCATGGCGCGCACAAACACCCTCGACTTCGGGATGGATACGCAACCGCGACACCCCGGTCAACCATTTCCTTGGCCTACTCGAACACCACGGTTTCTCCTGCGGGGTCAGGGCGCGGTGAAGTCGCATGTCGACGGTGCTTGGTTCCCATGGACCACCAACGTCACAGCGGAGCTACACGATCTGATATCAGCACTCTCATTGCGTCTTGGGCCGATTACACGGGTTACGTTCGACTGGAACACGGTGAGCACTGCGCAGCGCCGTATCGACGAGGTCGACGGACTCGAAATTCGAGGTCCGTATCCAGGTCAACCCGTAGATTTGATGTATCTCGACGACATCTTCGGTCGGCAACTCGTCTTGATGATGATTCCGCCGTATGTCGATCCGGATCGGGCCTACGACATCATGCGCCGTCTGGTGGACCCTGCGCGTGGAGACACCTATCGAGTGCCGTGAGGCGGGGTCTGTGTCACGCGCGGATACTCACCAGGCGTTGAGCGTGTCGAGGATCTGGCCGCGTGCATGCCAGAGCTCAGAGCCCCAGTACGGCCAAGAATGTGTCCCGTTGGACGGGAAGCTGTATGTGGCAGGAATACCGAGTGTGTTGAGCCGCACCTGGAACGCTCGCGTGTTGAGCAAGGCAAGTGCTTCGAGTCCGATGGCGCTGCCGGTGTTGACGAAGTCCACCGGTCGTCGGGGTTTGTCGAATTCTCCCGGCAATCCACTCGCCGCCGAAATATACATCGACAGGCCCCTGAGTTCCGGTGCAAAAACTAGGGGATCGTTACGCAACCAGGCCGAGTTCCACGGTGGGCCCCACATGGCGTCGACATTGAATGATCCGGCGCTGATCATCGCAACCCGGATCGCTTCACGCATGCCGGGTGCGGAGATGTTGAGGTACCCGGAGAATGATCCTGCGAACTTGAACTGGTCGCGGTGGTAAGCGGCCAGGGTCAGTGCTGCGCTGCCGCCCATCGAGAGGCCGAGGACGCCGTTGTTGGTCCGCGAGACGCCGCGGGTATCGAGGTACGCGGGGAGTTCCTGGGTGAGAAATGTTTCCCACTTGTAGGTGACCGGTTGGCGGTTGAGGTTGCTCGTGGAATACCAGTCGGAGTAGAAACTCGACTGGCCGCCGACCGGCATCACCAACGTGATGTTGTTTTCGCGGAACTGGTCGAATGCGTTTGTCTCGAAGCTCCAGGCATTGCGGTCATTGCGAGCACGGAGCCCGTCGAGCAGGTACAGGGCAGCGTTGCCGCCGCGAGACGCCCACTGGATCTGAACCTTGACGGGCCCCATCGAGGAGTCGACAAAAACTTCTTCGTAGCCGCCGGATGGTGCGGTTCGCACCGGTGCTGCAGCGGCAACCGAGGATCCGATCAGTCCAATCGCCAAAGGGAGAATCAGGGCGAGTGCCGCGGTTCCGGACCATCGCCGTGTACTGGACCTGCCTTGTCGGATCTGTTTCGTCAACCCTCGTTGGAAAAATCGCATTCGCGCCACTCCCGCCCCTTTAGTGGTGTGCCCGAGAAATCCGGCAGAGCTCCCGAGTACCTGCATTCTCGCGAACGGTCCGGGGCGGAGTCGGTTAATTGCGGATCCGTTACTGCATTGATACGGAAGCGGTTCGTTTGCCGCTAATGGCACTTTGGGGTCAATCGCGATGAAGCTCTCGGTCGGCGTCGACATCGGCGAGCGGCCAGCCCGCCGCCGCCAGGACTGCTGCGACGCGTGCGATGTCCTCGTCGGAAGCGCTTTGGCTTGTCACATCGGTGATTTGGGCGCTGATCTCGTCACCTCGGATTACCTGGTCACTGCTGTCGTCGATCAGTTCGGCCAGTGCAGTACCGATCGCGATTTCGCGAACCTCCGCGTCGGTGAGCCGGCGGCGAAGCAATGCCATGAGCGGGATTCGGTCCTTCGGTGGGATCCCTTCGGGATAACCGACGCGTAGCCAAGCAAGGATCGACTGTGCCAAGGATGGGATCGGTGCAGGCAATGTGACTACTTTCAGTTCGGTAGGTGCTGGGCTTCGATTTCGGTGGGGACGATGGTTTCGGTGGGGACGATGGTTTCGGTGGGGACAAGGGTTTCGGTGGAGACGATCGTTTCGGTTGTGGCGACGGCGTCGGGTCCCGGAACGTCGGCGGGAACCAGAGCGCCGTCCCAATCAGCGTTGACGTTGCTGGAATCGACGGGTTCTCTACGGGAGCGCACGTACATCCAGGTGGCCATCGCGATGAGGATTGCAAAAACCACAAGCACGCCAGGTAGTCCACCGACGATGCTTACCAGGCCCCAGCACGCGGCCCCGACGATTGCAGCGGAGGGGAGCGTGATCAACCACGCGATACCCATCCGTCGTGCGACGCTCCAGCGGACTTCGGCGCCTTTCCGACCGAGACCGGTTCCAAGGATTGAACCCGTTGCCACATGGGTTGTGGACAGTGGGAGACCGAGGTGGCTGGAGGTGAGAATGATTGCAGCGGAGGACGCTTCGGCAGCCATTCCCTGCGGTGCGGCAATCTCGACAAGGCCCTTGCCGAGTGTGCGGATAACCCGCCAGCCGCCCAGATACGTGCCCGCCGCGATCGCGAGTGCACAGGTCAACTTGACCCAGAACGGCATCGGAGCGTCGGCGGAGATGGTGCCGTGTGCGATGAGAGCCAGGAAGATGACGCCCATTGTCTTCTGGGCGTCGTTGGTCCCGTGAGCGAGGGAAACCAGTGAGGCTGAACCGATTTGCCCCAAGCGGAAGCCTCGCTCCTTGGTGTTTTCGTGGACATTCGACGTGATTCGGTAGACAAGCCATGTACCTGCTGTTGCCACCAAGCCGGCAATGAGGGGTGCCAACGCTGCCGGGATAACCACTTTGCTCACGACGCCGCTCCATGCGACGCCGTTCATGCCCAACGACGCAACTGCCGCGCCGATCAAGCCGCCGAACAGTGCATGAGAGGAACTCGACGGTATACCCAGTAGCCAAGTGGCGAGGTTCCAGATGATGCCGCCCACAAGGCCTGCGAAGACGATCGTCAGCAGCGCTTGTCCACCGACATTTCCGAGGTTCACCACACCCTTGGCTACAGTTGCGGCAACCTCGACGGAGAGGAAAGCTCCGACCAGGTTGAGCAATGCAGACAGGGCAACAGCGACCTTGGGGCGTAACGCGCCCGTAGCGATCGAGGTGGCCATCGCGTTTCCGGTGTCATGAAAACCGTTCGTGAAGTCGAACCCGAGCGCGGTGACAACAACAACCAGGAGAACGATCAGGTCCGCATTCACGTGTACTGATATTCCCGCACAGACGGTCGGTGAAACGGAATCGGAAGCCATGCTTCGATTGCTCGAGCTGAATTGTTTCTGTGGTCACTCAGACCGAACAGGAATACGCTCGATCGATGTCCCTCGGCGAAGAGAAAACTATCGCGGTAACCACGTTTCGGAAGAGCGGCGACGGCGTGGTGACACCTACCTGGGTTGTGCCGCTGTCCGGCGGCCGCATCGGATTCTGGACGTCCTCGAGATCCGGCAAAGCAAAACGGCTGCGGAACAATTCGCGGGTGACTGTGGTGCCGTGCAACAACCGTGGGAAGCCGGCGCCCGGTGCTGTGCCTGTCGCCGGGACCGCTACCTTGGTGAGATCCGGTCCCGACTTCGATGAGATTCAGAGCAAAGTAAAAGCGAAATATGGTGTGATGGTGCCGATTTCGAAATTTTTCAACAAGCTCGGCCATATCGGAAAGGGCTCGTTTCCCTATGGCGACGTGGGCGTCGTTGTCGCCGTGCAGTCCTAGTTACCGGGTCGTAGTGAGTTAGCTGACCGGGTCCAGGGTCACTTTTACCGACACGTTGCCCTTGTCGTCTCGGGTGCTCACTGCATGCCCTGTGCGGTCGATTCCCCGAATTTTGACGAGCATCCGATCGCCCTCGTTCAGGAAATTGCGCCACCAATTCTTTTTCTGGGGAAGTGCAACTCCGATGAAAAGTTCATCGTTCTTCTGGCGGTATGACACAGGCAAAGTGAATGTCTTGCCGGATTTGCGTCCGGTGTAGGTGATCTGGGCCGTCGAACCGCCGATGAGCTTTTCGACAAGCGGCACGCGCATCGCGGCGAGAACAACCTTGTTGATGGCCGCCGCAGACTTCTGGAAGGTGTTCATAGGTCCATCCTCGGTTATGTCGATGGTGCCGTCTCGAGATTCGTTCGCCAGCCTAACCCTGATTACCGCAGCGGGACTCTTATGATTCTCGGGTATCCACGGTGATCGGATCAGGGGGCAATGTGAGAACCAAGGTGGCTGTTTTTGTGTGTGCGTCAGCGGTAGTGGTTCTCACTGCGTGTGGATCGGAATCGGTCGGCGGGGCGGCGCAGTCGGGGGAGAGCGCGGAAATCTCGACGTCGACGACAACGGAGCCATCCGTACCCGACGTCTGTGCGGGACGGTTGCGCTGCATAGATGTGGCGCTCGCGGACGTCGATGGGGACGGCCAAGACGATTCGATCGGCCGAGTCGACGATCAGATAGTGGTTCTCACGATGGTCGGCGCCGAAGCCCAGGTGGCGGCGACCGAGTCCACCATGCTCTCGGATCCGGCGGTTCAACGAACCGGTGGATTTGTCGGAGCGTGGGACATCGACGGGAGTCCCGGGGCTGAAGTAGTCATCGCCACATCCGATCTCGGGGGCAGTGCCGCGTACAAGGTCTGGTCGTGGGAGGACTCGATACTCGCGGTGATGTCGCCGCCGGTCTCGCTGCACGAAGGCAACCCGGTTGAGTGGAAGCTGCACCGCGGCGAGGGTTACGACACTGCTGTCCGCTGCACCGGCGACATCGATCGACCGATCGAGGTGTGGACCTTCACCTCGCCGTACGGCGGATCTACCGGCCGGCCGTCGATGAAGGTCACCTCCTACAGCTATGACGCTGCCAACGGAGGCGTGACCGGGGACGGATCGATGTTCGGCGAAGAGGAGACTTTCAGTGCGGAGCCGCAGAATCTTCGGCAGCTGACTGGCTGGCCCTGGCTGTGTGGCGACAATGCCGTCGAACCCGCGACGGTGTCAACGCTCCAGTGCGGTACCGCTTCCCAGAACACTGCGATCGCGAATGCCGTCGCGCAGGTTCCTGCCGATTCCAGGATCCCCGGTATCGAATGGATCTTCATGGGGGACACGAACTTCGATCCGTGTGCCGACCTGAGCTATGCCGTCGTCGAAACCAAGGGAGGCACGGGCAGTTCGCCGGAGCACGTGATGTTTTTCCATCGCGGTGAGTACCTCGGAACTGCGACGTCATGTGCGTTCGGATTCACCACAGTGGTCGATTCCACAAGCGCGAGTGCAACGGTCCAGTACAGGTGGCCGCGCGGTATGGACTCGAACGCAAATCCGAGCGGCTTGGCGACCGCTACTTTCGTCTGGGGCGGGAACGAGGTTGCCATGCAGAACGATCTGCCGGCCGAGCTGATGAATATGAGCGGCTGTAACTAGGGTTCTGGATATGGCGACTGAAAAACTCTTGCTCGAGGCGGGAGCTCCGCAGAACTACCTGGGGCACGACGAGATCATCCAAGTTGCCGACCCGGCTATCCGATCCTTGGCGCAACAGTTGCGTCAGGAGTCGGACAACGAGACTGCGTTCGCCACGGCCGCATTCGAATGGGTGCGAGACAATGTCGGGCACTCCAACGATGTTCAGGATCCGAGAGTGACGTTGACCGCGACGGAAGTTCTCGAAGCGCGGGTGGGACTCTGCTACGCCAAGTCCCACTTGCTGGCCGCACTGTTGCGATCCGAGGGAATTCCGACTGGGCTCTGCTACCAGCGACTCGTGGATCGCGACAGTTTCGTGCTCCACGGATTGGTCGCGATCTATCTCGAAGGATCCTGGCATCGCCAAGATCCGCGCGGAAACAAGGTCGGGGTGGACGCGGAATTCTCACTTGGCTCGGAAAGGCTTGCCTGGCCGGTCGATCCGGCGCTGGGGGAGATCGACTACCCGCAGGTATTCGCGTCGACTGCGGCGTGTGTTGTCGACACACTTCGCGGTGCGACCAACGTTCTCGACCTTCTGGACGGGGGCTTACCGAGAGCACTGGATGCGTGAGTTTTTCGGGCCCACGGCTACATGGTGAAATTTGAACTGTGGTCTTAGCTTGGCTGCGTCTCGGCGCGATAGGTAATACGTCCGGACTTGCGGCGGGCCCGGACAACTCGGCGGAGGAAAAACATCGCGGGGTAGCCGGGCCGCCAATTACGCCGACCCGGCTGGTACCTACACCAAACGAAGGTGAGCTCTCATGCTGGCTAGCTGTTTAACCAGCACGAGTCGACGCTCTGAGAGTCGCCGAATGGCGTCGACGTCACCTGCGAGTTGGGCACGGTTCAGTAGAAACTGACACGTGTCCAGTTGATCCCTGAGGTTCATCCGTTGCCGCCACCTTCGATCACGTTGTAGGTACGTTTTGACACTGTCAGTGGAAGGCGTGATATGCGCGGGCAGAATTACCTACATAGGTACCTACTTTTTTCTGATCCTGCGCTCGCAAAATCAGGAATCAGTTTGTGCGTCTCGGTGAGCCGGGTTACATAGTTATTCGATCTGTAGTTACATATTTTGGTCATGTGTCACAATCGCGACATGCTGATTGTTGAAATTTTGACGGGCTGGACGGCAACCGCGGCCTTTCTTGCTGTTTGGTTAGGCCGCGCGATCAATCATGCTGATGCGGAAGGAGCGCTCCGCGCCTGGCGGTGATCAACCTTGGCGGTGAGCACGACTGGCTGCGGCGAGGTTTTAATCTTGTTCGACCTTCCGTACGTGAGTGTTGGTCGCATCGAGTCCGATCTTCCGTGCATTGACCAGTCGAAGCGTGGGCACCGGATCACCCGTGGTGTCATCGATCAACGTCGAGTGTGGTTCACCGTCGATGAAGGCGTGCCGTTCACCCCACTGCCGCAAACTTACGATCACCGTGAACAGATCCATGCCACGCTCCGTCAGCACATATTCGTTCCGGGTCCCCTTCTCGTTTGATCGAGCCTCCAGAATTCCTTGCTCGACAAGCCCTTTCAGCCTGTCCGTCAGAATGTTCTTCGCGATACCGAGGTTTCGCTGAAACTGACTGAATCTCCGTGTGCCGTCGAAGGCGTCTCGCACGATCAGCAGTGACCACCGGTCGCCGACGATGTCGGTCGTCCTTGCGACGGGGCAGTGCGAGTCCGTCCACTGAGTGTGAGTAGTCATCAAGCCTCTTCAGGTGGTTGCGTTTTAAAACCGTTTTGCCGTAGCTTAAAAATGGTATCAAAACGCAACCAAATGAGGTGGAAGATGGTCGATCGTGTCGTACGCGAAGTCATGCCGGCCAAGCCGAGAATGTTCCGGGGACTTCGCATCCTGCTAGCCGTGCTCTGCGGGGTCTCGGTGGCGAACATCTATTACGCCCAGCCGCTTCTCGAACAGATCGGATCGGACCTCTCTCTTCCCACGGCAGCCCTCGGACTGGTCGTTGCACTCGCCCAACTCGGCTACCTGGTGGGGTTGATCCTGCTGGTACCACTGGGTGATCTGGTGGATCGCAGGAAACTGATTGCATCCCAGATCGCCGCTGCGGCAACAGGAACGCTTCTTGTCGCCTTCGCCGCCACGAACACGCAACTGCTGATCGGCATCACCGTCGCAGGCGTGTTCTCGGTAGTCGTTCAAGTCATCGTCGCTTACGCTGCGGCGATCAGCGCCCCCGATGAACGGGGAACAAACATCGGTGTCATCACCAGCGGCGTGGTGGCGGGCATCATCCTCGCCCGCACTATAGCCGGGATGGTTTCTGATCTGGCCGGCTGGCGCACGGTCTACTTGGGGTCTGCCGTCATTTCCATCCTGATCGCCGCCGTCGCCGTGACGATGTTGCCAAAAGACGTACGTTCGCGGCCCAAACAGGGCACGTATGCGCGCGCAGTCGGGTCAGTCGTGACACTGACGACTACGAACCGGATATTTCGTACCCGGGCAGTGATCACCTTGTTCCTGTTCGCGTCCTTCGATGCACTGTGGAGCGGCATGGCCCTGCCGTTGAGCGAGGAGCCGTGGCGGTTGTCGACAACACAGATCGGGCTGTTCGGTATCGCCGGACTAGTCGGGGCACTGGGCGCGGTCGGCGCCGGTCGGTGGGCCGATCAGGGGAAAGCGCAGAGCGTCACGGGCGCGTCCCTGGTTGTTCTCGTGCTCTCGTGGGTATTGAGCGCGCAGGCGACGCACTCTCTTGTTCTGCTCGTAATCGGCGTGATCGTGCTGGATTTTGCCGTCCAGGCCGTGCATGTCACGAGCCAGAACCTGATCGTCGCGGATGCACCGGAATCAGCTGGCCGGATCATCGGCAGTTACATGGTGTTCTATTCGTTGGGCAGCGCAATCGGAGCGATCTCGACGACTGCGGTTTTCCATGCTGCTGGTTGGGGTGCTGCGAGCGTGCTGGGTGGTGCGTACGCTGCCGCTGCCCTGAGCGTGTGGATCATCGACCGACTGCGCGCGGCACCTGTCGCTGAACCTGGCGACGGACGCAGACAAGTCCACCCGCTCTGCGATCGATGGTGCGATCGCGGAGCGGGTGGACTCGGCTGAAGGTACTGCGGACGGAGGGCTAGACCTGCGAACTGCTGTGCAGGTCAGCCACTCCACCGGGATCACACGTCGTAGTAGAGCTCGAACTCGTACGGGTGCGGACGCAGGTTGACGGGAGCGATTTCCTGCTCACGCTTGAGCGAGATCCAGGTCTCGATCAGGTCGGTGGTGAAGACGCCACCCTCGGTCAGGTACTCGTGATCGGCTTCGAGGCGGTTGATAACCGTCTCGAGGCTGGTCGGAGCCTGCGGGATGTTGCGAGCCTCCTCCGGGGGAAGCTCGTAGAGGTCCTTGTCGACCGGAGCCATCGGCTCGATCTTGTTCTTGATGCCGTCCAGGCCGGCCATCATCTGCGCGGCGAAGTTGAGGTACGGGTTACCCGAGGAGTCGGGTGCGCGGAACTCGAGACGCTTTGCCTTCGGGTTGTTGCCCGTGATCGGGATACGGACAGCTGCCGAGCGGTTGCGCTGGCTGTACACGAGGTTGATGGGAGCTTCGTAGCCCGGCACCAGACGGTGGTACGAGTTGATGGTCGGGTTGGTGAAGGCCAACAGCGACGGAGCGTGGTGCAGGATGCCGCCGATGTAGTGGCGAGCCATGTCCGAGAGGCCTGCGTAGCCGGACTCGTCGTGGAAGAGGGGCTTGCCGTCCTTCCACAGGGACTGGTGGACGTGCATGCCCGAACCGTTGTCACCGAAGAGCGGCTTCGGCATGAAGGTGGCGGACTTGCCGTGCTGCCAGCAGGTGTTCTTGACGATGTACTTGAAGAGCTGCAGGTCGTCAGCAGCTGCAAGCAGCGTGTTGAACTTGTAGTTGATCTCCTGCTGTCCGCCGGTGCCGACCTCGTGGTGGCCGCGCTCGAGCTCGAAGCCCGCGTTGGTCAGGTTGGTGGAGATTTCGTCGCGCAGGTCCACATAGTGGTCGTACGGAGCGACGGGGAAGTAGCCACCCTTGGCGCGAACCTTGTAGCCGAGGTTGGGGGAGCCGTCGGCGTTGGTCTCAGCGCCGGTGTTCCAGGAACCGGAAACCGAATCCAGCTCGTAGAAAGCGGAGTTCATGCCGGAGTCGTAACGAACCGAGTCGAAGATGTAGAACTCGGCCTCGGCGCCGAAGAATGCGGTGTCCGCGATGCCGGTGCTGACCAAGTACTCCTCGGCCTTACGGGCAACGTTGCGCGGGTCGCGGCTGTAGGACTCACGGGTGAACGGATCGTGGACGAAGAAGTTGATGTTGAGGGTCTTCGCCTTGCGGAAAGGGTCGATCTGGGCCGTGGTGACGTCCGGGAGCAACATCATGTCGGATTCGTGAATCGACTGGAACCCGCGGACGGACGAACCGTCGAACGCAAGGCCGTCTTCGAACACGTCCTGGTTGAAAGCAGACGCAGGAATCGAGAAGTGCTGCTGTACGCCAGGCAAGTCGCTGAAGCGAATGTCGACGTACTCGATGTTCTCGTCCGCGATGTACTTTATGACCTCTTCGGCCGTGGTGAATGCCACGCTTGTGCTCCTTAAGTCGCTTCAGCCAACTGTATGAAAGGTTGAATCCGTCGAGCCAGACGGTAGGTATCTGGTGTTGCCCGCTCGTCAACCCTTTGTTTCGGCAGTGTTACACGTCGAATTGTCCTGGGGATTTCCGAAATCTGTGTGATCAGCTGCACAGTTAAAACACGGCAATCTGGACTACGGTGCTACGACGCCTATCCTGGACAGCATGGCACGTATCACCGGAACTTGGCTCTCGGGGCCGCAAGCAGCTTTGCCGAAGAACGCCGACGGACGTGAGCAGGCGTACCGCGGCGAGAATCTTGGCTTCCCCCAGGACGGACCGGGATCGCTTGTCGGCTCTGGCCGACGCCTGGGTGCGCTCATGATCGACTGGGCCATGGCGGTCGGCGTTGCCTCACTGATCACCGGAGATTTTTTCGACGGCCAGACGTCGACCATCACCTTGATCGTGTGGTTCATCGTGGGCGTCCTCACGGTGACCCTCTTCAACTTCACTCCCGGGCAATTTGTCATGGGCCTGCAGGTGGCGCGAATCGAAGGACCCATCCGGGTCGGCTTTGTTCGAGCTCTCGCTCGCCAGGCTCTACTTGTGTTTGTCATCCCGGCAACAATCACCGACATCGACGGACGCGGAATGCAGGACCGAGCGACGGGCACGCTCCTGGTTCGCTCGCGCTGACAATTCGATCGAACAAAAAATGACCCGAGTCCATGACGGACTCGGGTCATTTTTGTACGGGCGGAATCAGCGGCGACGAATCGTGCGCTGCATGCCCTTCATCTTTGCGCCGCCGGGCATCGGGCCCTTCGGCAAGGCTGCTCCGCCGCCGCGTGCGCTCAATGCAGCGAGGCGGCCCTCGATGTTGTCCATGCGCTTGGTGTCGATGTTGCGCGGCAGCTTGTTCAGGTAACGCTGCAGCTGCGAGAGCGGAACCTGGCCCTCGTCGTTGCCGATGATGATGTCGTAGATCGGGGTGTCGCCGATGAGGCGGGCTGTCTTCTTCTTCTCCTGAGCGAGGAGGCCCTTGACGCGCTGCGGAGAACCCTCGGCGACGAGGATGACGCCCGGCCGTCCGACGACACGGTGAACGGCGTCGAGCTGGGTGGTGCCGGCGACGGCGTTGGTGACGCGCCACGCGCCCTGCATGTTGTCCAGCGCCCAGGCAGCCGCGCCGGCCTGGCCTTCAGCCTTCTTGTACACCGATTTCTGCACGCGGCGACCGAAGATGATGAAGGCACCGAGAATGCCGAGAACGAGGCCGATGGGCAGCAGGAACCACTCGATGCCCCAGATGAGACCGACCAGGAAGAAGACCAGAGCAGCGCCCACCAGGGTGCCGATCATCAGCGGCAGAAGGAGCTTGTCGTCCTTGCGCTGCATCTGGAATGCCTGCCAGAGCTGAGTTCTGCGTTCCTTGGAAGCCTGCTTGCGGGCAGCCTTCGCTGCAGCCTTTGCCTCTTTGGTGGGTTTGCCCTTACCGGATTTGCTGCCGTTCGCCATGTACCCAGGATACGTCCATTGCTGTGCGCCTTTACTAACCGCCCGCGGTTAATAAAGGCGCACAGCAAAAAGTGGATCAGCGATTCAGGCGCGCCATGAGCGAGCTGGCTTCCTGGGAAGCGTCTCCGCCCTCGGTCAGATGGCGCTGCGCCTCGGGAAGTTCGCGGCCGTGATGGGCCATGGCCTGCGCGTACAGGCGGCCGGCGCGGTACGACGAGCGAACCAGCGGCCCGGCCATGACGCCGGCGAAGCCCATTTCTTCTGCGGCTTTGGAGTGTTCGACGAACTCTTCGGGCTTGACCCACCGCTCGACGGGGTGGTGCCGCGGTGAGGGGCGCAGGTACTGGGTGATGGTGAGGATGTCGCAACCGGCAGCGTGCAGATCGGCCATCGCTTCGGTGACCTCTTCGGGGGTTTCGCCCATGCCGAGGATGAGGTTGGACTTGGTGACCAGTCCGTACTCGCGGGCGGCGGTGATGACGTCGAGGCTGCGCTGGTAGCGGAAGGCCGGGCGGATGCGCTTGAAGATGCGGGGGACGGTCTCGAGGTTGTGTGCGAGTACCTCGGGACGCGATGCGAAGACCTCGTCGAGAAGTTCAGGCTTGCCGTTGAAGTCCGGCACCAGGTTCTCGACGCCGGTGCCCGGGTTGAGTTCGTGGATCTTGCGGACTGTTTCGGCGTAGAGCCAGGCGCCGCCGTCGGGGAGGTCGTCGCGGGCGACGCCGGTGATCGTGGAGTATCGAAGTCCCATGGCCTGAACGCTTTCGGCGACGCGGCGTGGCTCGTCGCGGTCGAGGGCCTCGGGCTTGCCGGTGTCGATCTGGCAGAAGTCGCAGCGGCGGGTGCACTGCTCACCGCCGATGAGGAAGGTAGCTTCGCGGTCTTCCCAGCATTCGTAGATGTTGGGGCAGCCTGCTTCTTCGCAGACGGTGTGCAAACCTTCGCGCTTGACCAGGCCCTTGAGCTCCGAGTACTCCGGGCCCATCTTTGCGCGGGTCTTGATCCAGTTGGGTTTGCGTTCGATGGGCGTCTCCGCGTTTCGGATCTCGAGGCGGAGCAGCTTACGTCCTTCTGGGGCGATAGTCACGGGACGATCCTACGCTCGGTGATTACTGCAACGGGGTTCGGGCGAGCCTGTCAGCTGTACTGAACGGTAGTAAAAGTCGGGGTAGGCGAAGCTTTCTCGAAGGTGACTCGCTCGATGTCGCGCACCGTGACGGGCAGGTTGCCGTCCAGGGCAGCGATGATCGCTTCGGTGACCGCGGGAGTGACCTCGGCGACGGTGACGTCTCGGTCGAGTTCCTGCGACAGCGTCGTCACTCCCGCGTCTCGGATGCCGCACGGAATGATGTTGTCGAATCCGGTCAGGACCGAGTTGCAGTTCAGCGCAAAACCGTGCAGCGCGACGCCGCGTTGGACGCGCACGCCGATGGCGGCAACCTTGCGTTCGGGCTTCCACTGGCCGCCGGACAGTTCAGCGGGCAGCCACACACCTGAACGGCCGTCGATTCGGCCACAGGTCACGCCCATGTCGGTGCAGACAGTGGTCAGCGCTTCCTCGATGAGTCGGACATACCGCACGACGTCGACGGGTTCGGCGAGCTTCACGATCGGGTACCCGACCAGCTGACCTGGTCCGTGCCACGTGATCTTTCCGCCGCGATCGACATCGATGACAGGAGTGCCGTCGACAGGACGATCTGCGGGTTCCGTGCGTCGCCCCGCCGTGTACACCGCAGGATGCTCGAGCAAGAGCAGCCTGTCCTGTCCGATGTTGTCCGCACGATCCGCAGCCAATTCACGCTGGCGATCCCATGCCGCTGTGTAGTCGATCAATCCGAGATTGTCGACGGCGATCGGCAGTTGCGACAATCGTGCGGATCCGGCAGCGCTACTCATGGCACTAGAGATTACGCCCGATTGCGAAGTCAGTTCAGTGCGGCCACCAGCGCTTCGCCGATTGTGTTGTGGCGGAACGTGAATCCTGCATTTTCGAGCGCCGACGGTATAGCGCGTTGGCCACCCAGGACGCCACTTTTCGCGAACTCGCCGATCAGAGCTTCGAGGGCGAACCCCGGCACGATCCACGGCGCCGGGCGATGCATGATCCGCGACATCGCGTCGTTGAACTGTGCATTGGTGACCGGTGCCGGTCCGGTCAGATTGACGGGACCGGAGAGTGCGGGATTGGTGAGGGCGAATTTGATTGCGTTGCACTCGTCTTCGAGTGATATCCACGGAAAGTACTGTCGGCCGTTGCCCAACCGTCCACCGAGGCCGAGTGAGTAGATCCGACGCAGACGCCCGAGCATTCCGCCATGCGGCGACAGGACGACACCCGACCGCAGGTTCACCACCCGAGCGCCGCCTTTGCGGGCCGGTTCGGTGGCGAGTTCCCAGTCACGACACGTCGTCGCGAGAAAGTCGGTGCCGGCGGGGGAATCTTCGTCGACGATGCGGTCCCCGGTATCGCCGTAGTAGCCAACAGCGCTGGCATTGGCGAGAACTGGAATCTTTGCCGTCGCGACGGCGTCGGCCAACACGTCTGTCGCACTGATGCGACTGTCACGAATTTCCTGCTTGTAGGAACCGGACCACCGTTTGTCGCCGATTCCGACGCCACAGAGGTTGACGACGGCATCGGCGCCTTGCAGCACCGACGTGTCGAGGCGGTCACGATTGGGGTCCCATCGGGACTCGTCGGGACCGGTGGTCGGGCGACGCACCAGACGCACCACATCGTGGTTGTCGGAGCGTAACGAGGACACCAAGGCCGTTCCGATCAGACCGGACGAACCGGCGACGACTACTCGCATTCGGAAAATGCCTCCTTCGATCCAGCGGGGTTCTCACTCCGACCGTACTGAAAAAGCCGGGGCGCCACCTCCTGATGGAGATGACGCCCCGGCCGGAACAACAGTTGCTTACAGACCCAGGTCAGCTTCGAACGAGGCTTCTTCCAACCGCTGCTTGACAGTGGTGAGGAATCGGCCGGCGTCGGCGCCGTCCACCAGACGGTGATCGTAGGTCAGCGGCAAGTAGATCATCGAACGAACGCCGATGGACTCGTTGCCGTTTTCGTCGGTGACCACCATCGGACGCTTCACAATCGCGCCGGTTCCGAGCATGGCTGCCTGCGGCGGGACCAGGATCGGGGTGTCGAACAGCGCGCCCTGGCTGCCGATGTTGGTGATCGTGAACGTTCCACCCGACAGCTCGTCCGGCTTCAGACCGCCCGAGCGTGCGCGCTTCGCGATGTCCGCGATGGCGCGAGCCAAGCCGGCCAAGCCGAGGTCACCGGCATTGTGGATGACGGGGGACAGCAGGCCCTGATCGGTGTCGACTGCGATTCCGAGGTGCTCGGAGTCGTAGTACGTGATCTGCTTTGCCGTCTCGTCGTAGCTGGCATTGATGTTGGGGTGCGACTTCAACGCCTCGACAACAGCCTTGGCGAAGAACGGGAGGAACGTCAGGTTGACGCCTTCACGCTCGATGAAGCCGGCCTTTGCACGGGCACGCAACGCGACGATCTTGGTGACATCCACCTCGAAGGTCTGCGTGAGCTGCGCGGTGGTCTGCAGCGATTCACGCGTCTTGGTGGCCGTGATCTGGCGGATCCGGTTGGCCTTCTGCGTTGTTCCGCGCAGATGAGCCAGCTCGGGGCGGACGCCTGCAGTGGCCTTGGCTGCCGGAGCGGCTGCAGCAGCGGCGGGTGCTGCCGGGGCAGCGGCGGCCGGAGCCTTCTTGGCTTCTGCGGCGGCAAGGACATCCTGCTTACGGATGCGTCCACCGACGCCGGTGCCGGTGACAGTGGCGAGGTCGACGCCGTTGTCGTTGGCAAGCTTGCGGACCAGCGGGGTGACGTACGGGCTGCTGTCACCCGATGCTGCGGGGGCAGCCGGAGCGGCTGCGGGAGCCGTAGCTGCCGGGGCTGCCGGAGCTGGTGCTTCAGCCTTGGGTGCGGGCGCTGCTGCCGGTGCTTCGACCTTGGGTGCGGGAGCGGCGGGGGCTGCAGGTGCCGGTGCTGGTGCTGAGGGAGCTGCCGGTGCTGCCGGTGCTGCGGCTGCGGGAGCGCCGGATCCGATAACAGCCAGCTGGCCACCGATGTCTACGGTGTCGTCCTCGTTGGCGCTGATCTCGAGAAGAATTCCGGCAACAGGCGACGGGATCTCCGTGTCGACCTTGTCGGTGGAAACTTCGAGAAGCGGTTCGTCGACGGCAACTTCGTCGCCCACGGCCTTGAGCCAACGGGTGACGGTTCCTTCGGTGACAGACTCGCCGAGGGCGGGCATCGTCACGGGGGTGCCTTCGGCTCCGTTGCTGGGGGCGGCTGCCGGTGCTTCTGCTGCGGGCGCGGGGGCTGCTTCTTCTGCGGGCGCCTCTGCGGCCGGCTCTTCAGCGGCGGGTGCCGGTGCTTCTGCTGCGGGTGCTTCACCAGCTTCGCCGATGACAGCGAGCTCGCCACCGATATCCACGGTGTCGTCTTCTTGCGCGACAATCTTGGTCAGGACGCCGGCGACCGGAGATGGAATCTCGGTGTCGACCTTGTCCGTGGAGACTTCGAGCAAGGGTTCGTCGACTTCGACCGTGTCTCCTTCCTGCTTGAGCCACCGTGTGACAGTTCCTTCGGTGACGCTCTCACCTAGGGCTGGCATCTGGACGGAGAAGGCCATGTCTTTTGACTCCTCGACAGTTGTGTTCGGGTTGTTTTATTTGTCGACTTGTGGTCGTTAGTGCATTGTGCTCGAGTTGCGCGCGACGTGCGGCTACTTGTAGCTATTTTGTGCCGATGTCGACGCGCGGGCGCGGCGTCACCGTCGTTCATCTTTCCATTGATACGCCGGGCGCGTCCGCTGAGGGGGATGCCAC
The DNA here is from genome assembly GCF_050586165.1 of Rhodococcus sp. 24CO. Taxonomy (NCBI): domain Bacteria; kingdom Bacillati; phylum Actinomycetota; class Actinomycetes; order Mycobacteriales; family Nocardiaceae; genus Rhodococcus; species Rhodococcus sp. 24CO. The sequence goes on along the minus strand of NZ_JAZFNF010000007.1, from coordinate 134,489 downwards.
CGGGTTTCGGTGTGTCGCTACTCGTCAGTAGGTCCAGCATGTAACGCGCGTATGGGACCAAACGGTATGTCTTGTGCCGGTGACAGCAGTTGAATGCTGGCAAACTTGACATACGGCCGGGGTTCTTCCGCGGTCTCGGCACCGAGGAGGGATCCACGCGTGGGGTTGTTCGATCGATTCAAACGCCGACCCAGTGCAGGGCAACTGGCAGCCCAGAGCGACGCAGAGCACCTGGCCAACTGGGCTCATGCGCACGAAGGCGTCGAAGCCTTCGTGGAGCCGGAAACAACAGTCACCGAGGTCACCGTTGTCCTGGTCGACAAGTCCGGGGAATGGACGCGTCGCCGGGTAGGCGGTGAGCGTGGTGCCCGCAAACTTGGTCTGGACCTGAAAATTCCCGTGTACGACGTCCGTAAAACGGGATATCCGCAGCGCATGCGCGATCACGACGAGCGTCTGCGCATCGAACGTAAACGCGCTCGCACGCAGGAATTGCGGGACGGGAGCTGACTTGCTGTGCGCCTTTGTCCACCGCGGGCGGATGACAAAGGCGCACAGCAAAGGGATCAGCCGTTGACCGAAATGTCCTCGAGGACCGAGATCATCGTGCGAACCGGAACACCCGTGCCGCCCTTGCCCGTGTAACCCCACGGACCGGCGGTGTTGTAGGCCGGGCCGGCAACGTCGATGTGCGCCCACTGCACGCCCTCGGGAACGAATTCCTTCAGGTAGTGAGCCGCCGCCAGCATGCCGCCCCACCGGTGGGGAGTGACGTTCGCCATGTCGGCAACCTTGGAATCGAGGTCGCCGCGCAGTTCCTCCGGCAGCGGCATCGCCCAGGCGTTCTCGCCGATGCTCTGCGAGATGGATGCAACACGGTCACGGAATTCGTCGGTCCCCATGACACCGGGAGTGCGGTTGCCGAGGGCGACCATCTGCGCACCGGTCAGAGTGGCGGTGTCGATCATGTAATCGGGGTTGTCTTCGCCGGCGCGAACCATGGCGTCGGCGAGAACCAAGCGACCCTCTGCGTCGGTGTTGATGACCTCGACGGTGATTCCGCCGTACTGGGTCAGCACGTCACCGGGACGCTGCGCGGTGGCCGACGGCATGTTCTCCGCCATCGGGATGTAAGCGACGACATTGACGGGCAGGCCGAGCTTCGCGGCGAGAACCACGGTCGCGATGACGGCCGCTGCGCCGCCCATGTCCGAGGTCATGTTCTCCATGCCTGCGGCCGGCTTGATGGAGATTCCACCGGTGTCGAACGTGATGCCCTTGCCGACGAGCGCAACCTTGGACGCGCCGCGCTTCTTCGACGCGTACTCCATCCGGACGAGACGCGGCTGGCGTGACGATCCCTTGCCGACGCCGAGGATTCCGCCGTAGCCGCCCTTGGCGAGTGCCTTCTCGTCCAGAATCTGAACCGTCAGACCGGCGTCGACGCCGAGTGCCTTGGCGCGGTCCGCGAACTCTGCCGGGTAGAGATGGCTGGGGGGAGTGTTGACGAATTCGCGTGCGGTTGCGACTGCTTCGGCGATAGCGGCCGAACGCGTCAGAGTTGCTTTGGTTTCCTTGGCGCGCGGCGACGTGACGAGGAGTTCGACGCGGGCGAGGGGTTGCGCGTCGGGTCCGGGCGCGGACTTCGACGACTTGAACTCGGTGAAGGTGTACGCGCCGAGCGCAAATCCTTCGGCTGCGGCGGCGAGATCGAGGACGGACAGCGTCGTCGCTGCGGTGTCGATTCCCGACAATGCGCGTGCAGCGGCACCAGCCGACTTACGGATCTGCTCGCTACCCAGCTTCTCGGCCGAACCGAGGCCGACCGCGAGAACACTGACCACGGGGAGATCACTCGGCGCGGGGATTCGAGTGAGCTGCTCCGGCTTGCCCGTGGCGCCGACGGCGATGAGGCTGTCGAGTACTTCGGCCAGAACATCCTCGTCGACGATGCCTTCGCTGAGTGCGAGTTCGGGGCCGTCGGGACCCGATGTGAGACCGACCACCAATACGTCGGCGCGCTTGCCGAGCTTGCCGGCGAGAACCAGGTCGGGTCCCAATGATCGGGCTGTGCGAGTGCTCAAGATGTCTCCTGCGTGGTGAGTGTGCGATGCGTCCGGTTCGGGCGGACGCCTGAGTTGATGGTAGGCCCAGAGTGCGTCGGTGCGTGTCTGCGGCGAACATGTTTCGGCGACGGAAGTCCGATAGGTTGTGGGCCATGACCGACGAACAACTCTTGCAGGGTCCGATCCACGCTGTGCACGTCGAACTGGGTGCGACGTTTGCCCCGTTCGGTGGCTGGCAGATGCCGGTGTCGTACTCCGGCGTCGTAGCCGAACACACTTCTGTCCGTGAGAATGTCGGCCTGTTCGACGTCAGTCACCTGGGCAAGGCCGTGGTGCGCGGCACCGGTGCTGCGGCGTTCGTGAACTCGGCGCTGACCAACGATTTGGGCAAGATCGGTCCGGGCAAGGCGCAATACACGTTGTGCTGCAACGAGTCCGGTGGCGTCATCGACGATTTGATCGTCTACTACGTCAGTGACGAGGAGATCTTCCTCGTGCCGAATGCGGCAAACACTGCAGATGTTGTCGCAGCGATGGTGGCGCTCGCGCCGGACGGAATCACCGTCGAAGATCAGCATCGTGAGTACGGCGTGCTCGCCGTGCAGGGTCCGAAGTCCGTTGACGTTCTGACTGCGCTTGGCTTGCCTACCGACATCGAGTACATGGCGTTCGAGGATGCGCAGTGGAATGGTGTTCCGGTTCGCGTGTGCCGCAGTGGCTACACAGGTGAGGTCGGCTACGAACTTCTGCCGCGCTGGGCCGACAGCGAACCGCTGTTCCGCGCGCTTCTCGAGGTTGTCGAGGCTCAGGGTGGGCAGGCCGCCGGGCTCGGCGCGCGCGACACACTGCGAACCGAGATGGGCTATCCGCTGCACGGGCATGAGCTTTCGCTCGAAATCTCGCCCCTCGAAGCTCGCTGCGGATGGGCTGTCGGCTGGAAGAAGCCCACGTTCTGGGGCAAGGAAACCCTGGTCGACGAGAAGGCTGCCGGTCCGGCGCGCAAGTTGTGGGGTATCAAGGCACTCGACCGCGGTGTGCTCCGTGCGGGACTGAGTGTTCTGCGAGACGGCGAACCCGTCGGGGAGACCACGTCCGGAACGTTCTCGCCGACGCTCAAGGTCGGAATTGCGTTGGCGCTCCTCGATTCCGGTGTGGGAATCGCGGCCGGTGACGAGATCGAGGTCGACGTCCGCGGACGTGCGCTTCGGTGTGTTGTCGTGTCGCCGCCGTTTGTGGAGACCAGCACCAAGTAAGGGGATTGTGCGCGTTCGATAGGATTGCGGCCATGACTGGTGCCGCCAATTTCGTTCGTGTCCAGAGTTCGACCCCGAAGTCCGACGCCGAGCGCCGCGACATCTTGGCGGCGCCCGGTTTCGGGAAGTACTTCACCGATCACATGGTCTCCATCGATTACGTCGAGGGCAAAGGCTGGCACAACGCTCAGGTGTTGCCGTATGGAAACATCGAGCTCGACCCAGCGGCAATGGTCCTGCACTACGGTCAGGCCATCTTCGAAGGGCTCAAGGCCTACCGCCAGCCGAGCGGCGACATCAGCTCCTTCCGCGTCGAGGCCAACGCCGAGCGGTTCGGGGCTTCGGCCCGTCGCCTCGCGATGCCCGAGTTGCCGACCGAGATGTTCGTGGACTCCATCACCGAGTTGGTCGACGTCGACATCGAGTGGGTTCCGGCAGCCGGCGGCGAAGACGCCCTGTACCTGCGTCCGTTCATGTTCTCGACCGAAGCCGGCCTCGGTGTGCGTCCCGCCATGGAATACCGCTACCTGCTGATCGCATCACCCGCTGGCGCGTACTTCCCGCGTGGCGTCAAGCCGGTCAGTGTGTGGCTGTCCACCGAATACGTGCGCGCTGCACCCGGCGGAACGGGCGCAGCCAAGTTCGCGGGCAACTACGCGGCTTCACTCCTTGCCCAGGCACAGGCTGCTGACGAAGGCTGCGACCAGGTGGTGTGGCTCGACGCCATCGAGCGCACCTACGTCGAGGAAATGGGCGGTATGAACCTGTTCTTCGTCTTCGGTTCCGGCCCCGATGCACGCCTCGTCACTCCGTCGCTCTCGGGTTCGTTGTTGCCCGGTATCACCCGTAATTCACTGCTGACACTGGCAGCCGACTCGGGCTTTGCCGTCGAAGAGCGCAAGATCAGCACCGACGAGTGGCGCACCAAGTGCAAGAGCGGCGAGATCACCGAGGTATTCGCTTGCGGCACAGCGGCAGTCATCACACCGGTCGGTCGCGTCAAATCCGCCGAGGGTGAATTCACCATCGCCGACGGCGAGCCTGGCGAGGTCACCATGGCGCTGCGTGACACCCTCACCGGCATTCAGCGTGGCACGTTTGCCGACACCCACGGCTGGATGACCAAGCTTTACTAGTCATTGGCTCGCGCGGCGAGACGGCGGCAGAAGAAACGCCGTAATCTCGTCGCGCGCTGCGATGGTTCAGATTCCGAGAGTTAGCCCGACGGCAGTGATCGTGACGGTTAATTCCAGCGTAAATCCGAGGACATCGCCGTTGAGGCCGCCGAACCGGCGGACGCAATGACGCACGCAGGCAACGCTGATCAGTAGCGCAACGACGGCGACAAGTGGTCCGAGCCACCATCGATCTGTCACCAGAATCGATGCGGCAATCAGGGGAGCGGTCCATACGGCAGCGGCCCACCACGGCTGCGAATCGGCAACCAGTGCACCGAATCCGGTGGCGGCCGACGCGGGAATCCCTCGGCGGCAAGCAAAGACGACGGCAACTCGGCCGGCAGCGACGGCGACGACCACGCCGGCCCAGTGCGGCGGGGAGTCTGCCGCTGCCAGCACCCCGAACGATACTGCTTGCAGCCCAAGGAATATGAACAGCGCGGCCACCCCGAACGGCCCCGCGCCGCCACTGTGCATGACCTCTCGGGCTCGCTCAGGTGGGCCGTAGCACCCCAAACCGTCGACAGTGTCGGTGAGGCCGTCGACGTGCATGCCACGGGTTCCCAGTGCGAGCGCCCCTACGGTCAGTAGGCCAGCAAGATAGGGGTTGAGGCCGATGCTGGTCGCGCCCCACAAGAGTGCGACGGCAAAGGCTCCGAGTGCGATCCCGGTGAGGGGCGCCGCTGCGATAGCGCGCCGGCCGGCCGAGCGGTCGATGTTCGACGGACCGCGTACCGGCAGTACCGTCAGCCAGGAAAATGCCAGTGGCACACCGGAAAGCGCGCCGGCCATGGTCAGTCCGCCGTGTCTGTCTTGGTGAGATCGATCGAATCGGGTTCATCGGCGGGTTTGCTGCCCTCGGTGCTGACGCCGGCTTCGCTGAACGTAGCCATCTTCGCGAGGATCGCCACCGCGCCCTGCAGGATCGGCAGCGCTGTCACTGCGCCGGAGCCTTCGCCGAGTCGCATGTCAAATTCGACGATCGGCGTCAGTCCCATGCGCGTCAAGGCAATGGTGTGTGCGGGTTCGGTGGAGCGGTGTCCGGCCACCCACCAGTCCCGGGCGCCGAATGCCAACTCGTCGGCAGCCATGGCCGCAGCGGTCACCACAACGCCGTCAAGGATGACGGGAGTGCGACGCGACGCTGCCTGGGCGAGGAAGCCGGCCATTGCGGCAAGATCTGCGCCGGACACCGTTCGCAGCAGTGCGACGGTATCGCGGACGTGAGGCCGGGCGCGGCGCAGTGCGTCACGGATCGCCGCCGTCTTGCGGATCCAGCCTGCGTCGTCGATGCCGGTGCCGCGGCCGACTGCTGCGACAGGCTCTGTGTCCGTCAGGGCCGCGATCAGTACCGTGGCGGGTGTCGTGTTGCCGATTCCCATGTCGCCGGCAATGAGAAGATCTGCGCCGCCGTCGATTTCCTCGTCCGCAATAGCTCGGCCGGCTGCGATGGCCTGCAGAGTTTCGTCATGGGTGAGGGCGTCTTCGCGATCGATCGAACCGGAGGAGCGTCGAACCTTGTAGTTCGAGACCGCGGGATCGGTATCCACTTCCACGGCGATGTCGACAACGCGCACACTGGCGCCGGCAACCTCGGCGAGTACGTTTACCGCTGCGCCGCCGCCGAGGAAGTTGGCAACCATCTGCGCTGTCACTTCAGGCGGGTAGGCAGAGACGCCGTTGCGGGCGATGCCGTGGTCACCGGCGAAGACGACCACGCGGGGACGGACGAAAGCATGTGGGGGACAAACGCCTTGGCAGGCTGCAGCCCAGCCGGCCAGTGCCTCCAACCGGCCCAGCGATCCGGCAGGCTTGGTGAGGTCGAGCTGGCGAGCATCGGCGAGCGCCCGAACGTCGCGATCCGGCGGGGTAACCGGCTCGAACTCCGCGCTACTGACAGCCGCGCTACTGGTGGAGTTCGCTTCGGTGCTCACTTCGTGCCTTCCGGTTGTGCAACAGTAATTTTCACGCTGAGGGCTCTTTCAAGACGAGTGGTAGTCCTGCGACAACCAGCACAACACGATCGCACACCGCTGCGACGCGGGCATTGAGCGAGCCGATTTCGTCGCGGAACAACCGGCCCGATCGGGTTTCCGGGATGACGGCCAAACCAACTTCCGGGCTGACCAGGACCAGTGATCCGCGGTAGTCGCGCACACTCTCGATCAGTGCATCCACCGCGGGTGTGATGGTGCCGCGTGGCGCATCCCAGGCATCGCGTCGATCGAATTCGCCGGTCAACCACGTACCAAGGTCGTCGACCAGGGTGTCCGCCGAATTGTCGTAGCGGAGCGTGCGGTCCAGATCACCGTCAGCCGCGGTCTCGACAGTCGACCAGTGCGCCGGCCGCCGGATGCGGTGCTGGTCGATGCGGTTTTCCCAGTCGGTGTCGGTGTGGTCACGCCGAGCTGTGGCGACGTAGCGAACCGGCGATCCGGGAGAAAACAAAGCCTCGGCGTGCGCGGACTTACCAGACCGCGCGCCGCCGAGGACCAGAGTTCTGACAGGGTTCGACACGCTCAGATTGCGTCGCCGGGTCCCACGCGGGGCTTCGGCGCGCGAAGCTTGCGGATCTGCGACGCGCGGACAAACGCGTACCAACCGAGCTTGAATCCGCCATCGGTGCTGTCGGGGAAGCGCTCCGCGACGCGGTTGTTGATCATGCGTCCGAGCCAGATGCCTTCACCGACCATGAACAGCATCATCACGAGCATGGCAAGGGTGACGATCGCCTGCAGCTGCGGGGTCACGAACATCGTCATGATCAGGACGAGGGCCAGTGGCATGAACAGGCCGACGAGGTTGCGACGGGCGTCGATGAAGTCGCGAACATACGCGCGGACGGGTCCCTTGTCGCGGGGGAGGAGGTACTTGTCTTCGCCGGCGAGCATGCGCGCGCGACGGTCTGCCGACGATGCACGGCGCTCGGCAGCTTCGACCTTGCGCTCTTCCTTGGAGCCGCGTGTCGCTTTTCGGCGTGCGCGAGCTTCCTTGGACGTCAACGGAGCGGGCGCGACCGGTCCACGCTTCTTGGCTTCGGCGTCGCGACGCTTGGGTGTGGGGCGACCCTTGCCCACCTGCTCGGTGGACACCTCGTCAGAGGCTGAGGACGCCTCAGTGACCTCGACGTCATTTTTGTCGGAGTTGTCTGAGTCACCGCGGCGTAGCAATTTCACCCCTCCAGGCTATTGGATAAGTGCGTCCTCTGGGAAACCGACCTCGGTATTTCTGCTGATTGTGAAACATCGGCGACATCGACCGCCCTTACACTTCGCCCATGCGGGTAATAGTTGCTCCTGACTCCTTCGGTGACACCTTGACTGCGGGCGCCGCCGCACAGGCGATTTCCGGCGGTTGGGGACGGGCGCGATCCGGCGACGAGATCATCTGCGCACCACAGTCCGACGGCGGCCCCGGATTTGTCCACGCGCTGGCAGTTTCTGGTGGTGAGATCCGGAATGCGCATGTCTCGGGCCCGCTGACGACCTGGGTCGACGCGACCTGGCTCCTTGACTCGGAGACCGCCTACATCGAGTCCGCTCAGGCTTGTGGACTTGCGCTGCTCGGCGGCCCGCCAACCAGGGAGAGTGCACTCGCGGCGCACAGTCGCGGTGTCGGACACTTGATCGTCTCAGCTCTGGACGCCGGTGCGACGAAGATCGTGATCGGGCTCGGTGGAAGTTGTTGCACCGACGGTGGACGCGGGCTTGTCGACGCATTGGGCGGGGTGCAGTCTGCCCGCGACGCACTGCGCGGCGTCGAACTGGTTGCCGCTACCGATGTCGAGAACCCACTATTGGGCGAGATCGGCGCGGCCGCGGTGTTCGGCCCGCAAAAAGGAGCAGACGGCAGTGCTGTCGAGATCCTGGAACAACGGAACCGGGAGTGGGCGTCGACTCTGGGGAGTGGAGCCCGCCGATCCGTCGCGGAGTTGCCCGGTGCGGGTGCGGCGGGGGGAATCGGAGCCGCGCTCTTTGCCCTTGGCGGTGACCGCCGCTCCGGTGCGGAAGTGGTGGCCGAGCGGACTCGTCAGGCGGAACTTCTCGAGTCCGCCGACCTGGTCATCACCGGTGAAGGGAAATTCGACAGCCAGTCACTGCGCGGAAAACTGGTCACAACCCTTGCCGCCGCGAGCGCGTCGTACGGCGTTCCGACGCTTGTTCTGGCCGGTCAGGTCGAACTCTCAGCATCCGACTACGAGAGATTCGGGATAGTCGGCGCGGAATCCGTCACCGACTTCGCCGGATCGATCGAGGACGCCATGCGCGACGCATCTACCCACCTGCGCGGACTGGCCGAAGCGACCGCGCGCGAGTGGAGCATCTGGCGACGCGAGTGAACGCTGCCGAGGCGTCGTTGCCGACGGGCGTGGAAAGGTTAGGATGAAGACGAATCGCACACGGTAGTGAACTGGCGGGAATAAGTCGGCAGAGGCGTACCGTTGAAGCGTTCACGGGTTGGTATGAACATTAGGGAGAGCCCATGACTGTGCAGAACGAGACCGCCACCCACGGCGTCACGATGACCGAGTCCGCGTCCGCCAAGGCGAAGGCACTCTTCGATCAGGAAGGTCGCGACGACCTCGCACTGCGTATTGCAGTGCAGCCGGGCGGCTGTGCCGGACTGAAGTACCAGCTGTTCTTCGACGACCGGGCCCTCGACGGCGACCTCACCGTCAACTTCAACGGAGTCAACCTGGTTGTCGACCGGATGAGTGCACCGTATGTCGAAGGTGCATCCATCGACTTCCTCGACACCATCGAGCAGCAGGGCTTCTCGATCGACAACCCCAACGCCACGGGCTCATGCGCCTGCGGTGACTCGTTCAACTGAGTCGAGTCGATCACAATTTCAGACACAACAACTGACGCGGAACCGGAAATCGGTTCCGCGTCAGTTGTATGAATTCTTCATCCAACGTCCACTCACTTTCGCTGAAAGGCCTCGATCCGTGACTATTGCGGTAACCGGTTCCATTGCCACCGACCATCTGATGCGTTTCCCCGGCCGCTTCGCGGATCAGCTGCTCGCCGACCAGCTTGCGCACATCTCGCTCAGCTTCCTGGTGGACGACCTCGTGATTCGTCGCGGCGGAGTTGGTGGAAACATCGCGTACGCGATGGGTGTTCTCGGTGGATCGCCGCTGCTGGTCGGCGCGGTGGGCGCTGACTTCGCGGAATACCGCACCTGGCTCGAGGACAACGGCGTCGATTGCAGCGCGGTCCGGATCTCCGACAAAGCGCACACTGCGCGTTTTGTGTGCACCACGGACGAGGACATGGCGCAGATCGCGTCGTTCTACCCCGGAGCGATGAGCGAAGCTCGTGAAATCGCTCTCGCGTCGGTAGCCGAGACGGCCGGTGCACTCGATCTTGTTCTGATCGGTGCCAATGATCCCGAAGCCATGGTCCGCCACACCGACGAATGCCGCGAGCTCGGAATTCCGTTTGCCGCCGATCCGTCGCAGCAGCTTGCACGCCTGTCAGGGGAGGAAGCCAAGGCGCTCATCCACGGCGCCAAGTATCTCTTCACCAACGAATACGAGTGGGGACTCCTCCAGCAGAAGACGGGCCTGAGCGAGGAAGAGATTCGCGCACAGGTTGGCATCCGCGTCACGACGCTCGGCTCGAAGGGCGTCGAAATTGTTGACGCCGAGGGCAATTGGGTACGCGTCGATGTGGTGCCCGAAACCGGCAAGGTGGATCCGACGGGTGTTGGCGACGCCTTCCGCGCAGGCTTCCTGCTTGCCCACGGTGCGGGACTGAGCTTCGAGCGCGCCGCTCAGTTGGGCTCACTCGTGGCCGTGCTGGTCCTCGAGACCGTCGGAACGCAGGAGTGGGTCTTCAATCGCGACGAGGCGCTCAAGCGTCTCACCGACGCCTACGGCAGCGCCGCTGCAGACGAGATTGCGACGATTCTTCCGCAGTAGGGGCTACGCCCTTGTGCGCCTTTCCGGTTGTGGGAACTACCGGAAAGGCGCACGGGGGCCGAAGGCCTCAGATGTTGACCGGATACACCGGTTCCTGGATCTGCGGAACAATCCGCTTCTCCACGAAGATTCCGTGCCACACCATGAAGGTCAGCACGGTCCACAGGCGACGGCTGTGATCGGAAACGCCGTCACGGTGGTCGTTGAGCATCTTCACGACGGCCTGCTTGTCGAAGATGTGGTCGGTACCCGACTCTTCGATCTGCAGATGTGCCCAGTCGAAGAGTTCGGTTCCGCGCAGCCAGTGGCGCAACGGTACGGGGAATCCGAGCTTCGCGCGATGTAGAACATGGTGCGGCACAATGCCTTCGAGGGCCTGACGCAATGCGTACTTCGTGGTGTCCTTGGTGATCTTCTGATCCAGCGGCACCCGAGACGCGACGTCGAACACCTCGTTGTCGAGGAAAGGCACTCGCAGTTCGAGTGAGTTCGCCATCGTGACCTTGTCGGCCTTGACGAGGATGTCACCGCGAAGCCAGGTGAACAGGTCCAGGTGCTGCATCCGTGCAACCGGGTCCCAATCGCGAGACTGCGCGTAGATCGGCGCTGTGACGTCCTGATGCGTCCACTCCGGGCGGAAATCGCGCAGAACGGCCCGCAACTGGGCGTCGTTGAAGCTGCGCGCGTTGCCGTAGTACCGCTCTTCGAGGGTCAGTGAACCGCGGTTGAGCAGGCTCTTGCCGCGTGTGCCGTCCGGGATTCGCTCGGACAACTTGCCGGCCGCCCGGCGCAATCCCTTGGGGAGGTACTCGAAAGGCTTCAGCGACAACGGTTCACGGTAGATCGTGTAGCCGCCGAACAGTTCGTCCGCACCCTCGCCGGACAGTACGACCTTGACGTGCTTGCGCGCTTCCTTCGCGATGAACCACAGGGGGATCAACGCGGGGTCAGCGACCGGGTCGTCGAGGTACCAGACGATTTCGGGGATCGCTGCAGCGAACTCGGCGGGGGAGACCACCTTGACGATGTGCTTTGCGCCGATCGCGGCGGCCGACTCGGCTGCCACGTCGACCTCCGAGTAGCCCTCGCGCTCGAAACCGGTGGTGAAGGTGATGAGGTTCGGGTTGTGGCGCATGGCCAGCGCGGCGATCGCGGTGGAGTCGATACCGCCGGACAGGAACGAACCGACGGTCACATCGGCCCGCATGTGCTTGGCGACGGAATCCTCGAGCGCTTCGGCGATTTCCTGGTAGCGAGCCTTCTCCGTACCGGGCGCAAACGGCTTGGCTGGGAACTTGGGCGTGAAGTATCGCGTGATCTGCGGCTGCTCACCCGGCCGCACCCGCGCGAAACTGCCGGATTCGAGTCGACGAATCTCCTTGTGCAGTGTTTCCGGCTCCGGAACGTACTGCAGGACCGTGTAGTGCTCGATCGCACGCGGATCCAATTCGGTGCCGATACCAATCAGATCAGTCAGCTCGAGCAGGCTCTTCTTCTCACTGCCGAATGCCGTACCGCCGGTGCCCGTCGCGATGAACAGTGGCTTGATGCCGAAGGGGTCGCGAGCGATGAACAGCTCGCGCGTATCGGTGTCCCAGATAGCGAACGCAAACATTCCGCGGAGGCGTCGTACCGCGTCCTCGCCCCAGTAGTGGAACGCAGCGACGATGGCTTCGGAGTCGCCTTCGGTGAAGAACTTCGCGTCGTGATCCTTCGCGAGTTCCGCGCGGATCTCGAGGTAGTTGTAGATCTCACCGTTGAACGTCAGGGCATAACGCTCCGGATTTTCCGGCGGGCCCCAGCGCAGCGGCTGGTGCGAGTGCGCGATGTCGATGATCGACAACCGATTGAAACCGAACACAAGATGGTCGTCGTGCCACGTCCCCTGTTCGTCGGGTCCGCGGTGACGCAGGCAATGCAGTGCCTGGTCGACCTGCGCGACGGCGTCGTCGCTGGTTCCGCCAGATGTCAGTAGCCCGAGCAGTCCACACACAGCGTCCGGTTCCTCGATTCAGAATTTTTTATTGCAGAAGGCTCCCGGACGTAAGCATCGGGGAGAGGTCAACGAACTCTTCCTGGAAAGTATGCCGCAGATCCGTCTGCGCGCCGATCACAGACGAACGAATCGCAGTGATGTAGGTCGCTGACGATGCCTGACCTGTTCCTGAGCTGCGCCTGAGAGATTTGTGTGACGTCCGACGCGACACGGTGAAGGACCCGGGGATGGATACCGCCCACCTTTGGTCTACGCTGCGTAGTAATTGGGCCTTCCATTCGAGGTGCCCTAGTTGAATTTTGCGGCGATCAGGAAGGCGTGAACGTGGCGCAAGGTCGGATCCTTCGGCGAGCTGGGCTGGCAGTATCTTTGGGCATTGCTGCCTTGCTGCTGTCGGGTTGCTCCATCGACAATGAAGTGCTTCGTTTCGGGTGGCCCTCGGGCATCACTCCTGAAGCGACGCGCATGCGAGAACTGTGGACGTGGTCGGTTGTCGCCGCCCTCTTCATGGGTGTGCTGGTGTGGGGACTTGTCTTCTGGGCAGTTATCTTCCACCGTAAGAAGAAGGACTCACCGGAGTTCCCGCGTCAGACGGCATACAACGTGCCGCTCGAGCTCGGTTACACGGCAGTTCCGTTCGTCATCATCGCGGTTCTGTTCTACTTCACCGTTGTCGTCCAGAACCATGTTCTCGAGCGCACGGAGAACCCGGACGTCGTCGTCGACGTCACTGCGTTCCAGTGGAACTGGAAGTTCGGTTACCGCTCCATCGAGTTCGGTGACGGAACCGCCAAGTACAACGGCATCGATCTCGAAGCAGAAGAGGCAGCCAAGGCCGAGGGCACGACTGTCGACGCACACGGCGAAGAGGTTCCCGGCCCGATCCACGGCAACAGCGTCCAGGATCTGAGCTACCTGCATTACGACAAGATCGAGACCGTCGGAACCAGTTCCGAGATCCCGATCCTGGTTCTTCCCACCGGCAAGCGCATCCAGTTCGAACTGGCCTCCTCCGACGTGATTCACGCGTTCTGGGTTCCCGAGTTCCTGTTCAAGCGCGACGTCATGCCGAACCCCAAGGAAAACCACTCCGACAACATCTTCCAGATCAGTGAGATCGAGAAGGAAGGCGCATTTGTCGGGCGCTGCGCTGAAATGTGCGGCACGTTCCACGCGATGATGAACTTCGAGGTCCGTGCGGTTTCGCCCGAGGACTTCGCCAAGTACATCGAACTGCGCAAGGGTGACGAGCAGGGCAACGGCGGTCTGAGCACCGCTGAGGCATTGTCGGCAATCGGTCAGTCGCCGGTGGCTACGTCGACCACGCCGTTCAACACCGACCGCGAGTACCGTCAGGCAACAGTCGCCACCGCAGGCAACTGAGCCGGCCAGCCTCCTCACTGAACAAGGACAAGTGCTGATATGAAGATCGAAGCCAAGCTCTTCGAGATCCTGACGCTGTTTTTCATCCTCGTCGCGATCATCTACGGTGTGTTCACTGCTCTGTCCCGTACGGGAATCGAGTGGGCCGGACTCACGGCCATCGTTCTGTCTGCGGGCCTGACGCTCATCGTCGGAACCTACTTCCGGTTCGTGGCCCGTCGACTGGACACTCGTCCCGAGGATTACGACGACGCTGAAATCTCGGATGGTTCAGGCGAGTTGGGCTTCTTCAGCCCCGGTAGCTTCTGGCCCATGCTGCTGGCCGCTTCGGCTGCCATTGCCGCGGTGTCACTGGCTTACTTCCAGCCCTGGATGATCGTGGTTGGAGTTGTCCTCATCATCGCGACCGCAGCCGGTCTGGTGTTCGAGTACCACGTCGGACCTGAGAAGCACTAGCACAAACGCTCTCGACAAAGAGGCGCCGAACCCCCTCATGGGGTTCGGCGCCTCTTGCGTTCGAGCGGGGGAGCGCAGTAGACATCGTCGACCTCTGCGACACTCAACACATGATCCTCGAACATGCACTGCTCCAGGTTGATCCGACTCTGTCCGAAGAATTCGAGAAGGCGTTCGGTACAGCAAAGTCCATCATCTCCGCGGTGCCCGGTTTCATCCGTCTGCGTCTGTCACACTGCATGGAATCGCCGCAGCAGTACCTACTGCTCGTGGAGTGGGAGAGCCTCGAAGCGCACACAGAGGGCTTCCGGCAGTCTGATGGTTACCAGCGGTGGCGCGAGCTTCTCCATCGCTTCTACGACCCGTTCCCGGTTGTCGAGCATTACGAGACGGTGTTCGAGGAAGGTGCTCAGGCATGAACCGAACTACCGAACTGGCAGAATTTCTCGACATCGCGTTGCGTGGTCGGATCGAGAGCGTCGCCGAGCTTGCCGAGGTGACGGGCGGTTCGATGGACGCAACCGAAAAGACCGTGGCGCGACTCGAAGAGTTCGGATTCCTTTCTCTCGCAGACGGCGTCATCACCTACCGACGCCCTGACGCCACCGTCGCCGATGTCACGCAGCACATCCTCGCGGATGTGGCGCGCGACCTCGAATCGGGTATCGCCAGGACACAGGGGATACTCCAATCGTTACCCAAGTTGCTGCAGGCTTGGGAGCACGGTGACTCGGACGTTCACGGTCTGCCCATCGACGTGATGCACGGGCCGTTTGCCGCCCCGGACATGTACAAAATACAAGCCTCACGCTCGAAGCCGGTCGCGTCATACGCTTGTATGCCTGACACCGTTCCTCTGTACACGGTTCTAGCCGAGAAGAAGCCTGGCTCGTACTGGGAGGAAAACGGCGGCCCCAATCACGACATCCGTCTTATCGTCAGCACCGTCGACGCGAACACCGAGTTGGTCCGCAATCAGATCACGCATGAAATCAACGCCGGCTCCCAAGTGCGGATGCACCCGAATCCACCTAGCTTCTTCTGGATTCTCGATCACACGAGTGTCGGAATCCCCTTCAACTGGGGGGAGGCGTGGCCCAGCAGCATGATGTCCATTCAGTCCCCGACACTCGCGGGCATCATGACGTGGATCTATCACCGCGTGTGGGATGAAGCAGTACCGGTTGCGGACCACGGTCATTCGTGGGAAAACCCGTGGGATCCGATTTTGAAGCTGATGAATTCAGGTTTGACGATGGAATCCGCATCAATTGCCCTGGGATTGACACCGAGGACGGGCAGGCGCCGGGTTGCCGACGCCATGCGTCATTACGGTGTGTCCAGCCAATTCTCCCTTGGCGCTGCCTGGAGTGCCTCGCGCGGCCAGTAGGGCACAAAAAGACACGGTCGCCGTAACCTCTCCTTCGAGAGTGTTGCGGCGACCGTGTCTTTTTCGTTGTGTTGCTGACGATCTAGTGGAGTTCTCCAGTGGAATCGTCTGCCTTGCCGTTGCCACTGCCATTGCCGTGGATGCGGTTCTGGTAGTCGAGCAGAATCTGAAGCTGCTCATGCTCACCGGCATGCTGTGCGGCTTCGAGAGCTGCGCTCTCCTCCACTGGGTCAGCCTTGGTAAGGCTGCCGGTGCCGGGCTTGCCGGCGAGGCCGAGCTTGTTCATCTTCTTCGGAACAGCTGCACCCTGGTACTCGAGGGGGATCGGGTGACCGTGATCGTCGACGGGTCCGAGCGGCTGGTGGATTTCGATGTACTGGCCGTTCGGCATCCGCTTGATGATGCCGGTTTCGATGCCGTGCTCGAGCACTGCACGGTCACTGCGCTGCAGACCGATGCAGAAGCGGTACGTCACGAAGTACGCGAGCGGCGGAAGCACGATCATGCCGATGCGGCCGATCCACGTCATTGCGTTCAACGAGATGTGCAGGTGGTACGCGATGATGTCGTTGATGCACGAGATCGTCAGGACCGCGTAGAACGCGATAGCCATTGCACCGATTGCGGTACGAACCGGAACGTCGCGGGGACGCTGCAGGATGTTGTGGTGAGCGTCGTCTCCGGTGAGGCGCTTCTCGATCCACGGGTACGCGAACAGCATGGCGAAGACGAGGCCCATGATCAGGGCGACGGCAAACACTGCGGGGATCGTGTACCGGTCGAACAGGTAGATCTCCCAGGCGGGCCACAGTCGTGCGAGTCCGTCCGTCCACATCATGTAAATGTCAGGCTGAGAACCAGCGGAGACCTGAGATGGGTTGTACGGACCGATATTCCACACGGGGTTGATCTGGAACAGACCGCCGAGCAGTGCAAGCACGCCGAACGTGATGGCGAAGAATGCGCCACCCTTCATGGCGAAGACCGGAAGGATGCGAACGCCGACGACGTTCTCTTCGGTACGGCCGGGGCCGGGGAACTGCGTGTGCTTCTGGTACCAGACCAGTGCGAGGTGGCCGGCGATCAGCGCGAGGATGATGCCCGGGAAGAGCAACACGTGAGCGACGTAGAGACGCGGGATGATGAGGTCGCCGGGGAAGTCACCGTCGAAGATCATCCAGTGCAGCCAGGTACCCACGATCGGGACACTCATCGTGATACCACCGAACGCGGCGCGGAGGCCCGTGCCGGAGAGCAGGTCGTCAGGGATGGTGTAGCCGAAGAAGCCTTCGAACATCGCCAGGACCAGCAGCAAGCAGCCGATGACCCAGTTGGCCTCACGCGGGCGTCGGAACGCGCCGGTGAAGAAGATGCGTGCGAGGTGCACAATGATCGACGCTGCGAACATCAATGCGGCCCAGTGGTGAATCTGGCGAACGAAGAGACCGCCGCGAACCTCGAACGAGATGTTCAGGGTGGTCTCGTATGCGCGTGACATCGTCACACCACGAAGCGGCTGGTACGCGCCCTGGTAGGTGACGTGCGCCATCGACGGATCGAAGAACAGCGTCAGGAACACACCCGAGATGAGCAGGATCAGGAAGCTGTACAGCGCGATCTCGCCGAGCATGAAGGACCAGTGCGTCGGGAAGACCTTGTTGATCTGACGACGCATTCCCGCTGCGAGGTGGTAGCGCGAGTCCATTGCCTCCGCTTGACCTGCTGCAGCTGCGGCGATCTTTGTCGGTTTTGTGGTGGTTGTGGTCACGGTCGACGCTCCCAAAATGCCGGGCCGAGTGCTTCGATGAAGTCACCGTCGGCGACTAGGAAGCCCTCTTCGTTCACTGTAATAGGCAACTGCGGAAGTGCGCGAGCAGCGGGACCGAAAATCGGCTTGCCGTACTGCAGTGCATCGAACTGCGACTGGTGGCAGGGGCAGAGAATACGGTTGCTCTGCTGTTCGTAGAGCGAGGTGGGGCAACCAAGGTGCGTGCAGATCTTCGAGTAGGCGAAGTAATCGCCGTAGTTGAAGCTCTCCTGGCCCTTGCGCTTGGTGACCCGCTCGGTGTCTTCCGTACGCAGACGGATGAGCATGACCGAGTTGCGGATACCGCGCAGCGAAGCGAGCAACGCGTGCTCGTCGCCACGATCGGATTCACGGAAGGGGAAGACCGTTTCCATGGAACCGGCGTCGAGGTCCTCCGGGCGGACGAGAACGATGTCCTCGGGGCGTCCGGTGTCACGACGAAGGTAGATGGTCTCGCCGGGGTAGTTCGGGGTCCAGCCGGACACCCAGAGCGGAGATTCGTCGCCCTTGGCCCACGGGTTCTTGATGAGGCCGCCGAGAGGCATGATCATCATGACGCCGAGTGCTCCACCACCGAACATCAAGCTGCGCTTGATGGCCTTGCGGCGGGGGAAGGTAGACGTCTCCAACGTGTCACTGAGTTCGGCGACGATCGTGCGTCGGTCGACCTCAGCGGATCCACCGTCGTGGCGGTCCTGGATGGACACCTCTTCGGGGATGAACTTCTTGGTGAACTGCACCGCACCGATTCCGACACCGAGGATCGCGAGACCCATGGTCAGACCGATCAACGGTGTGTACAGGCTGTACTTGCCGTAGTTCTCGTCACCGGCGCCGGCGTACTGCCAGGGCCAGAACAGGTAGATCGCGATGAATGCGATCGCGGAGACACCGGCGAGGCCGAACCAGAACGCAACATTCCGCTCGGCGCGCTTCTCTGCCTTGGTGCCTTCGACGGCCCAGCGGTCGCGACGGTAGACAACGTCGACACCGTCGAGATTGGTGCCCAGGGTGACCAACTCGTCGCGAGTCATCGCTTCGAGTTCCTCATCCGTGTACTTCTTTGGCGTATCGCCGCCCTGCTGGCCAGCGTCGCTCATGACCTTGCTCCGATCCACAATGCTGCACCAACGACAGCGACGATTCCGGCGGCCCACATGAAGAGACCTTCAGAGGCCGGACCGATGCCGCCGAGACCGTAACCACCGGGGTTCTTGGCCTCTCCGGACGACTTCACGTAGGCGATGATGTCTTTCTTTTCCTCGATCGAGAGCTGACGATCGGAGAACTTCGGCATGTTCTGGGGGCCGGTGACCATAGCGGCATAAATCTGCTGCTCGTTGGCCGGGTCCAGGACCGGTGCGTACTTGCCCGAGGACAGTGCGCCACCGCGGCCGGTGAAGTTATGGCAGGACGCGCAGTTGAGGCGGAACAGTTCGCTGCCTCGGCCGATGTCGCCACCGCGAAGCGAGGACTGAGCGATTTCGCCGTTCTCGTCACGAATGAGCGTCGGGCCGCCGCCGTTGGCCTGGATGAAAGCACCCAGGGCATCGGTCTGTGCAGCGTCGAACTTGGGGTCCTTGCGCTGAGCCTGTGCCTCGTTGCGTGCTGCAGGCATACGACCGGTCGAAACCTGGAAGTACACTGCTGCCTCGCCTACACCGATCAGGCTGGGACCGCGGTCCGCGACACCCTGAAGGTTGGCTCCGTGGCACGTGATGCACGACGTGTCGTACAACTGCTTGCCTTCACGGATTAGCGCGGCGGAATCGTCGCTTGCAGTAGCGACCTGCGGAGCGGGTGTCAGGGCCGAGGCGAGGAAACCTGCGCTGATCAATCCCATCATCAGTACGAGCGCTCCGGTGACACGCCGGCGGATCTTCCGCTGGCGACGCGTCTTCGCGGCGGTCGCTGTTGTATCGGATGTGGGAGGGGGGGATGAACTCATCTGTATCCCTTTGGTATGTCGGGACGGACTGGACGTCAGGGGCTGCCTGTGGCGTTCAGCTGATTAACGGATGAAATAAATCGTTGCGAACAGCGCGATCCACACGATGTCAACGAAGTGCCAGTAATACGAAACGACGATCGCTGCGGTTGCCTGAGCCGGCGTGAACTTGCTGACTCGGGTGCGTGCGATCAAGAAAACGAAGGCGATGAGACCGCCGATGACGTGCATGCCGTGGAAACCGGTGGTCATATAGAACACCGAGCCGTACACACTGCTGGAGATGGTGGTGCCGTGATCGACGAGGTGGATGTACTCGTACGCCTGTCCGGCGACGAAGAACGTTCCCATTGCCAAGGTGATCGTGTACCAACGACGAAGTCCGAAGACGTCGCCCCGCTCGGCCGCGAATACACCCATCTGGCAGGTGAACGAGGATGCGATCAGCACCAACGTCACTGGTACAGCCAAATACAGGTTCAATTCGGTAGGCTCCGGCGGCCAATTGCCCTCCGGTGCCTGCGCCCGTGCCACGAAGTACATGGCGAAGAGCCCTGCGAAAAACATGAGCTCACTGGACAACCACACGATGGTGCCAACGCTGACCATATTCGGCCGGTTCAGCGAGTGCACGCGTTGGGTGATTGCCGATCCTGAAGTCCCTACTGCGCTCGTCACAGACAGAAGTATGACGCTTCGTCGTAAGAGACGGCCACTCGGGTCCGTCATCGGCGCGTCGTAAGGCTCGAGTTCGCGATTTCGGTCGGCGTACGCGCAGGTGGCGACAGTTTGAATATGCTGACGCGATGGCAGCTGCACACCACAGTAGACGTTGGTACCTGAGAATTTTCAGCAGAAAAGTTTCGCCCCCGCTCGACCCGTCGAGGGATGATCTCGAGATCGTGGTCGAAGGTTTCGACGACGTGGAATCGTGCTCGACGGCCTTGGAGCGAGGGGCCGCCGTGGATCCGCGTTGGCGACCGGATTCGGAGGCGGTGCTGCGTCACCATCTCGACCTTCCGGAGTCAGCGCTCGGAGAGGCGGAGTCGATCGTTGCTCAGGATGGATATCGGCGCTCGGCGACAGCCGCGGATAGTGCGTCGAGCGATGGCGAGGGTGTGGTTCGTGTGATGTTCGAACGCGTCCAACTTCTGGACGCGCTGCACTGCTCGCAGGAGCGATCACGGATGGCAGGTTTGGCTCAACGGTTGGGTGGGTCCGTCGCGGGCTGGGATGCTCTGCAGCCGGGTGAAGCTGCATCGTCAGGTTCCGGCAAGGGCCGACGCACGGTGTGAGTGGACCAATTCGTGACCGGCGCACGGTGGCTGACTAGGCTACGTATGTCAAATACATCGCGATTTGATTCGACTGAACGTTTCGACTGAACATAGGGGACCGAAGTAGATGGCCGGCACCGACGCAACCAACGCTGTGAACTCCGATTCGAGCGGTGTAGTGCGGTCCTGGCCGATGATTCTCGGTCAGCTCACCGATGGTTCCGATCTGTCGAGCGACGATTCCCGTTGGGCGATGAGCGAAATCATGTCCGACAACGCAAGTTCGGCGCAGATCGCCGCTTTCGGTGTCGGGTTGAAGATGAAGGGCGAGACGCCCGCAGAGTTGCAGGGACTCGCCGACGCGATGCTCGAACACGCCAAAGCGGTGCCGGTCGATTCCGACGTGGTCGACATCGTCGGTACCGGCGGCGACCGCTCCAACACCGTCAACATCTCGACCATGGCTTCGATTGTGGTGGCCGCCTCGGGAATTCGAGTGGTCAAGCACGGCAACCGGGCAGCGTCGTCGAAGAGTGGCGGCGCCGACGTACTCGAGGCTCTCGGTGTTCGGATCAATCTGGGCCCGGAAGACGTGGCGCGGTGTGTCGACGAGGTCGGCATCGGTTTCTGTTTTGCACCGGTATTCCACCCGGCACTTCGATTTGCGGCCGTGCCACGTAAGGAAATCGGCATCCCGACGGCCTTCAACGTGCTTGGCCCGTTGACGAATCCCGCACGACCGCGTGCCGGTTTGATCGGTTGTGCCTTTCCGAAGCTGATTTCCGTTGTCGCGGGAGTTCTTGCGCAGCGCGGCAATTCGGCGTTGGTTGTTCGCGGCGACGACGGACTCGACGAGCTGACGACATCCACGACGTCGACGGTGTACATCGTTGCCGACGGAGCTGTTCGAACCGTCACACTGGATCCGCGAGATCTGGGTATCGCTCGGGTGTCGTTGGACGAATTGCGAGGCGGCGACGCAGAAGTGAACGCTCAGGTTGCGCGCACCCTGCTGTCCGGTCAGCCTGGCCCCGTCCGGGATGCGGTGCTACTCAACGCGGGTGCCGCCATTGCGGCCTTCAATGGGGTCGGCGACGATCTGGAAGGTGCGATTGCCGCGGGAATGGCGTCGGCCGCGCTCGCAATCGACAGCGGCGCGGCCGCGGAACTGCTGCGGAGATGGGCGTCGCTCACCACCGCGTTGACCGAAGGCGCTTGACCGAAGGCGCTTGACCGTAGGCGCCTGAGGGTCATTCGCCGAGCGAGAACCCAGCTTCGACGTCGGCGCTGGAGAAGGACTGGAACGCAATGTGAGTGGCGGTTCGCGTCACTCCGGGAACCTTGTTGATCCGGCCGGTGATGACCTCTGCGATCTGGGCGTGGTCACGGA
Organism: Rhodococcus sp. 24CO; assembly: GCF_050586165.1. NCBI lineage: Bacteria > Bacillati > Actinomycetota > Actinomycetes > Mycobacteriales > Nocardiaceae > Rhodococcus > Rhodococcus sp. 24CO. The sequence continues at coordinate 112,416 of NZ_JAZFNF010000007.1, read as the reverse complement.
CCCGGACTACCGCGATCAGGTCGACGTCGCCTGCGCAGGAGTACACCTCGCTGACTCCGGGGATGTCGGCGACGGCCTGAGCAGTCTCCGGGATTCGGGCCGATTCGGCGTGAATCATGACGATCGCATTGATCATGTCGCTCCTCTGGTTGCGCGGTGCTGTGCTGTAGTCGAGCTTATGTCCTCGCGTCGCCGCGCTCGTGCCAGGCGTCACGATGATTCTCTGCATGCTCGGATTCGGTTCCGGCCTTGGCGAGGTGGCACCAGTCTTCCCACCGCCCCGCGCCGCACGCCGGCTCGGTGTAGCCCGATGTGGCGGAGACGATCCTGATTCCGTCCGATCCGAGCCAGCGGACCACGAGCGCCAGTTCCTCCGGGGGCGCTCCGCGCAGCGGTGTGTTGTCGGGAAGTGCGGTTTCGGCCGATGCGACGAGGGCGTCGACCACAGGCATGGGGTGAGTCCCGGCTCGGGCAAGGCCGGCGGAGGCGAGCCTGCCGGCGCGGACGACGGCTAATTCCCAGCCGCCTTCCGGCGCGGGGCGCGCCAGTACCAACTGATCGATGGCGGCGACGGCGGCAAGCTTTTGAGTGCGTCGTACTGCTACCGCAACTGCGGCAGTTCGGTCGCGCAGTCTGGCTGCGTTTTCGAACAGCGCGGTGGCAGCGAGTTGTTCGATGCGCTCTTTCATCCTTTGAAGCGGCATGTCGTGAACGCCCGCGAAGAACTCTCGAACGTCGGCGACTGACACCGCATAACGCTCCGCGGTGTCATCCCGGGCTGCCGGACACGAGCCCAGTTCGCGTGCGGGGCAGGCAGGCCCGTGAACGGAGCCATGGGGTATCCGCTTGGTGCAGGTACGCAGCCCGGTGAACTCGCACACGGTCTCTGCAATCTCCTGTGCGCTCGCGCGGGACGTAAACGGTCCGATCGAGTGCGGCGTAGGGCTTCGCACCACGGACAGCCGGGGGAAAGCCTCGTCTGTGAGCACGATCCACCATCCGCGTTTGGGAAACTTGGAGCGTCGGTTGTACGGCGGAGTGTGTGCCACGAGGAGCCGGAGTTCGCGTACTCCGGCCTCGAGGGCGTGAGCACACTCCACATGGTCGACCCGGGTGGCAAGGGCGACCATCTCCTTCATGCGGCCGCGCGTTTCGGAACCGGTGAAGTAGCCCCGGACGCGGCGGCGCAGGTCCACAGCCGTCCCTATGTACAGCGCTTCGTCGGACGGGCCACGAAAGAGGTAGACGCCTGGCCTTCGCGGGAGGTCTGCAGCGAAGGAGCGTTTGGCGCGTTGATGAGCCGAGATGTTGGGGAGATAGTCGATCAGCTCGCTGTAACTGTGTACGCCTTGGTTGCCGACCCGGTCTATCAAGCCGTGGAGCACGTCGACGGTGGCTCTGGCGTCGTCGAGCGCTCGGTGCGTCGGTTGGGTGGAGACGCGGAACAGATGCGCGAGCGCAGAGAGCTTCACCGAGGGTGCTTCGTCGCGGGTCAGGACACGTCTGGCGAGTTTGACGGTGCAGAGAACTTGGAACGGTGGCCAAGGCCGGGCCGTGCGGGAAGCTGCCGCCTTGAGGAACCCGATGTCGAAGGGCGCGTTGTGCGCAACGAGAACGGAACCCTTGGCGAACTCCAGGAACGCGGGTAGGACGCGATCAATGCGCGGAGCGTTGATCAGCATGGCGTCGGTGATGCCGGTCAGTTCGACGATGTACGGCGGGATCGACCGCCCGGGGTCGACCAGAGTTGCCATCTCGCCGAGCACCTGGCCACCGCGAATCTTGACGGCACCGATCTCGGTGATCGAATCGTTGTCCGCGCTTCCGCCGGTGGTCTCGAGGTCGACGACCACAAAGGTCGTTTCGCTGAGCGGAGTGTCCAGCTCGTCGAACGACAGCTGACGGCCGATATCCGGATCGGCGTCAACGGCGGCCTTGACAGCGTCGGCATGACTCACAGCGCAAGACAGTAGAGGGATGGTCCGACAGGAATCGGTCACTTCGGCGCAAGGACCTAGAGACGCAGGGACTTAGAGAAGTTGAATTCGGGACTAACGGGCATCGGGCGCACCCCGGTATTTGGTCGCCTGTGACCTGAAAGAGACGAGCGTCACAGTTGGGCGATTTTGGGCGTGTGTCGGCGCCCCCGGTGTCGCCCTCGGGTGGAGCAGATCTGCCCGTGTTGCCCGGCGTGTGCCGACTCGTAATCTACCTCGGCCGAAAAGGGGCCTACCGGTACGTAAGTGGTGCTGATCTGGGGTAAGGCCTGGATTGCCGGGCCGGATCGAATCAGGTCGACCCGCGAGAAGTGCTTCACGACGCTACGGAAACCGGACGTATCGTTATCCCGCTGTGACCGTTTTGGCGTATCGAGCGCGACTGCGCGCAAATTCGGATGAATCGCGCGGGAAATCGGCGATGCGGTCGACATCGCCGCGATCATTTCGTAATCTTCCTGAGACCTAACGAAGTCTTGCCGGGCCACAAAGGACCGGCATCGTCAGGAACCGCCTAATCGGGATCTCCGCGAGGAACCCGAACCGGGAACCCAAGTTTCACTGGGGTGAATCCCGCCTGGGGCGTAGCAAGCGTCATCGCTACGGACCACGCGGGTAGGGCTGATCTTCCCAGCCCGAACCCGTCAGCTAACTCGGTCGGCGGACGAATGGAAGAAATGGAGCACCCCTTAAGTGGCGTCACAAAGTTTGAAGCGTTCGGCAACACTGGTTGTCGCCGGCGCACTTGCAGCCGGAGCCTTTGCTACAACCGCTGCGCCTGCCTCGGCAGACCCCATCACCATCCCCGGTGTCGGTACGTTCGACATCCCGGGCGTCTCGATCCCCGAACTTCCCGTGATCCCCGGTGTCACGGACAACCCCGCGTTTGCGCCGATCGCACAGGTCGCACCCGCCGCTCCCATCTCCACCCTTGGTGAGCAGGCTGTTCGCGCCGCAGAGAGCAAGCTGGGCGCCCCGTACGTGTACGGCGCGGCAGGCCCGGACGCGTTCGACTGCTCCGGTCTGATCCAGTGGGCTTACAAGCAGGCCGGCCTCAACATCCCCCGCACGAGCTACGACCAGGCTGCTGCCGGTGTTGCAGTTGCACAGTCCGATCTCCGCGTCGGCGACGTCATCTCCTTCTACGGCGGATCGCACTCGGGCATCTATGCCGGCAACGGAAATGTCATCCATGCTTCGACCGCGGGTCAGCCCGTGAAGCTGGCACCCGTGTCGTCCATGCCATACGACGGTGCTCGCCGCTTCTGATCCGGTGTCACCGATCGGTTGCCTGTGAAGGTAGACCTGATCCACTGGAAAAGGGGCAGTTCCACTCAATGCAGATGTGGGCCTCGAATCAACTGATTCGAGGCCCACATCTGTTTATCCGGGCGAGCTGTGGGCGTTCTGAGTACTTCACCCCTTACTTCACTCCTGTTACCCCTACCGGTGAGTAGACACAAACGTATGCCATTCCGTAACCTGATCGAGACATTAGGTGCCGCCGGCAGGTAGTGTGGGTAGTTGACATCCAGCTAACAGATCCTGACGGGCATCGGCAGGCATCACAAGACTGAGACGGAGAGTCGCGTTCCGTGGTTTTTTCCAGATCGTTTTCATCGAGAAAGTACAGCCGTGTTCGCATCGCGCTGACAACCAGTGTGTTGGCAATCGGGCTTGTTGCGTTGCCATCGATGCCGGCGACCGCCGACCCGGTGATCACGAATCCCACCGAGGCGCTCGAGAAGCTCGGCGAACTCGCCCGAGTGTCCGAGCAGACCAACGAGGCTTTACACAACGCGCAGATCGATCTCGACGCCAAGACGTCCGTGCAGCTCGACGCGGAAGCTCGACTTTCCGAGGATCGGGGACGGTACGACGCGGCAAAGGCCAAGGTCGCCGAGGTTGCGCCGGCTGTGAACCGAATTGCTACGGCCAATTATCAGGGCGCGCGGACCAATCGGCTCTTTGCCTTGATGGTCAGCGATTCACCGCAGCAGCTGCTCGATCAGATGTCTGCACTCGATGTCATCTCCAACGATGCGGCGGTGCAGGTCCGCCAGTTCAACGAAGCGACGCTCGACGCTCGCCAGGCGGCGGACTCGTCGCAACAGTCCGCGGATGCTGCGCGGGTTGCGGCCGATCAGGCGAAGGCGCTCAGCGACGATCTCCAGCGCAAGCAGAGTGAACTTCAGGCTCAGGTTGCCGAGGTGACCAAGGCGTTCGACGATCTGACCGATGCCGAACGCGTGCAGTTGAGTGGGTCGACATTCCCAGAAGGTGTCGACGCCAGCAAAATTCTGGCTAATTTGACTCCGGGGTCGGGCACCGCGGCACTACAGGCCGGATTGACCCGCATCGGCGACCCGTACGTCTGGGGAGCTACCGGACCCAACGAGTTCGATTGCTCCGGGCTTGTCGTGTGGTCGTACAAACAAATCGGCAAAACTTTGCCGCGGTCCAGCCAGGCGCAGGCAGCGGGTGGCACGCCGATATCCCGTGACCAGTTGCAGCCGGGCGACATCGTCACGTTCTACAGCGACAATTCACATGTCGGTATCTACGCGGGCGACGGCAACATTCTCCACGCGTCGACGTTCGGCGTGCCGGTAAAGGTGGAGTCGATGGCGGGGATGCAGTTCTCGACTGCTCGCCGTTACTGACCAGCGCATCGTCACGAGTGGCTCGGCCGCTGCGACTGGGGGTCCCCTTCGTCTCCTACACTCGGCATCGTGTCGAGTGACCCCATGACGTCCCCCGCAGCCGGGACGAACCGTAAGCGCCGCTGGGAATACCCGGCTCTCATTGCGCTCGGGTGTGCCGTCGTGGTGATTCTCGGGCTGACCGTAGTTCTGACCGACTCGCCAGGCTCGTCCGAGCAGTCAGCCGCAGAGGCGGACGCTGCGCGCGTCAGTGACGTTCAGGCCCTTCTCGATTCGTGGGCACGCGCCCAGATGTCCGACGATCCGATGTCGTTGGCGCAGTTCGTGGACGCGGCTGCCACCCCGGGCTTGCTCGACGCAGAGATACGACGCGCCACAGCCGCTGGTGCATTGAGTTTTTCGGATTGGGCGTACGAGGTCTCGCCGGGAACATTCGTCGAGGCTGCTCACACCGGTTCGCCCGACGGTGTCACGTTGTGGGGCGCTCAGGTGATCTTGCGTTATGCCCTCGACGGTGTGGACGCAGCGCCGACGCGTAAGTCCGTCTGGATGACTTTTGCGGAGCGTGACGGTACGTGGTCCGTCTTCGCGGACGGCTCGATTGTCGACGTACTTGGTTCCGGCTCGACCGATTCGCAATTGAGCGTCGACTCGTGGCACGGTCCATGGGATTTCGGTCCACTCACGGTTGCGACCAACGCGGCGCAGGATTCGATAGTCGTCGGGCACCCGGGGCAGCAGGCATTTGTCGACGCGTTGGCCGCGGACCTCGACGGGGCTGTGAAGAACACGACGCAACTGTGGGGCGAGGGTTGGTCCGAGCGGGCTGTCGTGATGGTCGCCGGTTCGCCCGAGGAATTCACGGCGATGGTCGGTTCGCAGCACGACGGATCGTCCATTGCGGCTGTGTCGGTGGCGGATACGGTGCGCGACGGTGCCAGTGAAGTGAGTGGGCAGCGCATCATATTCTCGCCGGCCGCCGCGTCACGCTTGACTTCGACGACGCGGCAGGCGGTGCTTCGCCACGAGATGATGCATATCGCGGCCCGATCCCAGACCCGGGACGGGTCACCCATGTGGGTGCTCGAAGGTTACGCGGAATATGCCGGCAACCGTGGCTCCGGGCGGGCCGCGCGAGAGATTGCGCCGACACTTGCAGCCGCTGTTCGTTCCGGTGACCTGCCGTCCGAGTTTCCCGAGGATTCACAGTTCGGGGGCGTACCGGTGGTGAGTTCCCTTGCGTACGAATCGGCGTGGTCGATCAACGCCTATGTTGCGGATCGTTTCGGCGAGTCCAAGCTGACGGAACTGTTCCGCGCCTTGGCTGTGGGTCCGTCGACACCGGAGGAGATCAACCGGCGCATCGTCGACGTGCTCGGCGTGAGTATCGACGACCTGCGCGACGGCTGGGTGGATTGGCTGCACCGCACACTGGGTTGATTGGCTGCACCGCAGCGTGGGTTGATTGGCTGCACCGCAGCGGGGGTTACTCGGCTCGTGCTTTACGGTGGACCAATGCGCCGGACCCTTTTGGTGACCAATGATTTTCCGCCCCGACCGGGCGGAATCCAGTCGTATCTACATACGTTCGCGAAGCATCTTCCGGCCGACAAGCTGGTTGTCTATGCGCCGCGGTGGCGCGGTGATTCGCACAAGAAATTCGATGCCGCTCAACCTTTCGAGGTAGTGAGGCATCCCACGACGTTGATGCTTCCGACTCCGTTTGTCGCCAGACGTGCCGCGAAACTGGTCAAGAAGCACGACTGCGAGTCCGTGTGGTTCGGGGCGGCGGCGCCCCTTGCGTTGTTGGCGCCGGTGGTTCGCCGGGCGGGAGCGTCGCGGGTGATCGCGAGTACTCACGGTCACGAAGTGGGTTGGTCGATGATTCCCGGTGCGCGGCAGTCGTTGCGGACAATCGGTGAAAACACCGACACGGTGACGTTTGTCAGCAAATACACCCGTGGGCGGTTCGCGGCGGCGTTCGGGCCGCAGGCTGCGCTGGAGCACTTGCCGTCAGGAGTGGATACGTCTGTCTTCCACCCTGATTCGGCCGCTCGTGCAGAATTGCGGTCACGGTACGGACTGGGGGAGCGCCCGACGATTCTCTGCCTCTCACGGCTGGTGCCGCGCAAGGGACAGGACATGTTGATCAAGGCTCTGCCGACCATCCGCGCGAGCATCGACGGCGCAGTACTCGTCATCGTCGGGGGCGGTCCGTACGACGAGAAGCTGCGTGAGCTCGCCCACAAGACGGGGATGGACGATCACGTCGTGTTCACGGGCACCGTCCCGGCAGCGGAATTGTCTGCCCACCACACCATCGCCGATGTCTTTGCGATGCCATGCCGCACCCGCGGCGCGGGACTCGACGTCGAAGGTCTCGGGATTGTGTACCTCGAAGCGTCGGCGACGGGTGTTCCCGTGATCGCGGGTCGCAGTGGAGGTGCCCCGGAAACGGTGCAGCAGAACAAGACCGGGCTAGTGGTCGACGGTACGTCGGTTGCCGACGTTGCCGCCTCGGTGATCGAGATCCTGTCCGATCGTGATCGAGCCGCGGCAATGGGCGCTGCCGGTCGCGACTGGGTGGCAACCGACTGGAAGTGGGACACGCTCGCGTCGAAGTTGCAGGCGATGCTCGGCTGAGACGCGAGCACCGAAGCACTGTGGCCGCCACACCTCGTCCAAGGTATGGCGGCCACAGGTGTGCGCGGTGTTACTTCGCGTAGATCATCTCGATCTCCGCAGCAAAGCTGGCGTGGACGACGTTGCGCTTGAGCTTCATCGTCGGGGTGAGTTCGCCTGTGTCCTCGGAGAAGTCGACCGGCAGGATCTTGAACTTCTTGATCGCCTCGGCATGGGAGACCAGCTTGTTGGCCTCGTCGATCGCGTCCTGGATATCGCCGACAAGTTCGCCGTCGCTGACCAGATCAGCCGCGGTGGTGCCGGCTGACTTGTTATTGCGCTCGTTCCAGGCCGGCAGTGCTTCGGCGTCGATGGTGATGAGTGCGCCGATGAACGGCTTCTGATCGCCCACGACGATTGCCTGGCTGATGAGCGGATGCGCGCGCAATGCGTCCTCGAGCTGGGCGGGGGAGACGTTCTTTCCGCCTGCCGTGACGATGATTTCCTTCTTGCGTCCGGTGATAGTGATGAACCCGTCCTCGTCGACGGTCCCGAGGTCGCCGGTGTGGAACCAGCCGTTCTCGATCGACTCGGCGGTTGCCTTCTCGTTGCGCCAGTAACCGGTGAAGACCACGGGCCCGGAGAGTAAGATCTCACCGTCGTCGGCAATGCGAACAGAGTTGCCGGCCAATGGTTTTCCGACGGTTCCGACCTTCTGGGAGCCGATGGTGTTGACGGCAAATGCGGCGGTGGTTTCGGTGAGGCCGTATCCCTCGTAAATCGTGACACCGATGCCGCGGAAGAAGTGGCCGAGCCGCGCACCGAGCGGGGCGCCACCGGAAATGGCGAGTTGGCACTGTCCGCCGAGGGCTGCCCGGAGCTTGGAGTAGACAAGTTTGTCGAACAACGCGTGCTTGGCCTTGAGGACGATGCCGGCGCCACCCTTGTCCTGGGCCTCGCTCCACGCGACAGCGGTCTCCGCGGCCGCGTCGAAGATCTTGCCCTTGCCCTCGCCGTGGGCCTTTGCGCGGGCGCTGTTGTAGACCTTCTCGAACACTCGCGGTACCGACAGGATGAAGTCGGGCTTGAATTCGCCGAAGGTGGGGACGAGGTTCGGAATGTCGCTGGTGTGCCCGAGTGTGGCGCCGGCGTCGAACGAGGCGATGCTGACCGCGCGCGCCAGGACGTGAGCGAGGGGCAGGAACATCAGGGTGCGCACACCTGGCGTCTTGAGCAGATCGCCGAGGTTGGAGTCGAGGATTCCCTTCGACTCCGCGATGAGATTGGAGTGTGTCAGTTGGCAGCCCTTGGGACGGCCGGTAGTGCCGGAGGTGTAGATCAGGGTTGCGGGATCGGAGGCCTTCAGAGCGTTGATGCGCGTCTGGACCTCGTCGTCGGAAATGTCGGCGCCCAGGGCGGACAGCTCCTCGACTGCGCCGCGTCCGCCTGCGAGAGCCTCGATCTGGTAGACGGTGCGCAGCGACGGCGACGCTTCTGCGACGTCCTTGACGGTGGCTGCGTGGACGTCGTTCTCGACAACGAGGTCGATCGCCTCGGAATCCTCGAGAATCCAGCGAACCTGCTCGGCCGCGGATGTTTCGTAGATCGGAACGGTCACGCCGCCTGCGGCCCAGATCGCGTAATCGATCAATGGCCACTCGTAGCGAGTCGCGGACATCAGGCCGACGCGATCGCCCTGCTTGACGCCGATCGCGATCAGGCCCTTGGCAACTGCGGTTACCTGGGCGGCGAACTCGCCGGCAGTGACATCGACCCACGCGGAGCCGACCTTTCGCTTGTAGACGACGGCCGCAGGCTTCGTCTTCGCGAATGTGAACACCGAGTCGACCGCAGAGGCATCCTCGGGAATCGTGAACGTCTGGGGTGCGCTGTATTCAGGCACAAAATACCTCCGACACTGCGAAATACTGACGAGTAGGGTTTGACACTATTCACTGTAGTCGCACGTCCGGCATAGTTGTGGCCCGGCTTACAGTCTGTCCGGTTCGCAGTGGTGTGGCACCGTTCGCTCACCCGTCGACGCGATATGTGAAGCTAACTGTCGTGAGCAGCATTCAGGTCGCAGACCAGACTTTCATCGCGGCACCGCCCGAGCGTGTCGCCGAACTGTTGTCCTCGCGTGCGCAGTGGCGCCGGTGGTGGCGAGATCTCCAGCTAGAGGTGCGCGAGGACCGCGGTCCCGCAGGCTTCCGGTGGGGTGTGTCCGGCAGTCTCGTCGGCACCATGGAGGTGTGGCTCGAACCGGTCATGGACGGCGCCATCGTTCACTACTTCCTGCACGCGGAACCAGTAGGTGTGTCGCCGTCAGGCCTGGCTGATCTCGACCTTGCCGCCATGAATCGCGCGCGGCGCGTCGACGGCAAGGTCATGTCCTTTGAACTCAAGCGCGAGCTGGAAGCGGGGCGCCCGGCAGGTGTGGCGCCTGAATCTGTGTGACGCGGCAGGAAGTTTTCAGGCCTGTGTTCGTGGAGAATTGCAGGACCATGAAGTTTCGAGGGAAGGAAGAGTAGTCGGATGGCCGAGAAAACCAAGGGGTTGATCAGCATCGACGCTCAACCTGATGCCGTCATGGCCGTGATCGCCGATTTCGAGGAGTACCCCGCGTGGGTTGCGGCGGCCAAGTCCGTCGAGGTTCTGGAAGTTGGCGGTAACGGTCGCGCGAACCGGGTGCGGTTCGTCCTCGATGCCGGGGTTGTGAAGGACAAGTACGAGCTGGTGTACACGTGGGCGCCCGACGGAATGTCGGTGAGCTGGAAACTGGTGAGCGGAGAGATTCAGAAGTCCCAATCCGGTTCGTACACTTTGCGTTCCGAGCCGGGCGGCAGTACATCCGTTACCTACGAGCTGACAGTCGACCTGACAATCCCGATGATCGGGTTGTTCAAACGCAAGGCCGAGAAGATCATCACCGACACGGCGTTGAAGGAACTGAAGAAGCGAGTCGAGGGCTGAACGCCGCGCGGGCCCGTCTTCAACTCTTCATCGGCAACGGTGGCAGCGGAACGACGACGCTGGCGTCTGCCGCGGCGCTGTCGGCGGCGACTGCCGGTTCCAAGGTTCTGCTGATGTCCATCGATCGGCTTCATTCGCTCGCGGATGTACTGGCGATTCCGGTTCCGCGTGTAGTGACCCCACTGTTCGACCGGGTGGATGTCTGGCAGGTCGACACGTTGACTCTTGTCGAGGACAAGTTCCGTGGTGTGTCAGCGCTACTCGATGCTGTGGGTTCCCATGAGCACGGCTCGTCGCTCCAGGCTTTGGAGCCTGAGGAGCTGACGGGTTCTCTTGGCATCGCGGATATTCTGGCGCTTGCAGAGGTAGTCGGGATGGCGTCGAGCGGCGTATACGACGTCGTGGTCGTAGATTGCCCGCCGTCGCCGGAGGCGTTGCGGATCTTCGGCGCGCCGTCGATGGTGTCCGAGTACCTCGAGCGACTGTGGCCGCGTCACCGACGGCTTGCGGCGGTGGCGGCGACCGACGTGCGGCTGATGCTGTTGGTGTCGGTGATCGAACGCATTGTCTCGTCGGTCGACGAGATCGCAGCGTGTCTCGCCGACGCTTCGCGCACGGAGTTTCATATCGTGACGTCGGCGCAGAGATCAGCAGTGCTGGCGACTCGGCGCACACTGTCCGGTCTTGCGCTCTCAGCGCTGCCGGTTGCGCGGATAGTCGTCAATAGTGTTGTTCCACAACTTGTTTCACATAACACCGCAGATGAAAATATGCGCTGGTTGTCCAATGTTCGCGCGGCACAGTTGTCGGCGCTCGCGGCGATCCGCGACACCGCCGATGGGATTGCCGTCACGGTTGTCGAACATGTCGGCACCGAACCGGTAGGGTTGGCGGCCCTGGGCGACATTGCAGTTGCGCTGGGCGAGGGGGCCGCCGCGCAGCCGCACCGCCATCCCGACCCGATAACAGTGACGCTGGAATCGGGGACGGGCTTGGAATCGGTCTACGCGATGCGGATGTATCTGCCGCTCGTCGATCCGTCGTCGCTGACGTTGGGTCGGGTAGAGGACGATGTGCTGGTGGGAGCGGACGGGGTGCGACGGAGAGTGAGACTTGCATCGGTGTTGCGGCGATGCGTCGTGACCGGTGCCGAACTCGACGGCGCCTATCTGATCATTAGTTTCTCACCGGACCCCGCGGTGTGGCCCGCATGAACGACGATCACACCAAGCTTCTAGCCGATTTTCGGGTGTTGGCCGACGCCGTCCTCTCCCGAATCGAGCCGATTGTGGCCCAGATGGCGGAAGGGCGTACGAACGCATCGGCGGATCTCGAGCCTTCGGAGGGACTGCCTGCGTTCAGTGGCTGCAGTTGGTGCCCGGTGTGCGCGCTCGCAGCCTTGATGCGGGGTGAACATCACGAGCTTCTGGCAATCCTGGCCGGGCATGCCGCCGTTCTTCTGGCGTTGCTGCGTGAGCTGCTGGACGAGTTTCTCGGCGACGGGCGAACCACATCGGGCGATAAGCCGGACGGTGGTCCTGGGGGTGGCGTGCCGACGCCCGACGGTACCTCGTCGGCGAAGTCCCGTTCGTCCGTATTTGTTCCGATTGCGGTGACTGTCAAGCGGTAAACGCTGGTATTTCGGTGCTGTCGGTGGGCGCTATCGTCAAGGAATACAACCGAGTGTGGAGACCGGATGATCACGAAGCGCAGTGCAGGTACCGACATCCTGACCGTCGGAATAGATGTGGGCGGCACCAGTATCCGGGCGTCGGTGGTTGACGTCGACGGCCAGGTGCTCGATACCACGCAGGCTCCGACGCCCCAATCAGCGCGGTCGCTCGAGGATGCGCTCGATCGGGTGGTGCGTGAACTGGTCAGCCGACACAAGGTAGCCGCGGTGGGTTTGGCCGTAGCCGGATTCATCACCTCGGACTACGGGGTCGTGCTTTTCGCTCCGCACCTGCCGTGGGTGAACGCGCCGGTCGGCAAGGATCTGAGCGCACGGTTGGGGTTACCGGTTGTTCTCGAACACGATGCCAATGCGGCGGCGTACGCGGAGTATCGATTCGGTGCTGCGGCTGGTGGCCGGAACGTCGTGACCGTGGCGATCGGGACAGGCATCGGCGGCGCGCTGCTGATCGGCGGCGAGCTGTACCGGGGGAGTTACGGTGTTGCGCCGGAATTCGGTCATGTCCAGGTCGTGCCGGACGGCCGACCGTGCGCGTGTGGCAAGCGTGGCTGCTGGGAGCGATACTGCAGCGGAACTGCATTGGTGGACACCGCAATTGAGCTTCTGGCCGCAGACCCGGCCGCGTCCACAGTCCTGGCGCGAGAAGTTGCCGTCGACCCGGGTAGCTTGACCGGGCGGCGAATCGCCAACGCCGCCTACGACGGTGACCCACTCGCGTTGGCGACGATGGCGGAGTTCACGCATTGGCTCGCAGTCGGGCTGGCGATGGTCGCCGACGTGTACGACCCCGATGTCGTGGTGATCGCCGGCGGCGTCGCGAGTTCGGCTCCGCTGTTTCTCGACAATGCCCGTGAGCAGTACGCAACGTTGTTGACGGGTGCGAAGTATCGACCTCTGGCCCGGATTCGCACTGCCCAGTTGGGAGAGGCCGCGGGGATGGTGGGGGCTGCTGCGTTGGCGCGTTCGGTGGTTCCCGGCATCATTTCGCCTGCCCGGCGTTGAGCCACACGTGTGATCGCCAGGTGCCGATCGGGGCATGTGTAGCGAGGGTTACCGGTGCGCAGTAAGGTCGTGCACAAGGCAATTCGGGTTGTGAATGGGAGGGACGCCGTGTGGTATTGGCTCTTCAAGTATGTGTTGTTGGGGCCGATTCTCGTGCTGCTCGGGCGTCCGACGATCAAGGGGCACGCGAACATTCCCACTGACGGTGCGGCGATTCTCGCCAGCAACCATCAAGCAGTTCTGGACTCGTTCTATCTTCCGCTGCGCTCGAACCGTCGCATCACGTTTCTCGCGAAGAGTGAGTACTTCACCGGGACCGGACTCAAGGGTGCATTCCAGCGATGGTTCTTCACGGCCGTCGGCCAGGTGCCCATCGATCGCACCGGAGCGGATGCAGCCCAGGACGCGCTCAACGCAGGCCTCCGGGTCCTCGACGGCGGCAAGCTGCTCGGTATCTACCCCGAGGGCACTCGCTCACCGGATGGTCGTCTGTACAAGGGCAAGACCGGAATGGCTCGTCTTGCACTCGAATCCGGTGTCAAGGTGATTCCCGTCGCGATGGTGGGCACCGACAAGATGAACCCCATCGGTTCGAGAATGTGGCGTCCGGCAAAGGTCACCGTCATCGTCGGTGAACCAATCGACTTCTCACGTTTCGAGGGGATGGGCGGCAACCGCTTCGTGGAGCGGGCTGTCACCGACGAGGTCATGTACAAGCTGATGAAGCTGTCGGGCCAGGAATACGTCGACATCTATGCGGCGAGTTTGAAGAACCCGAAGCCGGTCAAGGCGGAGGAACCCACTTCCGAAGAGGCCCACCAGCCCGACGAGGCTGGCGCTCCGCTTGCAGCCGTTGCCGACCCCGATGCCGAGCAAGCTGATGGGCCGCACGTCCCGGACACACGCGCGAGTTAGAGATTTCCCACAACTGCCGGACGTGCATTAGCTCTCGAGACTGGCCGTGCGGCATAGTTTTGTGCCGTGCGCTACTTCTACGACTGTGAATTCATCGAAGACGGTCGAACCATCGACCTCGTGTCCATCGGCGTCGTCTGCGAGGACGGCCGTGAGTACTACGCCGTCTCGACGGAATTCGATCCCGCGCGGGCCGGCAGTTGGGTGCGCAAGAACGTTCTGCCGAAGCTCCCCGCGCCGTCGTCTCCGCTCTGGAAGCCGCGCGACAAGATCCGTGACGATCTCCTGAAGTTCTTCGTTCCGCGGCCGATGGTGGTTCCCGAGCTTTGGGCATGGGTCGCGGCGTACGACCACGTCGCTCTGTGTCAGCTGTGGGGCGACATGACCGAACTGCCGCAGTCGTTGCCGCGCTACACGCGGGAGTTGCGCCAGTTCTGGGAGGACAACGGGAGCCCGGCTCTGCCGCCTGCACCGTCCGATGCGCACGACGCTCTGGCGGATGCACGACACAATCTGGTGAAGTTCGACGCGATTGCCCGGGTCCGGTCACTTCGTTGACCTGCTGTGACGCTGAACTCGGTTAGACGAGACCGCGCGCTAACGAGAGCCTGTGTGACGCGCGGGTAGGTGAGCGAATATCCTGTACTAGTGAACTGGACTGTCGACGTGCCGATCGACCGCTTGCCCGAACTTCCGCCGCTGCCTGCCGGACTGCGTCAGCAGCTCGACGAGGCCCTTGCGAAACCTGCCGCGCAGCAGCCTTCGTGGCCCGCTGACCAGGCGGCTGCGATGCGTACTGTGCTCGAGAGCGTGCCGCCGATCACCGTGGCCAGCGAAGTCGAGGCACTGTCGGATCGCCTTGCGCAGGTAGCGCGCGGTGAAGCGTTCCTGTTGCAGGGTGGCGACTGCGCCGAGACGTTTGCCGACAACACGGAGCCGCACATCAAGGGCAATATCCGCACTCTGCTGCAGATGGCTGTCGTCTTGACGTACGGGTCCTCCATGCCGGTGGTCAAGGTGGCACGTATCGCGGGTCAGTACGCCAAGCCCCGGTCAGCCGACATCGACTCGTTGGGCCTCAAGTCCTACCGCGGCGACATGGTCAACTCGATTGTCGCCGACGAGGCTGTTCGCGCCCACGATCCGTCCCGATTGGTACGGGCGTACGCAAATGCCAGTGCCGCGATGAACCTGGTTCGGGCGCTCACCGGCGCCGGTATGGCCGACCTGCACAAGGTCCACGACTGGAACCGCGAGTTCGTGGCAGCGTCTCCGGCAGGAGCACGCTACGAGCAGCTCGCGTCCGAAATCGATCGTGGCCTGCAGTTCATGAACGCTTGCGGCGTGACCGATCCGAGCCTGCACCAGGCGCAGATCTTCGCCAGCCACGAAGCGCTGGTTCTCGACTACGAGCGTGCGATGCTGCGTCTCGACAACGACAGCGATCACCCCAAGCTCTACGACCTGTCGGCTCACTTCCTGTGGATCGGCGACCGTACCCGTCAGCTCGACGGCGCCCACATCGCCTTTGCGGAGTTGGTCTCGAACCCGATCGGTCTGAAGATCGGTCCCACGACCACTCCGGAGATGGCCGTCGAATACGTCGAGCGTCTCGACCCGACCAACAAGCCAGGTCGCCTGACGCTGATCTCGCGGATGGGTAACGGCAAGGTCCGTGATCTCCTTCCCGCGATCATCGAGAAGGTCCAGGCCACCGGTCATCAGGTCATCTGGCAGTGCGATCCCATGCATGGCAACACGCACGAGGCCTCCACCGGTTACAAGACGCGTCACTTCGATCGCATCGTCGACGAGGTTCAGGGCTTCTTCGAGGTCCACAACGGACTCGGCACCCACCCGGGCGGCATTCACGTCGAGTTGACGGGCGAGAACGTCACCGAGTGCCTCGGCGGTGCGCAGGATATTTCGGACGGCGACCTGTCGGGTCGTTACGAGACGGCCTGCGATCCTCGCCTCAACACCCAGCAGTCGTTGGAGCTTGCGTTCCTCGTCGCAGAAATGCTGCGTGGCTGACCCGTAGCGGTTGTGTCGAATGCCCTCACTCGCCGTAAGCGAGTGGGGGCGTTTTACGTTGGCAGGGTGTCGGTTCGGTCAGGCACTGTTGCGATCAGGGAATGGCAACAACGGTGACGTTGGAGCCTTTCTCCACACGATCGTTCTTGTCGCTCTGACTGACAATCAGTGAACTGTCGTTCTGGGTCAGTTGGCGAACGGTGAGGGTGAGACCGAGGCGGGTCAGCTCCTCGCGAGCGGACGCGACGCTACGCCCCAGCAGGTTGGGGACCTTCACGGAGTTGGACACGAGAAGGGCAACGGACGTTCCGGCGTTGACGGACGAACCCGCAGCGGGATCCGTGCCGATGACCTTTCCGCCGTCGACGCCGTCGTCGAAGGTGGATCGGGTTTCGCTGACGGTGATGCCCAGTTTGTCGAGGGCAGCGCGGGCGGCGTTCTCCGACATGCCCTTCACGTCGGGAACGTCAACGGGCGGTGATCCTTTGGACGTGACAACTTTCACCGAGGAACCCACCGGAACGGTGGTTCCCGGGGCCGGGTCAAGAGCCGCGACACCACCGATGGGGATCTTGGAACTGAACGTCTCACCGCCGTCGACGGCAACGAGGGTGCGTGCGGTGAGCTGATCTCGGGTGGCCTCGACGGCGCCGCCCGCTGGTATCGGTGGCACGGTCGGACGCCCGAGCGACGTGAACAGGACAACACTCGATCCCCGCGAAATCCGCGAGCCCGCTTCGGGATCCGTGCCGGTCACGGTGTCGAGAACTTCTGTGTCCGAGTACGTTCCACGCACTTCCGGCGACAGTCCGGCATCCTGAAGTGCCGTGACTGCCGCATCCTTGTTCAGGCCACCGATCTGGGGGACTGCGGTGAATCGGCCCGAGCCCATCCACCAACCGCCGAACCCCAGCGCAAGCGCAAGCAACGCGATGACAAGAAGCCAGATGAGAGTGGTCCGGCGAGAGCGTCGTCGAGCTTGAGAAAAGTGGTCGTGTGGATCGTCGTCGGCCACGTCGTCTTCGTGCTCGTCCGACTCGGCGACGGGCGGACGCACGGTTTGTGCGGTGACTGCGCGGGTGTGCTGAATCCCGTCCGGTGGTCCGTGCGGGGCCAGCGCTGTTGTAGGCGGCGACAGTGCCGTAGTCGGCGGCGCCCCGGTACCGGCTGCAAATGCTGTGGTGGCGGCACCGACTGGTGCACCGGCGCCACCGATAACGGTGGTGGCGGGTGAACCCGGGGCCGCGGGACGGGGTGTTGCGGGCCGGGGTTGCGGCGCCGGTGCGGCGACGGCACTGTGATGCTGCGCGGATCGCCGCGGCGCGGGCACCCGATACGCGGGCAGTTCGAGTTGTTCGCACACGATGCGCAGGGCGGCTGCCATTTCGCCGGCATCGGTAAACCGATGTGCAGGTTCACGATTGGTGGCCTGCGTGACGAGGCGGTCGAACTGCGCCGGTACGCCGGCGATTCGTGAACCAGGCGGCGGAACGTCGTCGTGAATTCTCTGGTATGCGATCGAGAGAGAGGTGTCTCCGGTGAAAGGTGTTGTACCGGTGAGGAGTTCGAACATGAGAACGCCGGTAGAGTACACGTCGCTGCGCGGATCGGCCACTCCGGAGGTGACCTGCTCGGGGGAGAGGTAGGCGGCGGTGCCGAGAATGACGCTGTTGGACGTTGTTGTCGCGGCAGCAGCGGCGCGCACCAAACCGAAATCGGCGATCTTCACTTCACCCGCGTCGGAAATCAGGATGTTCTCCGGTTTGACGTCGCGGTGCACCAGGCCGGCCCGGTGTGCCACTGCCAACGCGTCGAGAACCGGCCCGACAACGGCAGCAACAGCGTGCGGCGGCATCGGGCCACGCTCGCGCAGCAACTCGCGCAAGGTGCCGCCGTCGACCAATTCCATGACGAGGAAGGCATGACCGCGATCGCTGCCCTGGTCGTACACGGCAACCAAGGCAGGGTGCTTGAGACGGGCGACTGCGCGCGCCTCGAACTCGAAGCGAGTGAGAAAAGCGGGATCGGCGGCAAACTGCGGATCCATGACCTTGATGGCGACAGGCCGATCCAACCGTGTATCGAGGCCTCGATACACAGTGGACATTCCGCCGCGTGCGATGGGCGCATCCACGCGATAGCGGCGTTCGAGCATTTCGCCGATCAACCCTTGACCTCCGTTGTGAAAATCTGTGGTGCAGTAAAAATCTGTGGTCGCATCCGCCTCGTCCATCGTAGCCAGCGCTGCCGACGGAAAGTTCCACCCACGTGCCGGGCGACAAGCTGACCCGATAAACTTCCGTGGTGAGCGCGATTCCTTATTGTGATGATGTCCTGGATTCTTCGGTATCCCTGTTTCAGTTGGCCGATGTAGCGAAGAGCGTCAGATTGCCGGTCGCGAAGGTGCACCAGTTGCTCCGCGATCGCAAGATCATCGCAGTCAAGCGCAACGGTGTTCTCGGGGTTCCCGAGGAATTCTTCGACGAAGACGGCCAGATCGTGAAGTGGCTTCCCGGTTTGCTGGCAGTTCTGCATGATGGCGGATACAGCGATGTAGCGGCGCTGCGCTGGCTTTTCCAGGCTGACGATTCCCTCCCCGGACGTCCCGTCGATGCCCTGCACGGGCACCTCGCCCGCGAGGTTATCCGCCGTGCACAGGCAATGGCTTTCTGAGGCTGATATTTCGGGTCTGACGTAGGTCGCCGTACCGGACCAGATCCGGTACGGCGGACGTCAGGCGCGTTCGGTAGTGACGGTCACCCGGCGGTCGAGGATGCGATAGCCGGCTGACCCCACCCCGTGAGGAGCACCGAATTCATCGTGCCGTCGACGTCGCTTCTGCCGGGACTTTCGCCGGTGCGTGTCCGCGTAGATGCAGTGGGTCTTCCGTCCGGAGTGTCATCGCCGCGACGACGGAAGCAAATGTTGCCAATACCACGTGTGGGAACGAGTACATGCCGATCGATCCGTCGGGCTGGAAGATCAACATGAGCCAACTGGACAGACCTACCAGTATTGCCAGGGTCGCCGGAGAGAGTGCAAAGCCGGCAGCTACGGCCAACGGCCACGAGTAGTACCAGGGGAGCGCTGCCGGGGAGAGAATGACGATGGCAACCATGACAATCACGATGCCCATCACGGCGTCGCGTTCGGTGGTGCGGAATCGCCACCAGACAAATGCGATGATTCCGATGAGCACGACTGCGCTGACAGCCCGGGTGACTTGGAGTATCTCGTTGAAGTGATTGCCCGTGAACCACGATGTCGCGAGGGTGGACAGGTGGGCGACGAGGGTCGGCAACGACAGCCAGTTGATGATCTTGTTGGATCCGGAGAGCGCCGTCGTCCAGCCGAGCCCCACACCGGCAATCAACGACGTCGAACCGAGGACAACCACAAACATCGCAAATCCACTACCGGCGGTCTTGATGAAGGATCGGATCGGATTCGGTGCTTCCGTTCCCTGCGCTGCGGCGTCTTCGCGTTCGTGAATCATCCAGATCCAGACGATAAACGGCAGTGCCACCCCGGCAGTGGCCTTGATGGCAACGGCAAAGGCGATGAGACCGATTCCGAACATGTGCTTGCGTTCGAGGGCCAGCGCGATGCCGGCGACCATCAGGCCGACCATCAGCATCTCGTTGTGCACGCCGCCGATCAGATGGATCAGGACGAGTGGGTTGAGGACTGCGAGCCACAGGGCAATCGCCGGGTTTCCGCCTAGTTTGCGTGCGAGATGGGGGACACCCCACACCATCAACGCCAGGCCGGGCAGCATGGTGATGCGCAGCAACATCGTGCCGGCGATGACGTTGTCACCGGTCAGGCGAACGATGGCATCAGTCAACAGGAGATGAACCGGACCGTACGGGGTTGTTGTCGTCGTCCAGACATTGGAGACGTTGTCGAGCAGGATGCCGGGATTGACCACCGGCCCCACTTCGTACGGGTCGAAGCCGTCACGCAGCAAAGCGCCCTGCGCGAGGTAGGAGAAAGCGTCACGGCTGAACATCGGAACGGCAAAGAGTAGGGGGAACGTCCACAGCGGCACGATGAATCGCAGCCCGCGTAAACCGACGTCACCGCGCAGCGCCGAGCGACCCAGTCGCGCCCACGCGCCGATCATGCACAACACACCGATCCAGACGATCGCCGCCGACAGTATCGAACCGTGCCCGAATCGGAGCCACGACAGATGCATCGACTCGAGCAACGGGTCCTCGCGCCGGACGCTACCTGCACCGAATCCGCCGAACATGATCATGGCGGCGCCCAGGAATCCGAGCAGCGCGCTGTGTCCTTCGGGAGTGCGAAGGAAATCAGCGGCCCTTCGATGCCACGCTGGTGTGGTGGCTGCGGCAGAGGGCGTCATGAGTGCAGTTTCCTCCCCCGAGGTGTTCGGATGCGGTAGCGCGTACGTGGTGAATTGCTGGCGAATAGTCGGTTACGAGGGGATAGTTTAGTTGCTCCGGAGGCCGAACCCTGCCGTCGACTCGTTTGCGCGCGCCGATGCCAGGTTCGGACGTTGGTCGCCGCGACGGAAAGACGGTCGGAACTCCGAAATCGGGAGTTGGTGACGGCAGGTCCGGTGACCAACAGTGACGGATCACTCATGAAGAGTCACTGCTGTCAGTACGTTCGCGACGTGGCTGCGAGGGCCATCTCGCGCAGCCGCGTCTTGGCCTCCGCAGTGGCGCTGCTCGATTCCAGTGCGGCCGCGGCAGATTCGACCAGAGCGGCGATGCGTGCTTCAGCGTCGTCCACCGCACCGAGGTCGGTGATCAGGGTGCGCAGTGTATCGACGTCGGTTTCGGTCAATTCTGCGCCGATTCCGGCTCGGAGTTGTTGCGCGGCAGCAGGATCGGTGTCATCGGCGCGCGCAAGTGCGGCGGCGAACAGTGTTGTTCGCTTGCCGGTGCGGAGGTCGTCGCCGGACGGCTTGCCGGTCACCGACGGATCGCCGAAGACGCCGAGCAGGTCGTCCCGGAGCTGGAACGCGATACCGATGTCGGTGCCGAACTTCCGGTACGCGTCGATCAGCGCGGCGTCTGCTCCGAAGAGGGCGGCACCGAGGTGCAGGGGGCGCTCGATCGTGTACGCCGCAGTCTTGAACCGGTTCACGCGCATCGCTGCCTCGACGCTCTCGTCGCCGCGAGCTTCGTTGCTGATGTCGAGGAACTGACCGCCAAGCACTTCGGTGCGCATCGCCGACCACACGGGGCTGATCCGAGCGGCGGCGTCAGAGCTGATTCCGGACTCGCGGATCATGTCGTCAGCCCACGCGAGCGCCAGATCGCCGAGCAGAATTGCGACAGCCTCACCGAAGTGGGCGCCATCGCCGTTCCAATTGTCAG
This sequence comes from Rhodococcus sp. 24CO, assembly GCF_050586165.1. Taxonomy (NCBI): domain Bacteria; kingdom Bacillati; phylum Actinomycetota; class Actinomycetes; order Mycobacteriales; family Nocardiaceae; genus Rhodococcus; species Rhodococcus sp. 24CO. Next base: position 91,163 of record NZ_JAZFNF010000007.1, on the reverse strand, counting down.
CGCGGTGCAGGTTCTCGAACTCGACGTGCACGGTGGGGAATCCGCGGCGCGTCGTGGAGGCGTCGATGATGTCGTCGTGGACCAGCGCGCATGCTTGGACCAGTTCGAGCGCCGTGCACGCGCGCATGACGCTGTCGGCGTCGTCGCCGTGGGGGTCGCCGCCGGCGCCGAGCCAGCCAGTCCAGGCAAAAGCCGGTCGCACGCGCTTGCCACCGCGCAGGACAAAACTTTCGAGGGTGTCGACAGCAGTCTCGTACCCACCGCCGATGGTCTCCACCGCTTTGCGCCTGGAAGCAAAGAAGTCACGCAAGCTCTGTTCGAACATGGCCGGCAACTCGAGCGAGGACGGATAGGCGGCGTCGGTTCGAGCAGACAGGATGGCCTCCAAAGTCGGTAACTTCTCATACCGGCGAACTGGGCCGGGCAGTGAGCGTAGAGTCCAGCTTAGTGGGGTCCCCACCGATGTCCGGCGCGGGCCGTGAACTGCACGATCCTGGTATCCGGGACGTATTCACGGACGCGATGCTCCGTTCTGCGTCGACAAAACATATGCTTACCTCGTGACATTCGATGCAGTCAGGGGACGCTCCAGCGATGGCTGGGCCAGCCGAACACCATCGATCGTCGATCGGATCACATCTTCCACAGGGAGTCGGATTCCGTTCTCGGTCGAGTTCTCACCGCCGCGCGACGCAGAAGCCGAGGCGCGTCTGTGGCGTGCCGTGCGCACATTCGAGAGGCTCGGTCCGGCGTTTGTCTCCATGACGTACGGCGCCGGCGGTTCGACTCGTGACCGCACCGTTCGGGTCACAGGAGAATTGGCCGAAGAGACCACGTTGCTGCCGGTTGCACACCTCACCGCGGTGTCCCACAGCATCGACGAACTCCGATCCATGGTCGGCGCCTACGCCGATCGTGGAATCAGCAACATCCTCGTTCTGCGCGGCGACCCTCCGGGCGACCCACTCGGCGAATGGAAGAAGCATCCCGACGGCGTCGAGTACGCCGAAGAACTTGTCCGGATGGTCCGCGATCTCGGTGACTTCCATGTCGGCGTGGCGTCGTTCCCGGAAGGGCACTACCGAGCACCTGACCTGGCCCACGACACGAAGTACCTCGTCTCGAAGCTGCGCGCCGGAGCCGAGTACTCCATCACCCAGATGTTCTTCGACGTCGACGACTACTTGCGTCTGCGTGATCGCGTGAGCGCGTTCGACCCCGAGCAGGGCGCCAAGCCGATCATTCCCGAAATCATGCCGGTCACCTCGCTGCGGTCAGTGCGGCGCATGCTCGAACTGTCCGGATCGTCGTTGCCGCCCGCCCTCGAGCGCCGGTTCGACGCCGCCGCCGGTTCGGGTTCTCAGGAGAACCGGGCAGCGGTACGTGAGCTCGGGATCGACCTCGCTACCGAAATGGGTGAGCGATTGATCGCTGAAGGCGCCCCGTGCCTGCACTTCATCACGTTGAACTTCGCACGGGCCACGAGCGAGGTTCTGGAACGTCTGGGGCTGACGTCGGATGTGTCGACCGATTCGCAGGCGAGCGTTTAGCACTACCGCTTAGTGCGTGTCACTCTTTGCCGGTTGTGGACTCTTCGGTGCCTGCGAGACGGGTGCGCGATTGCGCACGATCCAGGCCATCGCACCGACGATGATCGCGACACCGAGGGTGAGGCCGGCCATGATCCCTGCCCATCCCGCAAAGCTGCGGGTACTCGGATCGGCGTAGTTCACTTCGGCGCGCACAGTCGATACCTCGCCGGCCGGCAGAGTCCACGAGACCCGGGAATCGCCGTCCCGGTTGCCGTTGGTCGTGGAGATGCGTGCGGGAAAGGCGATGCTGAATTGGATGTCGGATCCCTGGGCGGGCAGGGCTTTGAGGTCGGCCTTTCCGTCCAACGCGACGGTGTCACCACTGCGCTGAAGGGTGAGTTGGAACGAACCGGCACCTTCGTCCGTCATGGCAGCCAGTTGCGAGACGTCACCGAAGCTGAGATCCCAGAAGAACACCTGTGATCCGACGTAGCCGTCCTTCTTGTATTCCTGAACCCGGATGTTTTCCGCGAGCGAGGTCGGCGGTACCAGTTGTGGCCCGGGATCGGCTTCGTTCTCCGGAATCACGGCCGCGACGATCTGTCCTGACACGCGGTCATCGGCCGAGACACCCATCGAGACCTGGACTCGTAGGCAGCCCGCGAGCAGCGGCACCAGCATCAGTACGAGAGCTGCCGTGGCAAGGAGTTGCTTGCGACGTCGCGGCCGCGTGGTGTCATCCGTGGACTGTTGCACAGTCGTCATCGTGCCAGCCGTCGCATCGGTAGTCAGCTACGAGGGGGTGTGTCGGCGTGGGAAGTCCGATACCGGGCGAACTCGACGCCGAAGGTGGCCAGTAGCCAGACCCCGAGAATTCCCATCACGACAAACCCGTACATCGCCGAGTAGCGCAGTTCCGGCGCACTGAGGAACACCGCATGTGCGAGGGCAGAACCGAGCCACGTCCACAGAAACAGCCCGTAGGGAACGGCGTCGGAGAGCGTCGGCTCTTCGTATCGACTCGCGATCGCCTCCATGATCGTTGCCATGATCAGGCCGATCGCGATCCACCCCGCGTAGTTGGTCAGGGGAATGTGAGCGACGCCGGCAAGTCCCGCGTTGTCGACGCACCATGCCCATTGATCGTCGGCCACCATCTGTGGATCGAGATACAGATCCCAGCCGACCAACCCTGTGACTGTGAGCGCGACGCGGCCGACTCGCCGCGAGGCCGGCGTGAAATGGCGAACCAGGCGAGTGGCCACACACCAGATCGGATAGAAGCCTGCAGTCCAGGCGAACGGCACGATCAGCGGCACACCGGACAACGCCGGCCCGAGGCGATCGACGCTGTACCCGTAACAGCCGTACGGCATTCCGGTGGCGGTACCCACTATCTCTGACGCCAGTCCGACCCCCGCGGTGACCGCGATCAGCGCAGCGGTCCAGACCGCACCACGGTTGATCGCCGCGTGGCTGATGGACGCAGCGGCCAGTAAACCCACCACGGCGACGGTGACGGCATCGCGAGAGCTGCCGTCCACCAACGGATACACGATCTGCGCGCCGATCGCCGCCAACGCCAGAATCAGCGGAACACGTTGCCGGGTCACGTCCTTCGACGTATCCGGCTGAGCATCGACGTGCCGCGCCGCTCGGACAGTGCGATGCGCGCAGCGCTGCGCCCACTCGCCCCGGACACACCACCGCCGGGGTGCGTCGACGCGCCCGTGAGGTAGAGGCCCTCTGCGCCGGGGACGCGGTGCGCCGACAATTCGGGCAGTGGACGCCACATCATCATCTGATCGAGGGACATCTCGACATGCATGACGTTGCCACCGATCAACCCCATCTCGGACTCGATGTCGCGCGGAGTCTGAATGTGCCGCTGGCGAATGCTGTCGGTGAAACCGGGCGCCGACGCCTCCATCTCGGCGACAACGCGATCGGCTTCGGACTCCGCGAGCGACGCCCAGTCGCGATCTGCGCTCAACCGATACGGCTGCCACTGCGACCACAAAGTCACTTGATGTTCGTTCGGGGGAGCGATACTCGGATCGATCCCACTGAAACTCATACCGAGAACCGCGGGGCGCGGGGGAAGTTCGCCGCCGAGAGCTGCTCCGTGAGCGGTCCGGAGGTGTGCGCGATCGGACACCAGAAGTTGCAGGCCGGACGTGCTCTCGGTAATCGACGCCGACGGGTACCGCGGAAGTGACGACGTCGCCAATCGCAGCACCATGCCGATTCCCGGCCCGACGCGGATCCGCCGGCGCCACCGATCCAGGGTGGTTGCGTCGAAGCCTCCGTGGCCCAGTAGATCCAACGTCGTCAGGATGTGGCAGCCCGCGACGACGGTGCGGGCCCGAACCTGCTGTCCACCGGCGGTTCTCACGGTCCAGTGATCGCCGTCGCGGGTCAGCGACGTCACGGCGTTACCGAGACTGACGGCGCCGCCGTCCGTCTTCAGCCTCGAGATGAGGGCGGCGCTGAGTGCGCCGCTGCCACCAACGGCGCGCCCCGGCGGAAGAACGTGCATGAGCGCGGCAAAACCAACCATCGGCGCGGTGCCCGGCTCCGACATCGGTGGTCCCGATTGCGCTCCGAACCAGGCGAGCGCGGCTTTGAGTGGTTCGCTGTCGAAGTATTCGTCCAGGAGCGCGTCGCCGGTAGCGAGGAACTGGCGCGCGAGATCGCTACCGCCGCTCCCGGTGTCGAGGCCCCAGAACGACGACAGCAGATTGGGTCCGGTGGGTGGGGCGGAAAACGCCCGCATCACCCGCGCACTGCGCTCCGACCAGATATGCACGAACCTGCGGTAGGCGTCGGCATCACGTGCGCCACAGGCGTCTTCGATCGATCGGCAGGTTGCGTCGAGGTCGCGGTGGAACACGATTCCCGGGCGACCCGAACCTGTGGGAGGTGGTGCGTACGCCCAGGGATCGCAATCGATGTAGCGAAGTCCGTGGGCCGCAAGCCCGAGTTCCTCGATGATTCCGGTGTGGCGAATCATGATGTGCGCGGACGAACCACGATCGACTTTGTGTCCCGGAAATCGTTCGATAGTCGAGACGGCGCCGCCGGGGACCGTGTCCTTCTCGAGCACCTGGACCGACCAGCCTTCGCGTGCGAGATAGGCGGCAGAGACCAACGCGTTGTGCCCGGCGCCGACAACTACTGCGTCGAGAATCGCTGTCACAGTGGCAATCCTCGTCCGAGTACGGCAAACGGTCGACTGTCTCCGGCAAAGCGGAATCGCCTGAGCACGTCCTGAAATCCCAGTCGCCGATACAACCGCCACGCGCGGTTGTCCTCGTCGTACACCTCGGGAGTGGACAGGAGAACGGAGCGCTCCGTCCGATCGCGCAAGAGGTGCCGAAGCAGGGATTCACCCAAACGGTGCCCCTGGCCACTCGGATGAACGTGGAGCTCGGTGAGCTCGAAGTAATCGTCGAGAATGGCCGAGATCTCGGACTGTGGCCGACCGTTGCGACGCAGTCCGTGCAACACCTGTTGGTGCCACCACTGGTCCGAACTTCCGCGATAGCCGTAGGCGATTCCGATGAGGGGAGCAACAGTGTTTTCGGGAGCAGCAGTGTCAGGTGCAACGGTGTCCGCAGTTGGCTCTTGTCCGGCGCACGCGCCGACGGCTTTCCATCCCGGTCTGGTCGAGTGCTCCGTCCACATCGGCGCGCGATGGAACTCGGTGCCACGTGGATAGTCCATCGCGGTGACGTACACGGACAGCGCCTCGTGTAGTCGCTTCGCGAATTCCTCGCGGTCGAGGTCGACCGTGTACGGAGTCCAGGCGATCTGCGGGTCGACTGGTCTCACCTCTTCTCTTGACTACTTGTCGGTGGGTGCAGTTATATTGAATAGGTCGAACGAATGTTCGATAAGGGTGATCTGGAAATGACACCCGAGGTGGAGATGCCCGAAGGGAAGCGGGCATCCCCACCGCACCACATTTCGATCCTTGTGAATGCAATCCCCTTTGGCGCGGGAGGTGCCCCGGATGTCCGATCGAGTGAAGTCCGAAAGAACACCGAAGTCCGACAGGGTGCTGCCGGCGGAACTGGCGTGCCCCTCGCGGTCGGCACTGTCGAGACTCCCGGAATCAGCGAAAATGCCGGGGCGAGTGGCGCGATCGTCCGCCACCGCGTTTTCCGGGAATGGTTCCGCGGGCGGGCTCGCGTGGAATCTGTTGGGGAAGGCCGATTCCTTGTTGGCGGAGTCCGTCGGAGCAGGAGATGCGTCAGAACGCTTTCGATGCGCCTATCTGGCAGCGTTGCGGGGCGCTGGAGCAGTTCTGGCTGTGGGTGCGACGGGAAGTGGACGGCGTAAGAAGAGTGGGAACGCGTGGACCCGGTTGGACGCGGACGCACCCACTTTCGGTGCGTGGTCGAGTTACTTTGCCGGCTGGTCGAACACCCGCGCGGCGGTCGAAACAGGCATGCAGGTGGATCTCAGCGACGCTGATGCCGATGGATTTTCTGTCGAAGTAGCCCGATTTCTGACTGCGGTCGAGGATTTTGTCGGCCAGGCTCATCGAATCGGCCTGAGAGCATCCTGAATTTTTTGATGTCTGAGATGGCCGAATTCACAGAAAATGCAGGTTCTGTGGCCTGATGGGGGCTGATTTACGGTTCGGCCGGGCAAATACGTACGCTTGTGGCATAACTCGTACCCAGAGTTGGTGGTCCGCGACCTAAACTGCTCGTAGTATAAAAAGCAGGTAGTCGTTCACGTTGACTACCCGCCACCTCACACCGTGGGGTGGTTGCCTAACTTCCAGTGCCGGGGGAGGTACCGTGCCACTCTCCGAGCACGAGCAGCGCATGCTCGATCAGATCGAGAGCGCTCTCTATGCCGAAGACCCCAAGTTCGCCTCCAATGTGAGGGGCGGCCGTATGAGGGCGCCGTCGAGTAGACGGCGTTTTCAAGCTGCGGCGCTCTTTGTTGTGGGCTTGATCCTGTTGATTGCAGGCCTTCAAGTCCTCAAACTGGGCTCGTTTCCGATTCTCAGCTTGGTCGGGTTCCTGTGTATGTTCGGCGCCGGCGTCATGCTCTTGTGGGGCGGCGGCCGACGGGCGGGGACACCAGCTGCGGACGGCGCCCAGACCGGTGAACACCAGTCCGGGCCTCCGGGCGCGGGTGGGTCGAGCGGCGGCCGAGGGCATTCACGCGGTCGACGATCAGGTGGGGGATTCTCTTCCCGCATGGAAGATCGATTCCGTCGCCGGTTCGAGCAGGACTAGCTCTGACGCAAGTCGATGACCCCGTCGGCCAGTCCGGCGGGAGATTCACGGTGGTCGATTTCACCTGAATTGTTCCACCTACGCGGGTAGCGCGTGCGCCCTCGCAAGCGACATAACCCATAACAAAACATGACGGTCGGCAACCACTGGTTGCCGGCCGTCTGTCGCGTTACCGGGGGACCATGGTCCCCTCCACTTTCCTCCCCTGCTATGGGTAGTTTCTGGCATCGCGATGGGCGTGTAGGGCTTAGACAGTCGACCACATCTGTTGAGCTGGACTTATAGGTCGAATATGGGGTTGTGTGACGTAGGACGGCAACGATCGGTGATGTGCGTGGGGACACCGCTGACGGAAATTCCCCAACTTTCCCCACCCGCTTTGAGCTGCTAATACTCAGCAAATCAGCCCGGTTAGTGCCCGGTAGCTCCTTGTGTGTGGGGGAAAGTGGGGTACTGTGGGTGCGGGCGGAGAGCTTGAAGCCGTATTTCGCCCAAACGGGAGGGTTTCGGCGAAGCTCGCAGGAGGTGTCGAGTGTTTCTCGGAACCTTCACGCCGAAGCTCGACGACAAAGGCCGGCTCACCTTGCCGGCCAAGTTCCGAGAAGAGTTGTCAGGAGGGTTGATGATCACCAAGAGTCAGGATCACAGCCTTGCTGTCTATCCCCGGGACGAGTTCGTCAAGCTGGCTCGTAAAGCAGCGGCAGCTCCACGTAATGATCCGGCCGCACGAGCGTATGTTCGCGCTCTGGCAGCCGGCACGGATGAACAGCACGCCGATGCCCAGGGGCGAATCACCCTCTCGGCTGATCATCGGCGTTACGCAAACCTTTCCAAGGAATGCGTAGTGACCGGGTCTGTCGACTACCTCGAAATCTGGGCTCTCGAAGCCTGGGAGAGGTATCTCGGAGACAACGAAGAGGACTATTCCCAAGCAATTGGCGAATCTCTCAGCGAGATCGTCTAGGCGGATAGTTTGTGGCGAATGCCACGAGGCCTCTGCCCGGAAAGACCCTGACGCACTTCCCCAGCGCCAGGTTCTCCTTCGGGCAGGGACCTCGGAGCATTCGCCCGTTCGAGCAGTCATTCTTCATCGGAATCATGAAAGTAGGAGCCGGAGCACACATGGTTGATCGCGAGGTGAACGAACCCTCGGACACCGACGGCTTCGCGCACGTTCCTGTTCTTCTGCACCGCGCAGATGATCTCCTCGGTCCCGCTATCACTGCGGTCGGTGACGGCGGCGCCGGCGCTGTCATGATCGACGCGACACTCGGCCTGGGTGGGCATTCCGAGTTCTTCCTCGGAAAGTATCCGGGACTGCACCTCATCGGTCTCGATCGCGACACCAATGCGCTGGCTATCGCGTCGGAGCGTCTTGCTCCGTTCGCCGATCGAACGACGTTCGTGCACACCACCTATGACGGCATCGAAGATGCGCTCGAACAGGCGGGCCTGCCGACGACGGAGTCGGTTCATGCGATTCTCTTCGACCTCGGTGTTTCCTCGATGCAGTTGGATGAAGCCGATCGTGGTTTTGCGTATTCGATCGATGCGCCATTGGACATGCGGATGGACCAGACCGTCGGCCTCACCGCCGCCGAGGTTCTCAATACTTACAGCCACGGCGATCTCGCCCGAATTCTGAGTACGTACGGCGAAGAGCGATTTGCGGGAAAGATTGCGTCCGAGATACTTCGGCAGCGCGAGAAGGAGCCGTTCACCACCAGCGCCGCTCTGGTCGAGTTGTTGTATCGGACCATTCCCGCGGCCACTCGTCGCACCGGCGGGCATCCGGCCAAGCGCACGTTCCAAGCTCTGCGGATCGAGGTCAACGCCGAATTGGATTCCTTGCGTGCCGCAGTACCGGCAGGCCTGGATGCCCTCGCAGTTGGTGGCCGAGTTGTCTTCATGTCGTACCAGTCGCTCGAGGATCGAGTTGTCAAGGCAGAGTTGGTCCCTCGCTCCAAGTCGACCAGCCCCGAGGGGCTACCGGTCGAGCTACCCGGCATGGGGCCGGAGTTCAAGATCCTCACCCGGGGCGCAGAGCGAGCTTCGGAGCAGGAAATCGAGGAGAACCCACGAGCAGCTCCGGTGCGCTTGCGTGCCGCTGAACGCATTGCCAGGAGGCGGGCATGACGAAGCAGAGCACCACCGGGGAAGAATCTGCACGTAAGCGCCGTTCGGGTGCGGCGCAGCGTGCCTACGAAAAGCGAACGGCTCGGGCCCTCGGGCACGGCGGGGTCGGTGCCAGCGGCACCGCTATCTCTCGAGGCGGCGAGTTCAAGGCACGAATTCCGTTTGTAGTCTCCATCATCGGACTGTTCTCGATCGGTCTTGCCGTGACGTTGCTCCTGACGACCCGGTCCGCTGAGGACTCGTATCAACTCAGCGATGCCCGTGCGTTCAATCAGTCCTTGGTGGAGCAGAAGGCTGCCCTCGAACGCGATTTCCAGTCGCGTAACTCCGCACCGGAGCTTGCAAATCAGGCGAGCGCGCTCGGCATGGTTCCGGCCAAGGATCCGGCCCGCCTTGTTGTCCACCCGGACGGTCGCGTCGAGGTGGTCGGTACACCCGCGCCGGCCACTGCCGAACCGTTGCCGCCGCTCGACGCACCTGTCGTGGCGTCGCCGCCCAGGGTGGCAACCACCACACCTTCAGTGCCCCCAGCCGTCAGGACTACTGCGCCGGCTCCACTCAACCCGCAAAACCTGGCTCAAAGTGAGCAATTGATTCCCGTCACGTCCACTCCGCCGTCCCCGACCACGACGGTGGTGCCGTCTCCGACCGAGGACCGTCGGTGAATCGCGACCCACACTACGACGCGCGCCGACGAGATCCCCAGTACGACGCGCCTCGGCGAGATCCACGTCGTAGACCTGCGGGGCAGCGCAGTCCTCGCGGATCGAAGTCTGCGAGCTTCCCGTTTCGCCAGCGTGTAGGCCGGTGGACGATGTGTGGGGCGCTTGCTGTTGCAGCGCTGCAGCTGTTGTGGATTCAAGGCGTCGACGCTCCGAGCCTCGCCGCGGAGTCGGCTAATCAGCGCACGACCACTCAGATCGATCCGGCGGTTCGAGGATCGATCACGGATCGAAACGGCACGACGCTCGCCTTCACGATGGAAGCCAAGGCGCTGACGTTCCAGCCGAAAGTCGTTCGCAAAGAACTGGAAGAAGCCCGGGCCAAGAGCATCGAAGCGGGTGTGGAACCAGATCAGCAGGCACCCGAAGTGTCGACACGGCTGGCCGAGATCGCGGCCGGGGTCCACGCCAAGCTGGGTGATGCAGCTCCGGAAAAGGACGTTCTTGCGAAGTTGAACAGCGAGGAGACGTTTGTCTATCTGGCGCGAAGCGTCGATCCGGCTGTAGCAGCAGAGATTTCGGACAGCTTTCGTGAGGTCGGCCTCGAGCGCCAGGATATTCGCGAGTATCCGGGTGGGTCCCTCGCGGCAAATATGGTCGGTGCAACCGGGTGGGACGGGCACGGCCTCCTGGGCCTCGAGGATTCGATGGACTCGACCCTTGCTGGTATAGACGGTTCCCAGACCTACGACCGCGGTAGCGACGGCGCTGTGATTCCGGGCAGTTGGCGCGACAAGCAGCCTGCAGTCAACGGCTCGGGAGTTCAGCTCACCATCGATTCCGATCTCCAGTTCTTCGTGCAGCAGCAGGTGCAGATCGCCAATGACAAGTCGGGCGCGAAGAACGCGTCGGTTGTGGTCCAGGACGTTGCGACCGGTCAGATTCTGGCGATGGCCAACGACAACACGTTCAACCCCGGGATCGGTCTGGAAAACAATCTGCGGTCGGTCGAGACCGGCAATCTTTCGGTGACGAGCCCGTTCGAGCCCGGTTCCGTGAACAAAATCGTCGCTGCGGCGGCGGCCGTCGAGGACGGATTGACCACACCGGACGAGGTTCTGCAGGTTCCGGGAAGCATCACGATGTCGGGGGCGACGGTCAAGGACGCGTGGGACCACGGCGTGGTTCCGTACACCTCTACCGGTGTCTTCGGTAAGTCGTCCAATGTCGGAACGCTCATGCTCGCGGAGCGGGTCGGCGAGGATCGCTTTGCGGAGATGCTCGACAAGTTCGGTTTGGGCCAGCGCACCGAGGTCGGGCTTCCCGACGAGAGTGCAGGCATCGTGCCCAGCCGCGACCAGTGGTCCGGTGGCACGTTTGCCAACTTGCCGATCGGCCAGGGTCTGTCCATGACATTGCTGCAGATGACGGGGATGTACCAGGCGATTGCGAACGACGGCGTTCGTATTCCGCCGCGCATCGTCAAGTCCACCGAGAACTCGTCGGGGGAGCGAACCGAAGCGCCGCAGCCCGACGGTATCGAGGTGGTGAGGCCGGAAACAGCGGCGACAGTTCGGGACATGTTCCGCTCGGTCACGCAGGACGACACCGGAAATCAGCGCGGCACGGGGGTGGCTGCGGGCGTAGAGGGCTATCAGGTCAGCGGTAAGACCGGCACCGCGCAGCAGATAGATCCGGCGTGCAAATGCTATTCCAACTCCAATTACTGGATCACGTTTGCGGGCATCGCACCGGCAGACAATCCTCGGTTCGTGATCGGAATCATGCTGGATGCTCCGGTTCGCGGTGTCGACGGCGGCGGCGGACAATCGGCCGCTCCGTTGTTCCACAACATCGCGTCGTGGATGCTGCAGCGTGACAGCGTGCCGATGTCCCCGGATCCGGGTCGTAAGTTGGTGCTGCAGGCGGACTGATCGAGCGGATCACGATCCACGCGGTCTTCGGCGTGTTCCTGCACGCGGTAATCTCATACGTCGCAGTTTTCGGTTGTTTCGAATCTGTGAGTGCCATGACCAACGACAATCGCCAGGAGTCGAGTGACAGTGCCGAATCGTTCGCAATCGTCAGAGCCGGGTGTAGCGGTCAACGCACGACCGGCGAATCCGATTGAGACGGCGATCACTGCCTTGGCGGAGTTGTCCGGAGCACGACTCGACTGGCTGCACGTCGAATGGTCGGGTACAGAGAAGGCCGCCACCGTCGTATCCGGTGTGGACCTGCGTGCGCAGGACATCGTCTCCGGCGATTTGTTCGCCGCACTGCCCGGTGCCCGTGCGCACGGCGCGCAGTTCGCCGGTGACGCATTGGCCAGTGGAGCAGCCGCGATTTTGACCGACGACGACGGATTGGCGTTGATACGTTCGTCGAACCCGAGCGTCGACCGCCCGGTCATGGTTCTCGTGCACCCGAAGCCTCGGGATGTCCTCGGTGAGATCTCGGCTGAGATTTACGGCCGACCCTCGGAGAAGATGCAGGTCATCGGCATCACGGGTACGTCAGGTAAGACCACCACGTCGTATCTGCTGGAAGCGGCGCTGGTCGGTGCGGGACGAAACCCTGGTCTTGTCGGCACTATCGAGACCAGAATCCATGGACGGCGGGTTCCGAGCGCTCTCACCACGCCGGAGGCTCCACACCTCCATGCTCTGTTTGCCGTGATGGCAGAGCAGGGTACCGATACCGTCGTGATGGAAGTGTCGAGCCACGCACTCTCCCTCGGCCGCGTCGACGGCATCCGATTCGACATCGGAGCGTTCACCAATCTTTCGCAGGATCACCTGGACTTTCACCGAGATTTCGAAGAGTACTTCGCGGCGAAGGCCCGTCTGTTCGATCCGGCGTCCACAGTTCACGCAGAAAGCTCCGTTGTCTGCGTCGACGACGAGTGGGGGCGTCGGATGGCAGAAGTGGCGTCCGCCGGCGACGTGACAACGGTGGCGACCACGGAAGCCGAGTCCGACTGGAAGGTCGGTTCGGTCGAGGTCGCGGCCGACGGTTCCCAATTGTTCGACCTTTCCGGACCGAATGAGCGGTCCTGGCCGGTGTCCTTGAGACTGCCGGGTCGATACAACGTGGCAAACGCCGCGCTCGCCCTGACGGTGAGCGCGAAGGCCGGTATCGATGTGGCGTCGGCGGTGACGGCAGTGGGAACGGTAGATGTTCCTGGTCGTGTGCAGCGTATCGACCGTGGTCAAGGATTTCTCGCAGTGGTCGACTACGCGCACAAGCCCGCAGCGCTCGAGGCTGTCATCGCGACGCTGCGTAATCAGGTTTCCGGACGTGTCGGGGTTGTTGTCGGTGCCGGCGGTGATCGCGATGCGGGCAAACGCGCTCTGATGGGTGAGGCCGGCGCGAGGGGCAGCGATCTGCTGATCGTCACCGACGACAACCCCCGGACAGAAGTGCCTGCCACGATTCGCGCAGCAGTGATGGCCGGCGCTCTCGCGGTTCCGGAATCCGAGCGTGGGGTTGTGCTCGAGGTCGGGGACCGCGCGGAAGCTATCGAACAAGCCGTTCGTTGGGCGCAGCCCGGCGACGTAGTACTGGTGGCCGGCAAGGGCCACGAAACAGGTCAGGAAATCGACGGGGTCAAGCACCCGTTCGACGACCGCGAGGTGCTGGGAGACGCGATCGACCGGATCGCGATCGACACAGCGCATGGAGGCACGAAATGATCCCGATGACGCTCTCTCGGATTGCCGAGATCGTCGGAGGAACTCTGCACGACGTCGACGATCCGTCGGCAACAGTGACAGGGACCGTCGAATTCGATTCTCGCAGAATAGGTCCGGGTGGACTGTTCCTGGCACTGCCAGGCGCCCGCGTCGACGGTCACGAGCACGCCGAAGCAGCGGTTGCCGCCGGTGCGGTGGCTGTGCTCGCCGCACGGCCCGTCGGAGTACCCGCCATTGTGGTGTCGCCTGCGCAGACGTCCGGTCCGAGTTCGGTGATGGCACTCGAGCACGACGCCGACGGTTCCGGCGCGGCAGTACTGAACGCGTTGGGGTTGTTGGCCCGCGCGGTGGTCGATACGTTGTCGGAGCAGAGCGGTCTCACTGTTGTCGGGATCACCGGATCGGCAGGCAAGACGTCCACCAAGGATCTTGTTGCCGCAGTGCTGCGTGGTTCCGGCGAGGTTGTTGCTCCGCCCGGTTCTTTCAACAACGAACTCGGTCACCCCTGGACAGCGCTTCGCGCCGACGAGCAGACCAAATTCCTGGTATTGGAAATGTCGGCCCGCGGCCTCGGGCACATCGCGGAGTTGGCACGGATCGCTCCGCCCAAGATCGGCGTCGTCCTGAACGTAGGTACGGCGCACCTCGGTGAGTTCGGTTCCCGTGAGGCGATCGCAGCCACCAAAGGTGAACTGGTCGAGGCACTTCCGTCGGCAGCAGATGGCGGCGTCGCCATCCTCAACGCAGATGATCGCATGGTTGCGGCCATGGCGTCGCGGACCACAGCGCGGGTGGTGATGGTCGGACAGTCCGAAGGTGCACACGTGCGTGCCACGGATGTGACTGTCGACGATCAGGCTCGTGCGAGTTTCACCCTGAACTCGGAGAAGGGTTCTGCGCGAATCCGTCTCGCGGTTCACGGTGAACATCAGGTCGGGAACGCGCTGGCCGCCGCCGCAGTTGCGCTCGAGAACGGCGTGCCGGTCGCCGAGATCGCCCGCATCCTCGAAGACACCAAGGCGGCGTCGGCCCGGCGCATGGACGTCAGCGACCGCAGTGACGGCATCACCGTGATCAACGACAGTTACAACGCCAACCCGGACTCGATGCGCGCAGCGCTCAAGGCGTTGGTGTCGATGGCCAGATCTGACCGTCATTTCGGCCGCCGCAGTTGGGCTGTGCTCGGTGAGATGGCGGAACTCGGCCCCGAGTCGGTAGTCGAGCACGATGCGATCGGCCGACTGGCCGTGCGACTCGACGTCACGAAGCTCATTGTTGTCGGCACCGGTCGCCCGGCCCGCGCGATGCACCAGGGCGCGGTGATGGAGGGCTCATGGGGAGACGAGTCGATGGTTGTCCCCGATGCCGCCGCGGCTCTGAAGGTTCTCGAAGCGGAACTCGAGCCAGGTGATCTGGTGCTGGTCAAGGCTTCACAGTCGATCGGTCTCTGGACGGTCGCCGAGGCGGTCCTGGCGCAGAAGCAGGTGTCGGAGTGATCCAGATTCTGTTGGCCGCGGGCATCGCGCTCGCGGTCTCGATCATGCTCACGCCGATTCTGATCAAGGCGTTCGCAAAACAGGGATTCGGCCAGGAGATCCGCACCGAAGGCCCGGCCAGTCACCAGGCGAAGCGCGGCACACCCACGATGGGCGGCGTCGCTATCCTTGCCGGAATCTGGGCGGCGTACTTCGGAACGCACCTCATCGGAATGGGCATCGACGGGGCGGAGGGTCCGACCGCGTCCGGTTTGCTGGTTCTCGGTCTGACAACGGCGCTCGGCGGCGTCGGCTTCCTCGACGACTTCATCAAAATCCGAAAGCAGCGCAACCTCGGTCTGAACAAGACGGCAAAGCTGGTCGGACAGTTTGTCGCAGCAGTGGCCTTCGGAATCCTCGCGTTGCAGTTCCGCGGCGCCGACGGTCTCACCCCGGGTAGCGTCCACCTGTCCTACGTGCGTGACATCGCCACGGTGTCGCTCGGTTCGGTCGTCTTCATCGCGTTCTGCTACTTGCTGGTCAGTGCGTGGTCGAACGCCGTCAACCTCACCGACGGCCTCGACGGACTTGCCGCGGGCGCAATGAGTTTCGTTCTCGGCGCCTACGTCATCATCACGTTTTGGCAGTTCCGCAACTCGTGCGAAACCAGCCCGGTCAAGGGTTGCTACGACGTTCGTGACCCGCTCGATCTGGCCTTGATCTGCGCGGCCGGCGCCGGTGCGTGTATCGGATTCCTGTGGTGGAACGCCGCTCCCGCAAAGATATTCATGGGTGATACCGGTTCGTTGGCCCTCGGCGGCATGCTTGCCGGACTCTCGATCACCACCAACACCGAACTCTTGATGGTTGTCATCGGCGCACTGTTCGTCGCTGAGGCTGCGTCGGTGGTGATCCAGGTAGCAGTGTTCAAGTCCAGCCGTCGACGGGTATTCCGGATGGCACCGTTCCACCATCACTTCGAACTTGCCGGGTGGGCGGAAACCACGGTCATCATCAGATTCTGGCTGCTCGCCGCGATTGCGTCGGCGATCGGGCTTGCACTCTTCTACAGCGAATTCCTCGCAGCTATCGGAGGCTGACCGTGAGCGAAGCTGGAGCGAACGACCTGAGCTGGCTGCGCGGACAGCGTGTTCTGGTGGCCGGCGGCCGGGTATCCGGCCAGGCCACCATCGAACCTCTGGTCGCACTGGGTGCTTCGGTGACGGTCGCCGATTCCACCCTGGATTTTGCCGATCGGTGCGCCGAACTCGGTGCGGACACCACCGTCACCACCAGTTCGATCGAGGAAGATCGTGGTGTGATCACACGGTTCGCACTGGTCGTCACGAGTCCCGGGTTCCGGCCGGACGCCCCGATTCTGGCGGCCGCCGCCGGACACGGGATCCCTATCTGGGGCGATGTCGAACTGTCCTGGCGTATCGACCACTGCGGTCTGTACGGTCCACCGCGAAAGTGGCTGGTGGTCACGGGTACCAACGGCAAGACAACCACTACGTCGATGCTCGCGTCCATCCTCGATGCTGCGGGTCTCGAAGGGCGGGCGTGCGGCAACATCGGACTTCCGGTGTTGGCGGCGCTGTCGGACACGTCGCCGCGAGTCGATTACCTGGCCGTCGAACTGTCGTCGTTCCAGTTGCACTGGGCGCCGTCGGTGCGCCCGGACGCCGGTGTTGTCCTCAACGTGGCCGAGGATCATCTCGATTGGCACGGCGGGATGGCCGCGTACGCGGAGGCCAAGGCCCGTGCTCTCAGTGGCAAGGTCGCCGTAGTCGGACTCGACGACGCGATTGCCGCAGAACTCGGCGGGGCCGCCGAGGCCGACATCGTGGTGGGATTCCGGTTGGGCGCTCCGGCCCACGGTGAGTTGGGTGTGTCGGACGGCCATCTGGTCGACAACGCATTCGGCGACGGCCTGCAGTTGGCCGAGGCTGTGGACATCGATCCGCCCGGCCCCGCCGGCGTCATGGATGCGCTTGCCGCAGCGGCCCTCGCGCGCGCTGTCGGAATCGACGCCGACGCTGTGCGGGCCGGATTGACGGCGCACAAGGTCGGACCACACCGCGGCACAGTTGTCGGTGATGTCGGCTCTGTTCTGTACGTCGACGATTCCAAGGCAACCAATCCGCATGCTGCCCGTCCGTCGATCCTGGCTCACGATCGAGTCGTGTGGGTCGCCGGTGGTCTGCTCAAAGGGGCCAGTGTCGACGAGTTGGTGACCGAGGTCCGCAGCCGACTTGCCGGTGCGGTGTTACTCGGACGCGACGCAGGCGACATCGAGCAGGCATTGACGCGACACGCGCCTGAGGTCCCCGTAGTCCGCGTGATGACGGGGGACGATGCACACGTGAGTGAAAATCACAGCACTTCGACGCAGGTGATTCGGCTGCCGTCGGGATCCGACGCGGATGCGGTGATGGCGACGGTGGTGAATCAAGCCGCTGCGCTGGCGTCGCCGGGTAGCGCGGTGGTTCTAGCTCCCGCCGCGGCGTCGTTGGACATGTTCGACAGTTACGGCCACCGCGGCGACAGTTTTGCCGCGGCGGTCGGTGCACTGTCGGATCCTCCGGAAAACGCGAACAAGGCTGGGATCGCGGAATGACCAAGGGTCCCAAGACCCGAATCGGTGCCTGGCTTGCGCGGCCGTTGGCGTCATTTCATCTGGTAGTAACCGTCGCAGTGATGTTGACGGTCTTGGGACTTGTGATGGTTCTCTCGGCGTCGAGCGTCGAGGCTTATGCCGAAAACAAGTCGGCGTACTCGATGTTCCTGAAGCAGGCGATGTTCGCCGCTGTGGGTTTCGTGTTGTTCTACGTCGCGTTGCGGTTGCCGATTCGTTCGATGCGCGTGATGTCGTTCCCGGTGTTCGTCACCACTGTTGTGCTGCTTGTCCTTGTTCTCATTCCGGGTATCGGGACCGAGGCGCAGGGCACCCGCGGGTGGTTTGTCGTCGGGCCGCTGTCGGTGCAGCCGTCCGAGTTGGCCAAGATCGCGTTTGCGATCTGGGGAGCGCACGTGTTGGCGTCGCGTCGCGGCGAGATCACCACGATCAAGGAACTCCTCGTGCCGTTGGTTCCGGCTGCACTGGTGGTCTTCGTCTTGATCATCCTGCAACCCGACCTCGGCACCACCGTGTCACTCATCATCATTCTCTTTGCGCTTCTCTGGTACGGCGGATTGCCCGTCAAACTGTTCCTCGCAATTCTCGGAACCGGTGTGGTGTCGGTGGCGATTCTTGCGTTGACGGCGGGTTACCGTTCCGACCGTGTACGCGCGTTCTTCGATTCGGATGCAGATCCACAGGGCACCGGATACCAAGCGCGTCAGGCTATGTACTCGTTGGCCGACGGTGGAATATTCGGACGTGGACTCGGCCAGAGCGTGGCCAAGTGGAGTTACCTGCCTAACTCGCACAACGATTTCATCTTCGCGATCATCGGTGAGGAACTCGGATTTGTCGGCGGCGCTGCCGTCATCGGTCTGTTTGCTCTGTTCGTCTACACCGGCCTGCGGATTGCGGCGCGGTCCTCGGATCCGTTCCTGCGAATCCTGACCGCGACGGTGACGACCTGGATCACCGGGCAGGCGTTCATCAACATCGGATACGTCGTGGGGCTACTGCCCGTCACCGGACTGCAGCTGCCGCTGGTGTCGGCAGGTGGAACGTCGACGGCGACCACGCTGTTCATGTTCGGTGTCGTCGCCAATGCCGCACGTCACGAGCCGGAAGCGATCGCCGCCCTGCACTCCGGTCAGGACGGTAGGATTTCCAAGCTGCTGCGGCTACCGATGCCGGTGCCGTTTCAGTCGACCAGGCCGAGCCGTCCCCGCGGCAGTGCGGAATCGAACCGCTCTCGCGGCAGTGCGGAAACGAACCGCTCTCGCGGCAGTGCGGAATCGAGCCGCAGGGCCCCAGCAGGGCAGAATGGACGACGTCGGCAGGCACCGACGCGCAAGACACACAATGCACATGAAGTTCGAGAGCGAGGAATTCGTAGGTGAGCGGCAATAATTCAGCTCTGTCGGTAGTGGTGGCAGGTGGAGGAACCGCTGGTCATATCGAGCCTGCTCTGGCAGTTGCGGACGCCGTGAAGGCGCTGGCACCCGACACCACCGTCACCGCGTTGGGAACCGCCCGCGGGCTCGAGACGACACTTGTTCCCGCCAGGGGGTACACACTCGAACTGATTCCGCCGGTCCCGTTGCCGCGTAAGCCGACGATGGACCTGGTGAAACTCCCGTTTCGCATTCGAGCGTCGGTGCGTAAGACACGTGAGGTGCTCGACGCGGTCGACGCCGACGTCATCGTGGGTTTTGGTGGCTATGTGGCGCTGCCCGCATATCTTGCCGCTCGCGGTGGAGTGTTGCGCCGCCGTCGCACCATTCCCATCGTCATCCACGAGGCCAACGCCAGTGCCGGCATCGCGAACAAGATCGGTGCGCGCCTGGCAACGCGCGTCCTGGCTGCAGTCCCCGGGTCCGGGGTGAAGAATCGCGGCGCGAGCGATGCCGACATCGTGGGTATCCCGGTGCGGGCGTCTATCGCGAACTTCGACCGGGCCGGTTTGCGGGCACAGGCCCGTGAGTATTTCGGCCTTCCGCTCGATGGTCCGGTTCTGCTCGTATTCGGCGGTTCGCAGGGGGCGAAGTCGCTCAACGACGCGGTGTCCGGCGCTGCCCGGGAATTGGCAGACGCGGGAATCTCGGTGCTGCACGCGCACGGGCCCAAGAACACGCTCGACGCCCCGCAGTTCTCGGAGGCTGCGCCGTACGTTGCCGTGCCGTATCTCTCGCGCATGGATCTTGCGTACGCCGCGGCCGACGCCGCGATCTGCCGCTCCGGCGCGATGACTGTCGCGGAGGTGTCTTCGGTCGGACTGCCGGCCGTGTACGTTCCGTTGCCACATGGAAACGGTGAGCAGGAGTTGAACGCAAAGCCCGTTGTCGCAGCAGGTGGTGCGGTGATCGTCAGCGACGCCGACCTGACTCCGACATTTATCGCCGACACCGTGGTGCCGCTGCTCACCGATTCGCCGCGGCTGCAGGCGATGAGCGCGGCCGCTGCCGGTGTCGGACACCGGACCGCGGCGACCGAGATCGCGCGGATCGTTCTGGACACTGCCCGGATCAGCAACACAGAAGCACGTGACAACACCGCAGTACGCAACACAAATAGGGGAAACCGATGACCGCGCTGCCCGCCCACCTCGAGCGAGTACACATGGTGGGTATAGGTGGTGCCGGCATGTCCGGCATCGCACGAATTCTGTTGTCCCGCGGCGGACTTGTATCAGGATCCGATGCCAAGGAAAGTCGCGGCGTCTTGGCTTTGCGGGCGCGCGGAGCGCAGGTCCGGATCGGCCATGACGCCGACGCGCTGGATCTTCTTCCCGGCGGCCCCACGGTTGTCGTCACCACGCACGCGGCCATCCCCAAGGACAATCCGGAACTGGTCGAAGCAGAGCGTCGTGGCATTCCGGTGATTCTCCGGCCGGCAGTTCTCGCGTCGTTGATGGAGGGAAACCGCACGTTCCTCGTGTCGGGAACTCACGGTAAGACGTCGACCACGTCGATGTTGGTTGTCGCCCTGCAGCATTGTGGATTCGATCCGTCGTTTGCGGTGGGAGGCGAACTCAACGAGGCCGGAACCAATGCGCATCACGGCAGCGGCGACGTCTTCGTGGCGGAGGCGGACGAGAGTGACGGCTCGCTTCTGCAGTACGACCCCGACGTCATCGTCGTGACCAACATCGAAGCCGATCACCTGGACTACTTCGGAAGCGTCGAGAAGTACGTGCAGGTCTTCGACGATTTTGTGGGCAAACTGGCTCCCGGTGGTCTGCTGATCGCGTGCCTCGACGACGCGGGTTCAGCGGATCTGGCCAAGCGGATCGTTGCGTCCGGTCGGGGCGATATTCGAGTTATCGGCTACGGCAGTGCCGATGCTGGCGACGCGGCCTTCGAGCCGGTTGACGGTGTAGAGGTGGGTGTGCGACTGCTCGATTTCCGGGCACACGACGTAGGCGGAGTCCTGCAGTTCCAACTGGCCGGTGAAAAGGCCGCACGGACGGTTCGGATGGCTGTTCCCGGCCGTCACATGGCGTTGAACGCTCTGGCAGCCCTGTTGGCGGCGCGTGATGCCGGTGCGGAGATCGACGAGATCGTCGAAGGACTCGCCGGATTCGGGGGAGTGCACCGGCGGTTCCAGTTCACCGGTCGCGAGCGTGGTGTGCGTGTGTTCGACGATTACGCCCACCATCCCACCGAGGTGCGAGCGGTTCTCGGCGCAGCCGCGGATCTTGTTCGACCGCAAGATGATTCATCGGTGGCGAACTCCGCTGCCGGTCGCGTGATCGTGGTTTTCCAGCCGCACCTGTACTCGCGCACGGCGACGTTTGCCGACGAGTTCGCGGCAGCGTTGGACCTTGCAGACGAGGTAGTCGTTCTCGACGTCTACGGTGCGCGCGAAGAACCGTTGCCCGGTGTCAGTGGGGCATTGGTTGCGCAGGCTGTCACGAAACCCGTTCACTACCAGCCTGATCTGTCGCTCGCGCCGCGTCAGGTAGCCGGTCTGGCAGGTCCCGGTGACATCGTCATCACGATGGGCGCCGGCGACGTGACCATGTTGGGCAAACAAATCCTCGACGCGCTGCGCGCAGTTCCTCATCAGGCTTCGCGCACGCAGACGCGATGAGTTCGGACGCACGTAGCCGCCGCGGTCGTCGTGCTCCGGCGGCCCGGCGTACCGCCAACACCAGAGCGCGAAGTACCCGCACAGAATCGCGCTACTCGACCCGCGCCACTGCGCCGAAGCCGCCGCCGACACCAAAATCGCCCTGGTACAAGCGGCCGGTAGTGATGGTGCCGCTGGCGGCCGTTGTTGTTGTCGGACTCGTTCTGACAGCGTGGTTGTCACCTGTTCTCTCCGTTCGCGGTACCGAAGTCAGGGGAGCGACGACGGTCTCCGAGGAGCAGATCCTGGAATTGCTGGCGATCCCTGCCGGCACGCCGTTGATGCGTGTCGATGCAGGATCGGCGGCGGCACGAGTCGCGGCTATTCCGAAGGTCGCATCCGCGCGGGTGCAGCGGATGTATCCGTCGACCATTCGGGTGACGATTACCGAGCGCGTCCCCTTGGTGTTCGTGGATTCGCCGGAAGGCACCCATCTGCTGGACGAGAAGGGCGTCGACTTCGAGATCGGCGTTCCGCCGCCCGGCGTGCCTCGACTGGTGACGGCGACACCCGGATGGAACGATCCGCCGACCTTGGCTGCACTCGAGGTGCTTGCGGCATTGCCACCGGAGTTGCGGATGCAGGTGGGAGAGGTTGCTGCCCGGTCCATTTCGGACGTCTCGATGACGTTGGTCGATGGACGTGTCGTCAACTGGGGTGGCGTCGAGAAGTCGGATCGAAAGGCTGCAGTCACGCTGCCGTTGTTGACGCAGCCGGGCCAGACGTACGACGTGTCGAGTCCCGATCTTCCGACGGTGCGTTAGTTCAGGCGCGGAATGTGCGAACTCACGTCAAATACTTCCCGAAGTTTCGGCGCGCCTAATGGCGGATCGTGACGTCGATGCATAGCGTTTGGTTTCAGATCGAATACTTGACATAACTCTAACCCTGTGGTTGAGGTTGAGAGTTGAGATTCACCCGCTTCACCCAGTACCCGCTTCACCCAGCAATAGACAACAGCGCGTAACACGACACGGAAGGCGAGAGCCGATGACGCCCCCGCACAACTACCTCGCCGTAATCAAGGTCGTCGGCATCGGCGGCGGCGGCGTGAACGCAGTCAACCGCATGATCGAACAGGGACTCAAGGGAGTCGAGTTCATCGCGGTCAACACGGACGCGCAAGCCCTCCTGATGAGCGACGCCGACGTCAAGCTCGACGTCGGTCGTGAACTGACCCGAGGCCTCGGCGCCGGTGCAGATCCCGAGGTCGGCCGCAAGGCCGCCGAGGATCACAAGGACGAAATCGAAGAGGTCATCAAGGGCGCCGACATGGTGTTCGTGACCGCAGGCGAGGGTGGTGGCACCGGAACCGGTGGCGCCCCCGTCGTCGCCAGCATCGCCCGGAAGTTGGGCGCACTCACCGTTGGTGTCGTGACCCGGCCGTTCTCCTTCGAAGGCAAGCGTCGTGGCGGCCAGGCCGACACGGGCATCCAGGCGTTGCGTGAGTCGTGTGACACGCTCATCGTCATCCCCAATGATCGGCTCCTTCAGCTCGGGGATGCGGCTGTCAGTTTGATGGACGCATTCCGCAGCGCTGACGAGGTTCTGCTCAACGGCGTTCAGGGCATCACCGACCTGATCACCACTCCCGGACTGATCAACGTCGACTTCGCGGACGTGAAGGGTGTCATGTCCGGTGCCGGTAGCGCACTCATGGGCATCGGCTCCTCGCGAGGCGAAGGTCGTGCGATCAAAGCTGCTGAGTCCGCTATCAACTCACCGCTTCTCGAAGCGTCGATGGAAGGCGCCCGCGGCGTTCTGCTGTCGATCGCCGGTGGCAGCGATCTTGGTCTGTTCGAGATCAACGAAGCGGCATCCCTCGTGCAGGAAGCCGCGCACATCGATGCCAACATCATCTTCGGAACGGTGATCGACGATTCACTCGGAGACGAAGTTCGTGTGACGGTCATCGCTGCCGGTTTCGACGGGGGAGCGCCTGCGCGTCGCCCCGTCGAGTCCGCGGCACCCGGCCGAGGAGCTATCGGAGCAGGGCGCGCCGGCGAGGTCGGACGGTCACCGGTAGCTGCGGAACCGCCTGCGGAGCAGCAGGTTCCGGTTGCGCGCGAACCGATCGGTTCGGGGTCGCTGCCGCCGATTGCTCCGCCGCGTCATGTTGCGCCACAGGAGGACGACGGCGATGACGATGTCGACGTTCCCGTCTTCATGCGTCGCTGAGTAGAGCGTCGCGCAGGCTTTCGAGAGCAGGGTATCCAGATTTTCTGGGTACCCTGTTCTTGATTGTCCCTTTATCTCTGTCCGGAAGCTGCCTCGGGATCATGTCCCGTGCAGCAGTGAACATTCGACGTTTGTGAGCACAAAATTTTGAGTACCGAGAACGCGACCGCCAATTTCCGAGTCCGCCGTGTCGTGACCAGTCGCGCGGGCGGTGTTTCGGAAGCGCCGTACGACTCGTTCAATCTCGGTGATCACGTCGGCGACAACGCCGAAGCCGTCGACGCAAACCGTCGGCGCCTCGCCCGCGAAATCGGTGTCGAGCCGAATCACCTTGTCTGGATGGAACAAATCCACTCGCGCAACGTCACCGTCGTTACCGAGCCGACCGACGAGGTTATCGAGGTGACCGACGCCTTGGTCACTACCGTCCCCGGGCTGGCACTGGCCACGCTCAGTGCCGACTGCGTTCCGGTGCTGTTGTCCGACGAGCAGGCCGGCGTCATCGCCGCCGTGCACGCCGGCCGGATCGGTGCGCGCCTCGGAATCGTGACGCGGGTTCTGGCCGAGATGGTTCGCCAGGGTGCTGACGTCTCTCGGATCGGTGCCTTCCTCGGCCCGGCAGCCAGTGGCCGGCAGTACGAGGTTCCCGCGGAGATGCGCGCCGACGTCGAGAAGCATCTGCCAGGCAGTGCAACTCGTACCGCGAAGGGCACTCCCGGTCTGGATCTGCGGGCCGGAATCCGCAAACAACTTCTTGATGCCGGTGTTACGGGTGTCGCCGAGGATCCTCGTTGCACGATTGAGGACCGCGCGCTGTTCAGTCACCGCCGCGATTCCCTCACCGGGCGTCAGGCTGCGGTGATCTGGATGGATCCGATCGTCGCTGCGGAAGACAACTAGGCCGATTGCATGAACGCCGACAATTCTGGACGCGTGGCCGAGATCTCGGCGGCACTCGATTCGGTGCGGTCCCGCCTCACTGCGGCGTGCGCCGCGGCAGGGCGTCCGGCTTCTGCTGTGACACTTCTCCCGGTTACCAAATTTTTCCCCGCGTCGGATGCGCGAATTCTGTATGAATTGGGTTGCCGCGAGTTCGGTGAGTCGCGCGAGCAGGAAGCGATAGCCAAGGTTGCGGAATTCGCGGCCGCGGTCGCCGGCGGTTCAATGGACGGGGCTGATCCTGTTCGGTGGCACATGATCGGCCAGTTGCAGCGAAACAAGGCACGTTCGGTCGCGAAGTGGGCATACGCCATTCACTCGGTCGACAGTGCGCGGCTCGCTGACGCTCTCGATCGTGCCGCGCTCGACGCCCTCTCCGCTGGTGATCGCGCTGCACCGTTGCGAGTTCTCATTCAGGTGAGCCTCGACGCCGATCCGACGCGTGGCGGCATCGCACTCGACGAGTTGCCGGCCCTCGCCTCGCGGATCGAGACGGCCGACGGTCTGGAACTGGCCGGACTGATGGCCGTTCCGCCGCTGGGGTCGGACGCCGACGAGCAGTTCGCTCGCCTGCACGAGGTCCATCGCACCGTCCTCGAATCGCATCCGCAGGCGGTCGAGTTGTCGGCTGGAATGACCGGAGATCTCGAGGCTGCGGTTCGCCACGGATCGACTTGCGTGCGTGTCGGAACCGCACTGCTCGGCTCACGACCAGTAATCTCGAAATGATCGCTCTGGTGATCGCCCAACCCGTCCACACCGCGACCGGTCGCAGTCGGAGACAATCCGCCGCGCCAAGGAAGGTCGATCAATGAGCAACCTGCACAAGTTCAAGGCATATTTCGGCATGGTTCCCCTCGACGACTACGAGGACGAGTACGTAGAAGAACCCGAT
The DNA here is from genome assembly GCF_050586165.1 of Rhodococcus sp. 24CO. Classification (NCBI taxonomy): domain Bacteria; kingdom Bacillati; phylum Actinomycetota; class Actinomycetes; order Mycobacteriales; family Nocardiaceae; genus Rhodococcus; species Rhodococcus sp. 24CO. Next base: position 65,642 of record NZ_JAZFNF010000007.1, on the reverse strand, counting down.
CAGGCTCGTCGCGCACCTCGTCGTAGCCACGACGGCTATGCCGAACGCGATGACCGCGAGTTTGCCGAGCCGGCTTTCTCGAAGGCGGGCTATGCGCCCAGCCGTCGGGATGAGGAAGAAGCCGAGTTCGATCGCTACGAATCACGTCCGAGAATGGACACGGTCGCCTCGCGTGCACCCCGTCCGTCGATGGCGCCTCGTCCCACCAGCCGGGGCAATCTTGCAGTTGACGCCCGTGCAGAGCGCCCAGAGGTTCGCCGCGCGCCCGCAGTCGACGACGGCGGCCCGCTGGCCAAGATCACGACTTTGCGTCCGCAGAGCTACGCCGAGGCCCGCACGATCGGCGAGCGCTTCCGCGACGGCACGCCGGTCATCATGGATTTGGTCGACATGAGCAACGCCGACGCGAAGCGACTGGTCGACTTCGCCGCCGGTCTCGCGTTTGCTCTGCGCGGCTCGTTCGACAAGGTCGCCACCAAAGTGTTTCTTCTCTCACCGGCCGACATCGATGTTTCCGCCGAGGAGCGTCGTCGTATCGCGGAGACGGGCTTCTACAGTCAGAAATGATGCTCTCGATCGTAGATAGCTCGTTGAACAGCCGAAATGCTGGACATTCTGTTGCGCTGCGGCCTGTGCAGGGGTCGCATGCGAGCGGTGTTCACGGTCGCGGCTTGGTGAGTTCACAGCCTCGTAATCCGGCCTCGGATGGCGAGTGTCTGTTTTGGACGCGACGCAGAAGTCAGGCAGAGTGAGGGTGTGAACGCGCTTTTCGATGTGATCTACCTCGTGCTGGTTGTGTTTTGGCTTTTGCTGATCGGCAGAGTGATTGTCGAGTTCGTTCGTTCGTTCGCCAGAGACTGGCGTCCGTCGGGAGTGGTCGCCATCATTCTCGAAACCGTTTTTACGATCACCGATCCGCCGGTGAAGCTTCTCCGTAGGTTGATCCCCCCGATCAACCTGGGTGGGGTTCGCTTGGATCTATCCATCATGGTCTTGCTTTTCATCGTCATCATCCTGATGTCGGTTGTCGGCTCGGCCCGGTAATTGAGTGGGGTGTGCCAGAATGGAACCCATAACTCGCGTAGTGGTTAGCTGCTACGCACACCGTGCTGTAACTGAATGCTTGCTTGACCGCCAAATGACGCGTGAAGGGATCCTTCCATGCCGCAACTGACTCCAGCTGACGTGCACAACGTTGCGTTCAGCAAGCCGCCTATCGGCAAGCGTGGCTACAACGAAGACGAGGTCGACGCATTTCTTGACCTCGTCGAGCAGGCGCTCTCGCAGCTCATCGAGGAAAATGCAGATCTGCAACAGCGAGTAAGCGAGCTGGATCAGGAACTTGCTGCTGCAAAGAAGGCGCCGGCACCGGCTGCCAATGCAGGTGCCCCGGTAGCTCAGCCCAAGCCCGAACCGGCGCGCGTGGTCGAGGCTCCCAAGCCCGCTCCCGTCGTGGCGCCGGTTCCCGTGGCCGCTGCCGCACAGGCTCCGCAGAGCGGCGACACCCACATGCAGGCAGCCAAGGTTCTCGGCCTGGCTCAGGAGATGGCAGATCGCCTCACCGGCGATGCCAAGGCAGAGTCCGAGCAGCTGCTCGGAAGTGCCCGCACCAACTCCGAGCAGCTGATGAGCGAGGCTCGCAGCAAGGCCGACGGCATGATCGCGGATGCTCGCAACAAGTCGGAAGCAATGCTCACCGATGCGCAGACTCGCTCGGAGACCCAGCTTCGCCAGGCTCAGGAGAAGGCCGATGCTCTCAAGGCGGACGCCGAGAAGAAGCACACCGAGATCATGGCGACCATCAACCAGCAGCGATCTGTCCTCGAGGGCCGCATCGAGCAGCTCAAGACGTTCGAACGCGAGTACCGGGTGCGCCTCAAGTCCTACCTGGAATCGCAGCTCGAAGAGCTCGAACAGCGTGGTTCTGCGGTTCCGGTCGATGGTGGCCAGGAGTCGTTCAGCAGTCCGTCGTTCGCAAAGGGAAACAGCTGACCGAGGGATCCTCGACAAGTCAGCACCGACATCGGGTAGAGGTTGACACGTGCTGGTCGTGACGATTGGACTCGCGGCGGCAGGGTTTGCCTTCCTGATCATCGCACTGACCACGGGGTCGATTATCTGGGCGTGGGCGTGTATTGCAATTTGTTTGGCGGGTGCCGTCCTCCTGCTGGTCAGTGCGCTGACTGGTAAGAGGGCGGTTCTGCCGTTGGACGAGCAAGATACGGCCGCCGGCGCCGACACACCGGACAACACCGATTTTTCGGGAAACCACGGCGGGTCGGCAAACGAAAACGGCGAGCATTAGACTGTTCGTCACGAACAGCTATTGATGAACAACAGGCGATGAACCGGCAATCACCGGGGAGCCTTCGGAAGAACGGTGTTCAGACAGGCTCGACCCTGTCAGGCACTCAGTAGAACCGAACGGGTGAGCCCGTCACAGCTCGCGAAGAGTGGCAATACGGAAGGCCCGGCAAAATTTCTTGCCGGATTCACGTGTTGCAAGCGGGGTGGTACCGCGGTACGTACGCAGATGCGCACATATCGTCCCCGTGCCGAGTCGTACAGGCACGAGGAGATCGCAGTGGCGAATAACGGGTATCCCAAAGTCGATTACGGCGTCCCCGCCGACACCGGAGTCAAATTTCCGGCCCTGGAACAGAAGGTCCTGAAAGAGTGGGCCGACGACGACACGTTCCGGGCATCGGTCGACAATCGTGACGGCAACGAGGAGTTCGTCTTCTACGACGGCCCTCCGTTTGCCAACGGCTTGCCACACTACGGGCACCTGTTGACGGGGTACGTCAAGGACTTGGTGCCCCGCTTCCAGACGATGCGCGGACGCAAGGTGGAGCGCCGATTCGGCTGGGATTGCCACGGTCTGCCCGCAGAGCTCGAGGCCGAGAAGCAACTCGGTATCAAGGACAAGTCCGAGATCGATGTCATGGGCCTTGCCAAGTTCAACGAGTACTGCAAGGCGTCGGTGCTCAAGTACACCGACGAGTGGCGCGAGTACGTCACCCGGCAGGCTCGTTGGGTCGACTTCGACAACGACTACAAGACCCTGGACCTCGACTTCATGGAGTCGGTCATGTGGGCATTCAAGGAGCTGCACGAGAAGGGCCTGATCTACCAGGGCTTCCGCGTTCTCCCGTACAGCTGGTACGAGCAGACACCGCTGTCCAACCAGGAAACCCGTCTCGACGACGCGTACAAGATGCGTCAGGACCCGGCGGTCACCGTCGAGATGCCGCTGGTGGCTCCCGGCTCACCGCTCGACGGTGCCAACGCCATCATCTGGACCACTACGCCGTGGACGCTGCCGTCCAACCTCGCTTTGGCTGTTCATCCCGAAGTCGACTACGTCCAGGTTCTCGGTCAGGACGGCAAGCGCTACGTGCTCGCCGAAGCTCGGGTTGCTCACTACGCCCGCGAGCTGGGGGACGAGCCCGAGGTCGTTTCCCGGCACAAGGGCAGCGAACTGGTCGGCCTGTCGTACACACCGCCGTTCGACTTCTTCGTCGGGCACCCGAACGCCCATGTTGTGCTGTCGGCCGATTACGTCACCACCGATTCGGGTACCGGAATCGTCCACCTCGCACCGGCTTTCGGTGAAGAGGATATGGATGTCGCGACCGCCAACGGCATCGAGGTCGTCCAGCCCCTCGACCCCGGTGGAAAGTTCACGTCGATGGTGCCGCCGTACGAGGGTCTGATGGTGTTCGATGCCAACCCCGTCATCATCAAGGATCTCAAGGCTGCCGGAAACCTGTTGCGGCATGAGACGATCGAGCACTCGTACCCGCACAGCTGGCGTAGTGGTCAGCCGCTCATCTACATGGCGGTTCCGTCGTGGTTCGTTGCCGTCACCAAGTTCCGTGACCGTATGGTCGAACTCAACCAGGACATCACCTGGGTTCCCGAGCACATCCGCGACGGTCAGTTCGGTAAGTGGCTCGAAGGCGCCCGCGACTGGAATATCAGCCGAAACCGCTACTGGGGCAGCCCCATTCCGGTGTGGGTCTCCGATGATCCGCAGTACCCACGTACCGATGTCTACGGTTCCTTGGATCAGTTGGAGGCAGACTTCGGTGTGCGCCCGACCGACCTGCACCGTCCGATGATCGACGATCTGGTGCGTCCGAACCCGGACGACCCGACCGGCAAGTCGATGATGCGTCGGGTTCCCGAGGTTCTGGACTGCTGGTTCGAGTCGGGTTCGATGCCGTACGCCCAGGTGCACTACCCCTTCGAGAACCGCGACTGGTTCGAGAGCCATTACCCGGGTGACTTCATTGTCGAGTACAACGGTCAGACGCGTGGCTGGTTCTACACCCTGCATGTTCTCGCGACAGCTCTGTTCGATCGTCCCGCTTTCAAAACCGTTGCAGCCCACGGCATCGTCCTCGGCGACGACGGGCTGAAGATGAGCAAGTCCAAGGGTAACTACCCGGATGTCAAGGAGGTGTTCGACCGCGACGGCAGTGACGCCATGCGCTGGTTCCTCATGTCCTCGCCCATCCTGCGTGGTGGCAACCTGGTCGTGACGGAGCAGGGTATCCGCGAAGGTGTGCGTCAGGCTTTGCTTCCGTTGTGGAATGCCTGGAGCTTCCTGCAGCTGTACGCGCCGGAATGTGGTGTGTGGCGCACGGATTCGGAGAACATCCTCGACAAGTACATCCTCGCGAAGCTCGCGGGCACGAGGGACGTCATCACCGATGCTCTCGAGGCAAACGACATCGCGGGAGCCTGCGACGAGCTTCGGTTGTTCTGTGATGCGCTCACCAATTGGTATGTGCGACGGTCGCGTTCACGTTTCTGGGACGAAGATCGTGATGCCATCGACACGCTCCACACTGTGCTCGAGGTGGTGACGCGTCTGGCTGCGCCCCTGCTGCCGTTGGTGTCCGAAGTGATCTGGCGTGGATTGACGGGGGAACGCTCGGTACACCTGGCCGATTGGCCGAGCGAGTCGGAGTTGCCTGGCGATCCCGAACTCGTTGCCGCCATGGACGACGTGCGCACGGTGTGCTCGACAGTGTTGAGCCTGCGTAAGGCGCAGAACCTGCGTGTCCGTCTGCCGCTGCCCGAGGTTACGGTCGCGGCGCCGGACGCCGAGCGGCTGCGTCCGTTCCTCGGCCTGATCGCCGACGAGGTCAATGTCAAGAAGGTCGACCTGACCGAGGACGTCGACGTTCACGGTCGGTTCGAGATTGCGGTCAACGCGCGTGCTGCGGGTCCGCGCCTGGGCAAGTCTGTTCAGACCGTCATCAAGGCCGTCAAGGCCGGCGACTGGACCGAAAACGCAGACGGTGTGGTGGTTGCAGCCGGCATCGAGCTTCTGCCCGAGGAATACACGCAGAAACTGGTTGCAGCCGAGCCTGATTCGACGGCAGCGCTTCCCAATGGCGCAGGTCTTGTCGTGCTCGATTCCGTCGTGACGGAAGAGCTCGAGGCCGAGGGTTGGGCCAAGGATCGGATTCGCCAATTGCAGGATGCGCGCCGCGCCGCGGGACTCGATGTCTCGGATCGCATCAACGTTGTGCTCGAGGTGCCCGAGGATCGTAAGGACTGGGCCGATCGCCACCGCGACTTGATCGCCGGTGAGGTTCTGGCCACGTCGTTCACGATCGGCGAGGCCGGCGACGGTGCCGTCGATCTCGGTGACGGTATCCGCGCCGCGATCACGAAGGTCTAGCAGCGTACGACTACTCCGGTGCCCCGAAACATGTCGGAGCACCGGAGTAGTTTGCTTTCATGAGCACGAGCAAGGACACCGTGGCACGCATTCTCGAGCAGTTGGAGCCGCTCGATGTCCGTGCGCGGGCTATGTTCGGTGAGTACGGCCTGTACTGCGACGAGAAGGTCGTAGGCTTGATCTGCGGTGATGTGCTGTTCGTCAAGCCAACCGACATCAGTGCGGAGTTCGGATCGGACGCCGACCTTGCGCCGCCGTATCCGGGTGCAAAAGAGTATTTCCGGGTCCCGGAGGAGCGGTTTCACGATGTGGATCGGCTGCACGCATTCATTCAGCGAACCGCCGACGCGCTACCACTGCCCAAGAAGAAGGCTCCCAAGAAGGTCAAGCCGAAGGTCCAGAAGTAATCCATTGCCCGCCTGTAATCCACCGCCCGCCGAGATCGAGAACTGTTACCGCCGATGAACCAGGGTGATCCCACACGAAGCCGCCGGTGGGTGCTTCATCTCGATATGGATGCGTTTTTTGCTTCCGCTGAGCAATTGACCCGTCCGACATTGCGCGGACGTCCCGTCATGGTGGGCGGTCTCGGTGGCAGGGGCGTGGTTGCGGGCGCCAGTTACGAGGCTCGTGCCTTCGGCGCTCGGTCCGCCATGCCGATGCATCAGGCGCGGCGCTTGGTGGGCGGTGGTGCTGTGGTCCTGCCGCCGCGCATGTCGTTGTATTCGGTGCTGAGCAAGGGGGCGTTCGAGGCGTTGCGTCTGCGCATGCCGGTGCTCGAACAGTTGTCGGTAGACGAAGCGTTCGGCGAACCGGCCGAGTTGGCGGGTGCCGGCGCGGACGAGGTGCGGGCGTTCTGTGAGGAACTGCGGTCTTTGGTACTGGCGGAGACCGGAATGGTTGCGTCAATCGGCGCGGGTGCGGGCAAACAGGTCGCCAAGATTGCCTCGGGGCTGGCGAAGCCGAACGGTGTGGCCGTGGTGCCGCCGGGTCAGCAACACGAACTCCTTGATTCCCTTCCGGTTCGCAAGCTGTGGGGAATCGGTCCGGTGGCTGAGGAGAAGCTCAAACGGTTGGGGATCGTGACTATCGGCGGGTTTGCGCGCACTCCGATATCGGAGGTGGCGTCGATCTTGGGTACGACGGTGGGCCCTGGCTTGCATCGTCTGGCGCAGGGTATCGACGATCGCCCGGTGGCCGAGCGCGCGGACTCCAAGCAGATCAGTGCGGAATCGACGTTCGCGAGCGACATCGTGACGTTGGGGCAGTTGCGGGTGGCGGTGGAGAACAGCGGCGGGGCGGCGTTCTCACGGTTGGAGAAGGACGGCCGGGCAGCGCGGACCGTCGTGCTCAAGCTGAAGAAATCCGACATGAGTGTGCTGACCAGGTCGGTGACGTTGCCTTACGCCACCCTCGACCGGGCGATTCTGATTGCCACCGCGCAGAAGCAAGTGATCGATCCGGTGGAATTGGGGCCGATCCGGTTGGTGGGGGTGGGATTTGCCGGGCTCTCCACGGTGCGTCAGGGGTCGCTGTTCCCGGAGTTGGATCAGGATGTTCCCGGGTATCCGATCGACACTCTTGCCGAAGATCTTGACGAGAGCCCTGTTGCCGCGCGAGTTCCCGAAATGTACTGGCACCCCGGACTGGACGTGAGTCATCCCGAATACGGACATGGTTGGGTGCAGGGCGCCGGTCACGGGGTAGTGACGGTTCGCTTCGAAACCCGTTCCACGGGAACAGGAATCGCCAAAACATTCGCTGAGGACGACGTGTTGCTTCAAGTGGCAGATGCACTCGACAGCCTTCTCTAAGGACACCCTTAGACTTTTTCGGCTTACCGTTGGGTAATGTTGTGGCGGACCGCGAGCGATGCACGTCAGTGCTGACAACGTTCGTATGTGAAAACCGGAATGGATAGGACTGAGAAGTTGAAGCTTCGTAACATGACCGTCGCAGCCGTCGCGATTGCAGCGGCCCTGACGATGACTGCCTGCAGTTCCGAAGAGGCCGAGCCCACCAAGACCACCACCTCCGCGAAGGCTACGACCACCACGGTCGAGGTTGAGGTTGCGCTCCCGACTGCTGCTGAGCTCAATGCCAAGATCGCGACGGCACTCGACGAGAGCGTTCCGTCCTCGGAGAAGGTCAAGTTCGTCGAGGGTGCAGACGCCGATCCCGAGCTGATCAACCAGGTCGCCGCGGCTGCCAAGGCGGCCGGCGCGCAGGTCGAGGTTGTCGACCCCGTCACCGATTCGGGCAGCGACACGGCTACCGCACCGCTCGCCATCGTTATCAACGGCCAGCCTCTTGCCGGCGGCATGAATGCTGTCTTCGTGAACCTGGACGGCGAGTGGGCACTGTCCAAGACCACCGCTTGCCAGATCGTCAGCTTCGCTCAGCTGACCACCCCGGCTTGCGCTGCTTGATTTTCAGCTAGCTGACAAAGCGGCCGCCGAACCCTCACGGGTTCGGCGGCCGCTTTTGTTTGCTCAGGTTCGCTCAGTGGTGGAATCCCTCGGTGACACGAGGCTTGGGCATCGGGCTGGACAGTTCGTCGAGGAACGCGGTTTCCTCTTCGATGACACCCAGCAGGTTGGCAGCCAAGTCCATGCTCAGACCGTTGCGCACGACAATGCGCTGCACGGTGAGGTCCGTGAGATTGTCCGGCATGGGATAGGCCGGCACGAGCCAGCCCTTGGCGCGTAGTCGATCCGACAGGTCGTACAGCGTCCAATTCTCGGTGTGCCCGGCCTTCAGGCGCCACGCGAACACCGGAATATCGCTGCCGTCGTTCCAGAGTTCGAAGGCGTCGAGCTTGCCGACGCCTTCTGCGAGGAATTTTGCAACGTCCTGCGAGGACTGTTGGATGGAACGATATCCGTCGTGGCCGAGCCGCAAGAACATGTAGAACTGCAAGATCACCTGGGCGCCGGGGCGCGAGAAGTTGAGTGCAAAGGTCGGCATGCTGCCGCCGAGATAACTGACTTTGAACACCAGGTCCTCGGGGAGCAGATCCTCCGAGCGCCACACCACCCAGCCAAGACCCGGGTACACCAGCCCGTATTTGTGCGCCGACGTGTTGATGGAATGAACTCGGGGGAGCCGGAAGTCCCATTCGATTTCCGGTTGGAGGAAGGGTGCGATCATGGCGCCGGACGCCCCGTCGACGTGGATGGGGATGTCGAGTCCGGTCTTTTTCTGGATAGCGTCGAGTGCGTTGGATATCTCGAGGACGGGTTCGTACATCCCGGTGTAGGTGACACCCATGATTGCGACGACACCGATGGTGTTCTCGTCGACGTACTTCTCGAGGTCGTGCCCGTCGAGTGTGCGATGTTCTTCGCTGATGGGGACGTATCGCGCTTCGATGTCCCAGTAGTTGCAGAACTTTTCCCAGCACACCTGTACGGCTGAACTCATCACCATGTTCGGGCGGTCCACCGGCTTGCCGGCAGCGCGCCTGGCGTGCTGCCAGCGACGTTTCAGGGCGAGTCCGCCCAGCATGCAGGCTTCCGACGAGCCGATGGTCGACGTGCCGATCGCGTCCTTCGGGGACGGTGCGTTCCACAGGTCGGCGAGCATCCGCCAGCAGTATGTTTCGATCGCTGCCGTCTGCGGGTACTCGTCCTTGTCGATCATGTTCTTGTCGAACGACTCCGAGTACAGGCGGGTGGCATGGTCGTCCATCCACGTGCCGACAAACGTCGCAAGATTCAGACGGGCATTGCCGTCCAACATCGTTTCGTCGTGGACGATTTGGTATGCGGTCTCGGGAAGCATGCCGTCTGGTTCGAGGGTGTATTTCGAGGCAACCGAATCTTCTCCGGGTCTGGAGAAAATGGGATTCGCGGCGACGTAATCGGTATGTTCGGCTCTTCGCGGCTCTGGCATGAACTTCTGCTCCTCACAACGGTATTTCACGGTGGTCGGTGTCCTGATTGTTCGTATCCAGCTACCCTTTACCGTCCATTGCGGGAGGGAAGTTGTCAAAGGGAACTGTGATCAGTCGATCAGGCAGTCTGTGGCCTGAGCCTGCGCGCATCGTAGAACGCCGCGAAGTAACACAGTGTGGTGACAATCAGGAGTAAACCCGCGATGCGAGCGAAGACACGTTCGTCGAATGCCAGAATTGCCGCTCCCGACACCCCGAGAGTGAGGACGTACGTCAGTTTCGCTGCCTGCCACCGCGGTGAGTCGGGACGGATCGCAGAAGGCTTGCCTCGCACGGTGATCCGCCAATCGAAGAGCAGGGGCAGCACCACCGCAACCCAGACGGCCGTACCGAAATCACCTTCGAGAATTCCGGCGACGGCGAGGAATACAGCACTGAGAACAAGAGCGCTCACCACGAGCACCTGCAATTGTGATTGTGCATTCACAGGAACCGTCATGCCTGACGTATACCCAGAGAACGCGGCTGTATGCGGTTAGCGCGCAGGCGTTCTCAGGCCGGGCAGAGTTGGGGTGGCGTCTGCCCTGAACGGCGTCCCCGCGGGGACGCCGGACGACATCTGATCGTCAGGTCAGCGTTGGTAATTCGACGCCGGTCAGGTCTGCCTTGATCTGCAACGCGAGGTACTTGCTGTAGTTACGCACCAGCATGAAGTTCCCACCGTGGATCCAGAACCGGTCGTGCCCGGACGCCCGCCACACCGACTGAAGCTCGCCCTCGTCGTCCAGATCCCAGACCGGACCGCAGGCGTCGGCGACGGCATCGCCGAGGACGCGTCGTGCGGTGTCGAGAATGCCACGGAACCCGGTGGCGCACACGATCGTGTCGGCCGGGACGTGGGTGCCGTCCGACATGATCAGCCCATCAGGCACGAGTCGCTCGACGGTCGAACCTGACACCAGTTCGATGCTGCCATCAGCGATGAGCGGGGAGGCGCCGACGTCGATGTAGTAACCGCCGTTGCGGGTCAAGAACAGCATCATCACTCCGGTGCCGTCCACTCCGTCGGAGAGCGCGAATCCCTTGGCAGCGAGAGCGTCGAGCAGCTCGCGGTCGTCCTCGGCCATTGCGGCGGAACCGTACTTCAGAGCTGCAAGAAATTGTGGATCGAGGCGTGCCGACGACGCGTCGAGCAGATCTGCCACGTCCGTGGAGGTGTGTTCGCCGTAGCGCAGCCGGCCTCGATCAGACAGGGTGTGCCCGCTCACCACGTGGGTGGGCCCACGCTGGATCAGTGTCACCTGCGCACCCGATTCGTAGAGATCCTGCGCGATGTCGTGGCCGCTGTTGCCGGTTCCGATCACCACGGTGCGGGTTCCCTTGCGTGCCGGTTCGGTGCGATACCGGCTCGAATGCAGCAGTTCGCCGGCAAAATCCTCGGCGCCCGCAAATTCTGGAAGGACAGGTTCGGTACCACTGAGACCGGTCGCGAGAACCACGTGGTGCGGACGTAGTGTGCGCCGTGTGCCGTTACGATCGACGACGACGGTCCAGCGCCGCTCGCCTGGATCGAATGTGGATTCCACAATCTCCGACCGCGTCCACACGTTCAGATCCATCGCACGTGAATATATTTCGAGCCAGTCGCCCATCTTGTCCTTGGGCGTGAAAACCGGCCAGGACGATGGGAATGGCATGAGCGGAAGATGATTCGACCAGACCGCGTCGTGTAGCACCAACGAGTCGTAGCGCCCGCGCCAGTTGTCGCCGACTCGATCACCGCGGTCGACCAGAAGGGTCCTGACTCCGAGCACGCCGAGTTGAGCGGCCAATGCCAAGCCCGAGTGGCCGGCACCGATTACGAGAACATCCGGATCGGCGTCGTGGCACTCGACTTCGCGGCTACGCCGTGCCGACCAGTACTCCGGATGATCTCCCGTGCCGTCCGGTCGATGCTCGCCGGTGGTCGGTTCGTGGCCTGCCAGGGTATCCAGTGCGGTGAGGAGATTCCGGGCGCGCCAGGTGCCGTCGTCGAGGATCAGCCTGGCAACACCCCGCACGTGGCCGAGGTCGCTGTCGAACCGGAACAGTAATTGGATCGTGGATCCGGACAGTGTCGGAACCAATGCTGGTGCGGCCACCGGGTCGAGGTGTTCGAAGTGCACGCGTTGCTCCAACACGGACGCGATGACGGCATCGATCGGTGCGCTGCCGTTGAGACTGCGTAGGTCACCGGAGAAGGCGAGCAGATCGCGCCACCACACGTCGGGGTGTAGAACCATCTCAGCACCCACTCCGGAGCGGAGGAGGTCGGCAAAATCGGAGAGCCACTGTTCTGCCGTCGCCGCAACTGCGACCGTGTCGAGATCGGCGGAATCCAATTGTGTTGTCATATACACACTTTCCGTGAAATCAGCGGGTGGTGAAGCCGGCGTCGACCTTCAGTTCGGTGCCAGTAAGGCGTTGGTTCCCGTGAAGAGCGGTGCCACCTGTTCCTTGGTCGGGTTCCGGGTGCCGGGCAGGAAGAGGTTGAAGCAGCGATCGTTCATGATCATGTCGGTATCGGTTGCGCCCGGGTGGACGGTGTTCGCCCGGATGCCGTGTTCGCCGAGTTCGCTGACGAGCGTTCGCATCAGGCCGACGACCGCATGCTTGCTGGCGGCGTAGGCGCCGGCGTTGCGTGTGCCTTTGATTCCGGCTGTCGAGCTGGTGATGACGATCGACCCTCCGTCGCCCTGCTCGATCAGGTGCGGTACTGCGGCTTTGCAGGTGTGCCACACGCCCTTGAGGTTGACGTCGAGTACGTCGTCCCACTCGTCTTCGGTAATCCGGTGTGCCGGTTCGCCACTGATGAAGATCCCGGCGTTTGCGACCACGATGTCGACGCGGCCGAGTTCCGCGACTCCGCGGTCGAGAAGCGTGCGCACCGAGTCGACTCTTCCAGCTAGCCGTCCGGGCATCCTGCTCCTTCTGTCCGACGTCGTTGTCGTCCGGAAGGTAACGAGGATCACAGAAGCGTCAGCGCGGCACTCCCATTCAGTAGGACGGAGTCTGGGGGCTCGCGAGAGTGTCTCCGGCTGAAGCGATTACGAGGACGGAGTGTGTAGACGCTCCACAGCCGTGCTGGCCATCGATCCCAGAACCTCGGGCGCGATGGGCGTCGGCGCGGTGGCGGAGAGTTGAGTCAGGGCGGGTCCCACTGCCGCGACAACTACATCGGCGACAAGTGTGAAACCTTCACTTGCCGTCGTGATTCGGTAGGAGAACGACGCGTCGCCGACGGGCGGCTGATGCCCCGCGCCGACCTGATAGGTGATGTTGATGCCGTCGGCGTCGGTACCCGCGAATTCGCTGCATCCGGAAATCGTGGCCTGCATACTCTCGAATGCTGCTGTGGCCGCGGCGCCGTCGGCGTACGAGGCGCTGTCCTGATCGATGCTCGTGAAATCGGGTCCGGTGAACATCTTCGAGATCGAGGCGACGGCACCCGGAACCTGGGTGGCGATCGGTGCGAGCACGCCGGCACAAGCGGCGGGGTTGGTGCTGGACTTGTCGGATTCCGATGTAGCGGGTGCGGGGGCGAGGCCCAGATCCTCGACCGGATCCGGCACGATGTCGAAGTCGGCTGGGAGGTCGCTGAGCGTGAGGACGGTCTGCGTCAGCGTCGCTTTGTCCAGGGGAGTGCCGTTGAGGTCAGTCGGGACAGGTGCAGAGCTGAACGGAGCGAGGGCAACATCGGGTACCGGGGAGGAACCCGATGCTGTGGGAGAAGATGTTTCGGATCCACATCCGCCGACGAGGAGAACTGCCGCCACGCCGAGTCCGGCGACAGCGCGACGCGACATCACGATGTCCACCGAATGTTGTTGGTAATGCTCTGGCGGATCACCGATGTGCCGTCCGGGTCGCTGTAAGCCTGGTCGCCACCGACGGACAGTTCGCCGCTGACGGGAAGAGGCAGGTTCAGGTCGACGGTCATGGTTCCCGATCCGGCCATGACGTACTGATCGATGTCGAGAGTGCCCGCGTCGCCTGCGAGATTCCAGATGTTGCTCTGCGGAGTCTGTGACAGTTCTACGGCCAGGGTAAGACGGTCGCCGTCACGCGCAGTCACGGTGACGGTGGTTGTCTGATCGAGCTGGATCTCGCTACTGACGTCTTGCTTCACTGTCCACCGCGCACCCACCCCGACGGGCTCCGCCGGCAGTGCAACTGCGCGATACACCGCTTGGCCGAAGGCCTGTTCGATTGCCGCGCGAGCGGCATTGGCTGCCCCGGCCGACGGGCGCAACCGCAGCGCCGTGACCGCGCCGGATTCCGTGAACGTCAACCCGGCTCCGGAACCTTCGGCGCCTCCGAGTGCCGCTTGGAGCGTCTCGTCCGGCGTGGTCATGCCAGAGAGGGTGAGATCAACCACGGTTGTCGAATTCTCGGGAGTGGCGGCCGTCGTCACGACGGCATTGAGCGGAATGGTCACTTCAGGCGAGGAAATGTCCTGAACCGGCTGCTGGTCGATCTGCTGGCGCACATCGGTCGACGTCACCAGTGTCGTTGCCTGGGTGGTTCCAGCGGGCAAGTTCATCCGCAGGCTCTGCCTGGGCTCACTGCCTGCGTCGAGTACCTCGACGGTAGCCGCGGTGACTGGGACCGTGAACTCGGCCGGAGTCGCCGAAGGCGTATCGGGCGACTGCTCGGCGTCGCCGCACGAGGTGAGAACGGTGACGAGAGCAAGGGCGGCCGCGAACACATACGGAACGCGCCGGCCGGAGATAGACAACTGTGGCACGCGCTCCAGGCTAACCGCTTCGCCGCAGTGCCCGGTCGGGTCGGGGAGCGCGTGCGTGTAGAGCAGCAGACATAGGGGATGATGGTGGACGTGAGTACAGACCACCCAGACCGAGATCTCAGCGCGGAGGATCAGCCGATTACCGATTTGTCGAAGTCCGCATCACCGACACGGCCAAAACGGTTGGCGATGCTGATCGCGATCGCGGCAGTCATCCTGATCGCGGACGTCGCGACCAAGATCTGGGCTGTTGCGGCGATCACGCCTGGCAAGCCGATCGAAATCATCGGTGACGTCGTCACTTTCACGTTGGTCCGTAATCCCGGTGCCGCATTCTCGATGGCAACGTCGATGACATGGATTCTCACCTTGGTTGCGATCGGCGTCGTGATCGGAGTGATCAAGATCGGTCGTACTCTGCGGTCACCCTGGTGGGCGCTGGGTCTGGGTCTGGTGCTCGGCGGCGCACTGGGCAACCTCATCGACCGATTGTTCCGTGCCCCGGGCTTCATGCGAGGACACGTCGTCGACTTCATGTCCATCGGTTGGTGGCCCGTGTTCAACATCGCAGATTCTGCGATCGTGTGCGGGGCAATTCTGTTGGTCGGCTTGACCCTGTTCGGGTTCGAACCCAACGGCGAGCGCCTGCGCAGCGACAAGTCCAGTGCGGACCAGGGGGAGAGCAAATGAGGGAATCGCGTTCGATGCCGGTACCGGACGGACTCGACGCGATGCGTGTCGATGCCGGTTTGGCTCGGCTACTCGGTCTGTCTCGAACCGTCTCGGCCACCCTTGCAGAAGAAGGCTCGGTACTGCTCGACGGTGTAGCCGTCGGTAAGTCCGATCGCTTGACCGCAGGATCGTGGCTCGAAGTTGTCCTACCCGAGCCGCCGCGTCCGCTGACCGTGGAAGCTACTCCGGTCGAGGGCATGGAGATTCTCTACGCGGACGACGACGTTGTTGCCGTGGACAAGCCGGTCGGCGTTGCCGCGCATGCGAGTGTGGGGTGGACGGGTCCGACGGTCATCGGTGGGCTGGCCGCCGCAGGTTTCCGGATTTCGACGTCCGGCGCACACGAGCGTCAGGGCATCGTTCACCGACTGGATGTCGGCACGTCCGGTGTCATGGTCGTTGCGACGTCCGAGCGGGCGTACACGGTACTCAAGCGGGCCTTCAAGCAGCGCACCATCGACAAGCGGTACCACGCGCTGGTCCAGGGCCACCCGGATCCGAGTAGCGGAACAATCGACGCTCCGATCGGACGGCACCACGGGAACGACTGGCGTTTTGCCGTCACCGCCGATGGCAAGGCAAGCGTCACGCATTACGACACCATCGAGGCATTTCAGGCGGCAAGCTTGTTGGACGTGCACCTCGAAACGGGCCGGACACACCAGATTCGGGTGCACTTCTCCGCACTGCGGCACCCGTGCTGTGGCGACTTGACGTACGGTGCGGACCCCCGCCTCGCCGAGCGATTGGGACTCGAGCGGCAGTGGCTTCACGCAGTGTCACTCGGGTTCGCGCACCCGGCGGACGGGCGCTGGGTCGAGATCAAGAGCAAGTATCCGAAGGACCTCGAACATGCGCTAGAGGTTCTTCGATCCGCATGAGCGCGCGAGCAGTCGGTTCCGCGCTGGCGGGAATCGCAGTTGTTGCGCTCGTCGTTGGAGCCGGCCTGCTGAATCCGGTTCCCACCCCGCCGGTGGGAACCGATTCGCTCGGCCCGGACAGTAGTGAACTGGTATCCGATTATCTCGACCGTGCGCGAGAGTCACTCGACGCGGTCGAGGAATCTGCGTGGGCCCTTGCATCGTTTGCCGCTCCGATGATCGCCGACGACGTCATCGCGGCCACCCCGGGAGTCCGGGTGTCCGAGGTGCTGTTCCGCGTGCCGTTGGACCGGGTTCAGACCCCGATGGTCGTGATCGCAGTACCGGACAACAACGACGCGATTCGACGGGCACCCGTAGCTGCGGCGACGCGACTCGCAGCCATGTCGGGGGTCGACGAACGGCAGAAACGCGTCGCGGAAGTGTCGAGTCGGCAGTTGGCGCAGGGGTGCGCGTGTGCGATCGGCGCGGTAGTGCACGGCAGTGCGCAGGAACTTGCGGCATTGGCGGGTTCGCCATCGATCCGAGCGCTCGAAGCCTTGCCTGAGGACGGCACTCCGTGGCGTGCGGCGGTTCGGCCGCTGCTGCCGGAGTATGTGGACGTGGTTCGGGTTGGACCGGATGACGGACCAGTTCCGTGAGCGCCGATGAGGGACGCGAGATCACTCTGTCGACAGCGGCCAGGTCCGGTTCGAGTCCGGGCATCGCGTTCGGCGTCGGAGCCTTCCTGATCTGGGGCGCTTTTCCCGCGTTCTTCGGGTTGCTCGATTTTGCCGACCCGCTCGAAATTCTTGCTCATCGAGTGGTGTGGACACTCGTTCTGATGCTGATCGTGCTGGCGGTTCTCGGCCGACTCGCCTCTCTTCGCGGTATCAGCGGGCGTACGTGGTTGCTGGTGACGGCAGCGTCGGCGGCTATCGCCGTCAATTGGGGAACCTATATCTATGCGGTGGCGTCGGGGCGAGTGGTGGAAGCCGCGCTCGGATACTTCATCAATCCGCTGGTGACTGTCCTTCTCGGCGTAGTGATCTTCCGGGAGCGACTTCGACGCGCTCAGATCGCGGCGCTGGCGCTGGCGGCAACAGCGGTGGTGGTGATCACCGTCGACTACGGCAAACCGCCGATCGTGGCACTCGTCCTGGCGGGGTCGTTTGCGACGTACGGACTGATCAAGAAGGTGGTTCCGCTCGACCCACGAACCAGTTTGACCGCCGAGGGCGTCGTCGCCGCTCCGTTCGCAGTGGGATATCTCGTCTTCCTCGGTCTGACCGGCGCCGGTGCGTTCGTATCCGGTGGCACCGGCCAAAGCCTGCTCCTCATAGCGGCCGGCCCGGTGACGGCCTTGCCGCTGTTGCTGTTCGGGGTCGCGGCACAGCGAGTGAAACTCTCGACGATGGGCATGTTGCAGTACCTGACACCGGCGCTGCAGATGTTGTGGGGCGTCGCAGTGATGCGTGAGGACATGCCGGCGTCGCGGTGGATCGGGTTCGCCTTGATCTGGCTGGCACTGGTGATCTTCACGACAGACATCGTCCGCGCGAATCGGCGTTCACAGGGGTCGACGTCGTCCAAGCAGGAGCCGGTCGCGTAACTCTCATCGCTGCGCCCGCCGGTCACGTCGATCGGCCGCCGACTCTGTCGGTAGCGGGGCATACACTCGACCAAGCTCCCAGACATCAGAGAGGCGCACGTGGCTGACTCGTTCGTTCATCTTCACAATCACACCGAGTACTCGATGCTCGACGGCGCGGCCAAGGTCGGCGCAATGTTCGAGGAGGCCACTCGGCTCGGCATGACCGCTGTCGGTATGACCGACCACGGAAACATGTACGGCGCCAGCCAGTTCTACAACGAAGCGGTCAAGGCTGGGATCAAGCCGATTATCGGCATCGAGGCGTACATCGCGCCGGAATCCCGGTTCAACACCAAGCGCGTGTTGTGGGGTGATCGCAGCCAGAAGTCCGACGACGTCTCTGGTAGCGGCGCGTATACGCACATGACGATGGTCGCGGAAAATGCCACAGGTCTACGCAACCTCTTCAAACTGTCTTCGCTTGCGTCCATCGAGGGCCAGTTGGGTAAGTGGCCCCGTATGGACGAGGAGCTCATCGCCTCGCATGCCGAGGGCATCATCGCCACCACGGGTTGCCCGTCCGGTGAGATCCAGACGCGCCTACGGCTCGGGCATGATCGTGAAGCCCTCGAAGCGGCCGCGAAGTGGCAGGAAATCTGGGGCCCTGACAATTTCTTCCTCGAGGTGATGGACCACGGTCTGTCGATCGAGCGTCGGGTGCGCGAGGGATTGCTCAACATCGGCCAGCAGCTCGGAATTCCGCCGCTCGCCACCAACGACTGCCATTACGTCACCAAGGACGCAGCCGAGAACCACGAGGCGCTGCTGTGCATCCAGACCGGTAAAACCCTCTCGGATCCCACGCGCTTCAAGTTCGACGGCGACGGTTACTACCTCAAGTCCGCGGCCGAGATGCGGGCTATCTGGGACAGCGAAGTTCCCGGAGCCTGCGACAACACCGTGACAATCGGTGAGCGCGTCCAGTCCTACGAGGACGTGTGGAAGTTCCACGACCGGATGCCGATCTTCCCGGTTCCCGAGGGCCACACGCAGCAGACGTTCCTGCGTGCCGAGGTCATGCGCGGCTTGGATCGACGTTTCCCCAGCGGTCCTCCCGAGGAGTATCTCGCGCGCGCCGACTACGAAATCGGCGTCATCAACGAGATGGGCTTCCCCGCCTACTTCCTCGTGGTCGGTGACCTCATCAACCATGCCAAGGAAGTCGGCATCCACGTCGGACCCGGTCGTGGATCCGCTGCCGGTTCGTTGGTCGCGTACGCAATGGGTATTACGAACATCGACCCGCTTCCATACGGTCTGCTGTTCGAGCGATTCCTCAACCCCGAGCGTGTGTCGATGCCTGATATCGATATCGACTTCGACGATCGCCGTCGCGGTGAGATGGTGCGTTACGCCACCGAGAAGTGGGGTGATGACCGCGTCGCACAGGTCATCACGTTCGGAACCATCAAGACCAAGGCAGCCATCAAGGACTCCGCTCGCGTGCAGTTCGGCAAGCCCGGTTTTGCCATTGCCGATCAGATCACCAAGGCGTTGCCGCCGCCGATCATGGCCAAGGACATCTCGGTATCCGGTATCACCGATCCCAAGCACGAGCGGTACAAGGAAGCTGCCGAGGTTCGCTCACTGATCGATTCCAGCCCGGACGTCGCGAAGATCTACAAGACCGCGGTGGGTCTGGAAGGTCTGATCCGTAACGCGGGTGTCCACGCCTGTGCCGTGATCATGTCGTCCGAGCCGTTGATGGATGCGATTCCGGTGTGGAAGCGCGCGCAGGACGGTGCGATCATCACCGGCTGGGATTACCCGTCGTGTGAGGCCATCGGTCTACTCAAGATGGACTTCCTTGGTCTGCGAAACCTCACCGTCATCGGTGACACACTCGAGAACATCAAGGCCAACCGCGGCATCGACATCGATCTCGATACGTTGCCGATGGACGACCCGGCCACGTACGAACTCCTGGCGCGCGGCGACACTCTCGGCGTGTTCCAGCTCGACGGCGGCGGTATGCGTGAGCTTCTGAAACTGATGCAGCCCACCGGTTTCGGCGACATCGTGGCCGCACTGGCGCTGTATCGGCCGGGTCCGATGGGTGTGGACGCCCACATCTCGTACGCCAAGCGCAAGAATGCCCTCGAAGAAGTCAGCCCCATTCACCCCGAACTGGAAGAACCGCTCGCGGAGATCCTCTCGGAGACGTACGGCCTGATCATCTACCAGGAGCAGATCATGCAACTGGCGCAGAAGGTGGCCGGATACACCCTGGGCCAGGCCGACTTGCTGCGCCGCGCCATGGGTAAGAAGAAGCTGTCCGAACTGGAGAAGGCGTACGCCGGGTTCCGTCAGGGCATGTTGGACAACAACTTCAGTGAAGCCGCCATCAAGGCGCTCTGGGATACCGTTCTCCCGTTCGCCGGCTACGCGTTCAACAAATCGCACTCCGCCGGCTACGGGCTCGTCTCGTTCTGGACGGCATACCTCAAAGCGAACTATCCGGCCGAGTACATGGCCGGTCTACTCACCTCGGTCGGCGACGACAAGGACAAGTCCGCTGTCTATCTCGCCGATTGCCGCAAGATGGGCATCACGGTGCTGCCGCCGGACGTCAACGAGTCGCGGGTCGACTTCGCGACGGTGGGGGAGGACATCCGCTTCGGTATGGGGTCCGTCCGAAATGTGGGCGCAAATGTCGTGGCATCCATCATCAAAGCGCGCACGGAGAAGGGTAAGTTCACCGACTTCTCCGACTATCTCGGCAAGATCGACGCGATGGCGTGCAACAAGAAGGTCACTGAATCCCTCATCAAGGCAGGCGGATTCGACTCTCTCGAACATCCGCGTAAGGGCTTGATGTTGGTGCACGCTGACGCTATCGATGCCGTCATGAGCACCAAGAAGGCGGAGGCCATCGGCCAGTTCGACCTGTTCGGTGGGTCCGAAGTGGACGAGTCCATCGCGTCGGTGTTCGACGTTCGCATTCCCGAAGAGGAATGGGAAACCAAACATCGCCTTGCGCTCGAACGAGAGATGTTGGGGCTGTACGTTTCCGGGCACCCGCTCAACGGCGTCGAACATATCCTCAAGCAGCAGTCCGATACCTCGATTGCCGCAATCCTCGACGGTGGTGTCCAGGATGGTGCGCAGGTCACATTGGGCGGCATCATCGCGTCGGTCGACCGCCGAGTAAACAAGAACGGCCTCACCTGGTGCATCGTGCAACTCGAGGATCTAGTCGGCGGTATCGAGGTGCTGTTCTTCCCGCAGGCGTACGCCGTGTACGGCATGGACATCGCGGAGGATGCGATCGTGCTGGTCAAGGCGCGGGTGTCTATTCGCGATGACCGTATGTCGTTGATCGGCAACGATCTTGCGGTGCCGGACCTTTCGGCTATCGGCGTGGCACGACCGCTTTCGGTGTCGTTGCCGTTGCGTCAGTGCACCAAGGACAAGCTTGGCGCGCTCAAGCAGATCCTTACGCGGCACCCCGGAACATCGGACGTGCATGTCCGTTTGATCGGAAGTAACGAGATCACGATGTGGAAGGTCGACGACGTTCTGCGGGTAGAGCCGTCGTCGGCTCTGATGGGCGATCTCAAAGCGCTTCTCGGGCCTGGCTGCCTCGCGGTTTAGGGCCTCATACAAAAAACGTCTCGTTCACCTGGGAAGCCAAGTGAACGAGACGTTTTCTGTATGTGCTGGAGAAGGAAGCGAGAGGCTTAGCTGCGGGAGTAGAAATTTCTGCGAACCCACCACGTAACTACGGTCGCGGCGGCGGCGATGAGAACTGCCGGCTGCATTGATGTGGTGATCGCGAGGGTGGCAACAAAGACGATCAGACCGATTGCCAGAGCTTCGAGTTTGTACAGCGGCCACTGTGTGCCGGCGATGTCGACGCTGTTGTCGGTGATCCGACGTGACACGCGAGTATCGAAACCTGCGGTTGTCATGAGGTCACCTACCGTTTCTGTGGTCCGTTCTGGACTTTAAGGGTATCCAGATAGCTGGTTTCGGGCAAGCGAACTTTATTGATGGCTACATCACTATCACTGTATCGATCACCTTGCAGTGTGCGTGTTGCGGTGGCCAAGGTCAGACAGTCGGTGTTCACTTGTACCCATGCCAATAACAGGTGAATACGAACCCAGCCCCGCTACGTGGGCAGCAGATCAGGTCGAGCAGATCGAGAACTCCGGTGGCACCGAGGGGAACGAACTCAACGGGATGGCCGTTGTCATCCTCACGACAATCGGTGCTAAGTCCGGCAAGGTACGAAAGACGCCGTTGATGCGCGTCGAGCACGACGGGAAGTACGCCGTTGTGGCGTCATTGGGCGGTGCGCCCAAGAACCCCGTCTGGTACTACAACGTCAAGGCAAACCCGAATGTCACGTTGCGTGATGCGACGCAGGTCTTCGACATGGTTGCGCGTGAGGTAACGGACGACGAGAAGGCGATCTGGTGGGAGCGCGCAGTGGAGGCATTCCCCGACTACGCGAACTATCAGAAGAAGACCGACCGAGAGATTCCGGTGTTCGTGCTCGAACCCAAGTAGATCTACGGAGGCGTCATGAGTCCGAAATCTGTTGCAGATCAATTGGTTCAACAGCTCGTGGATGCCGGGGTATCTCGGATCTACGGCATCGTGGGAGACAGTCTCAATCCTGTAGTGGACGCCGTGCGGCGCACTGGTGGCTCTGCCAAGGGTGGAATCGACTGGATTCATGTTCGTCACGAAGAAGCGGCCGCGTTCGCAGCTGCGGCCGATGCCCAGATCACCGGCGAGTTGGCCGTGTGTGCGGGCTCGTGCGGGCCAGGAAATCTGCATCTGATCAACGGACTCTACGACGCACATCGCTCGGGCGCGCCGGTCCTGGCGATTGCGTCGCACATTCCGAGCGCTCAGATCGGTATGGGTTATTTTCAGGAAACCCATCCTGAGCGAATTTTCATCGAGTGTTCGAGCTATACCGAGCTGATCAGCACAGCAGCGCAGGCGCCGCGCGTTGTTCAGTCGGCAATCACGCACGCGGTCGCCCGAAGCGGCGTATCCGTGATCGTTCTCCCCGGTGATATCGCGGACTGCCCGGTGGAGGGCGAACCGCCGACGCTGGTCGCAACTCGTCGTCCGACGCTGGTGCCCGATGCCGGTGACGTGCGCGCGCTGGCAGATGTGATCAACGCGTCGCGGAAGGTGGCGATCTTTGCCGGAGCCGGAGTGCGAGGTGCCCGCGACGAAGTGCTCGCGCTGGCCGAGGCAGTTGGCGCGCCGATCGGGCACACACTCCGCGGCAAGGAGTGGATTCAGTACGACAATCCGTACGACGTGGGCATGACCGGACTACTCGGTTACGGCGCGGCACACGACGGTATGCACGGGGCCGATTTGTTGCTGCTGATCGGCACAGACTTTCCGTACGACCAGTTTCTACCGCACACCGTGAGAACGGCTCAGATCGATTCTGCCGCAGAGAAATTGGGGCGCCGAACCAGTCTTGATCTTGCAGTACACGGAGATGTTGCTGCGACGCTGGCCGTGTTGATTCCCCAGGTGGAACGGAAGTCGGATCGAGCGTTCCTCGACGACATGCTCGAGGTGCACAGAACGTTGATGACCAAAGTTGTGGGCGCGTATACCGATCCGGTGAAACAACGCACCCCGATTCACCCCGAGTACGCGGCGTCGATCCTCGACGATCTTGCCGCCGAGGACGCGATCTTCACCGCGGATACGGGCATGTGCAACGTGTGGACGGCGCGGTATCTCAACCCCAACGGATCGCGACGATTCCTGTCGTCGGCCCTGCACGGTTCCATGGCTAATGCCTTGCCACACGCGCTGGGAGCGCAGTGGGCCAGTCCCGGTCGGCAGGTTATTTCGGTCTCCGGCGACGGCGGCCTGTCGATGCTGCTGGGCGAGTTGGTGACAGTGGCGATGTACAAATTGCCGGTCAAGATCGTGGTGTTCAACAACTCCACGCTCGGAATGGTCAAGCTCGAAATGCTGGTGGACGGCCTGCCCGATTTCGGAGTCGACGTTCCCGCTGTCGACTACGCGGGCGTCGCCGCTGCGCTGGGAATCTACTCGCGACGGATCGAGAATCCTGCTGACATCGAATCGGGTTTACGTGAGGCGCTGGATCACGACGGCCCGGCATTGGTCGATCTTGTGACGGATCCGCTGGCATTGTCTTTGCCGCCCACCATAACCGGTGGCCAGGTCAAGGGCTTTGCTCTCGCGATGTCGAAGATGGTGATGAACGGTGGCGTCGGCGAGGCCGTTCAGATGGCAAAGTCGAATCTGCGGAACGTGCCGCGTCCGTCGCAGTTCAACCCGAGAGGATAGGTCAGCGGCGGGCTTGCCAGGAACCGGCAAGCCGCGCGACCAGGTCGCCGTGTTGCTGCATCACCTCGGGTTGAAAGCGGCTGTCCGGGGCACACAGCACTAACGCTGCAACCGGTTGGCCGTCGGCGTGCCGTAGGGCAGCCCCGACTGCTCGTGTGCCGTCGAATCCTCGTCGTCGTTCTATGCCCAGCCGCGTGCTCGGATTGTCGCGAAGGCAGAGTCGGTCAGGCTGGGATCAACGCGCCGCCATGGCTCGAGCCACTGTGCAGCGTGATCGCTAGCCTCAGCAAAACGATGTCGAGAGGGGTGCTCATGGGTACGGACAAGTCGGGAACCGGCCTTCCGTGGGTCGAGGCGATTGCGGATTCGTTCCCGCGATACTCGTGTGCGACGTTTCACGCGGTCCAGCTACCAGCGCTGAACGCCGAAAACGGCAGGCTGGTTGTCGACGACTTGACCGGTGTGCCACCGCTGGCCTTCCGCGTCGACGGTCTGACGTTCACGTGGATCGCCACGGCGGACGGCATCGAAGCGGTCGAAGGCGACGCGAATGCCGCGACACTCGTCGAACTCGATGAGGCGACGTTCTCCGCATTTCTGCATGAACTCCTGACGGCCAGTGGGTCGGTTCGGACCGGGCGGGCAAAGGTGACGCGGGGAACCGTCGGCAGTTGGAAGCGATGGGAACCGGCCACGCGGGCGTTGATTACAGGTCGACCGATCTACACCGAAGCTGTCTGGGACACGTTGATCGATCGCGACGGCACACCGCTCGATCTGCTTCGACGATTCTCGGTGGACGGTGATCGTGACGAGATGCGCCATTTTCTCGCCACTGCGGGATTCCTCCATGTCAAAGGGGTATACACACCGGAGGAGATCTCGACGTTCCGCGACGAAGTCGAATTCGTTCGGTCCAAGACAACCCCAGGTGATCCGTTTTCGTGGTGGTCCGTCAACGCGGACGGCGAAGAAGTGGTCACTCGCGTCAACTACCTCGGTCGCTATTCGCAAGTGCTGCAAGATCTTTGCTTCGAACCTCGACTGACCGAGTGGGCGCGCCTGGGAAACCCAGCTTTTCGGGTGTGCGATGACCGCCTGGACGGGCCGATGGTTTTCATCAAGTCGTCCAACGTGGTCAAGGGAGACGGCGACCTCGGCTGGCACGTCGACGACGGTATCGGTGGGCATCCGGTTCTGTGTCCTCTCATTCAGGGCGGAATTCAGCTCGACTACGCGAATCCCGAGAACGGTCAGCTCATGGTCTTGGCAGGATCGCATCGGTACGCCAACCATTGGCGCAAGTGGGGTGAGGAAGGAAACCTGCCGGTGACGAAGCTCGAAACAGAGCCAGGCGACCTCACGCTTCATTTCGGCGACGTCATGCACAGCACCCCGCCGCCGACCGGTCGCGACGCTGGTCGGCGGGCTTTGTACTACAAGTTCTCCGAGCAGAAGACCTTCCGATGGGTGCCCCCGGGATGTCACTACAACGACGCACTGTTCCGCGCCGACGAGGACGGGACGGTTTCAGCGCGCGCGGCCACCCAACGCGCGTGAGGGGTGAGGTGACCGCGATGGAAACCTTGCGCTCGGACGTGCAAAAATGGCGGAGTGTCTAACTCGCCCGATGTCGTAGCTACCCAGTCCACTCTGCCCGCGCTCGATGCGCGGGAAATCGACGCGGCTATCGAGCGAATTCAGAACGTTATTGCGGCTACACCTTTGCAGTACAGCGAGCGTCTGTCCGCGCTGACCGGCGCGAAGGTCTACCTCAAGCGTGAAGACCTGCAAGGTGTTCGCTCGTACAAGATCCGCGGTGCCTACAACCTCATGTCGCAGCTGACGGAGGCGGAACGTGCCGCCGGTGCCGTCACGGCCAGTGCCGGAAATCATGCACAGGGTGTTGCCTACGCGTGTCGAACCATGCAGATCCGCGGACGGATCTACGTCCCGGCTAACACTCCGAAGCAGAAGCGTGACCGAATCCGCGCTCACGGCGGCGATTTCGTCGAACTCTTCATGGTGGGTGAAACGTATGACGCGGCTGCCGCAGCTGCGGCTGAGGATGTCGCCAGGACCGGTGCCACGATGGTTCCGCCGTTCGACGATGTGCGTACCGCTGCGGGGCAGGGAACTATTGCCGCCGAAATCCTGCAGCAATTGGACGCCCCCCTCGACGCGATTGTTGTCCCGGTTGGTGGCGGTGGGTGCATCGCCGGTATTGCCACGTACCTGCACGAGCGTTCGCCGAAGACGTCGATCGTGGGTATCGAACCTTCGGGCGCGGCATCCATGACCGCTGCGCTGGTTGCCGGTGCGCCCGTGACGCTGCCGGTGGTCGATCCGTTTGTGGACGGTGCGGCAGTCAAGCGGATCGGTGATGTTCCGTTCGAGGTCGTATCGAGGCTCGGCGCTGCCGTGGTTTCTCATGCGTCGTTGCCGTTGGTTGCCAAGCAGCTGTCCGCGATTCCGGGAACCGGATCGTTTGTCGTGAACCAGATCGACGAAGGTGCCATCTGCACGGCGATGCTCGAGATCTACCAGAACGAGGGCATCATCGCCGAACCTGCGGGAGCGCTTTCCGTTGCGGCCCTTCAGAATTTGACGCTTGAACCTGGTTCCACCGTGGTGTGCCTGATCTCCGGTGGTAACAACGACGTCTCCCGTTACGGCGAAATCCTCGAGCGCTCGCTGGTGCATCTGGGTCTCAAGCACTACTTCCTGGTGGACTTCCCGCAGGAGCCGGGTGCGTTGCGTCGTTTCCTGTCCGAGGTGCTCGGTCCGGACGACGACATCGCGCTATTCGAGTACGTCAAGCGCAACAATCGTGAGACGGGTGCTGCCTTGGTCGGTATCGAACTGGGCTCGGCCGACGGATTGGCGTCGTTGCTCGAACGGATGGAGCGGGCGCCGATGCAGTCCGAGCGACTCGAGCCGGGTAGCCCGGCTTATCGGTATCTGACGTAACAACTCACCCGCCAGGTGGTCAGGGCAGTAGACGCTCGACCACCTGGCGATGGAGTTCGGGATCGGGCTGGGGGAGTCCGAGCATTGCGGCGAGGTAGAGGCCGTCGCCGACGAGGCGGATGATTTCGGCTTGCACGGGATCGGAGATCTCGGCTTGCAGTCCCCGATCCCAGCTGCGCATGACGTCGGTGACAGCTTTCTGGATTTCATCGTGCTGTCCGTCGACGGTCCGCAGCGCGGCGATGATCGATCGGAATAGCCCCAATTCTTCCTGTTCGCTCACATCCGGGATTTGTAGGTAGAACTCGCTTGCCGAAGTTCCGCCGGCAACGGCGTCCTCGAGCTGCTGATCGGAGCGTTCGCCGAGTCTGCGAACCATGGCAGCGAGGAGAGCTTCCTTACTCGGGAAGTGGTACAGAAGCCCGCCTTTGGATACGCCTGCTTGTGCCGCGACTGCTTCCAGGGTTACCTGTGCGACCCCGTTGACCAGCAGTAACTTCTCCAGTGCGTCGAGAATGCGATCGCGCGTGCCTTCAGCCATGTGATGAAACTGTACCGGGAAATAACTTTACCGCCCAGACGGTTCACTGTTAGTGTCAATACCACTGTACCGGCTGGACGGTTCAGCGAATTAGTAGTCGACTCACGGAAAGTTGCGAGAAGAGCCATGTCAGTGTCGGCAGATCACACGTCTGCAATCAATCCCGAGGATGTTCGGGCAACAAAACGTGACTGGGCAGGACTGGTGGTCCTGGCCTTTGCGGTGTTGCTCATCGCGGTGGACGGCACAGTGCTCGATCTGGCGCTCCCGTTCATCAGCGCGGACCTCGAACCGAGTAGCACGCAGTTGCTCTGGATCATCGACGTCTATTCGTTCATCCTTGCCGGTCTGCTGATCACGATGGGTACACTCGGCGACCGCATCGGACGCCGAAAGCTGTTGCTGATCGGTGCTTTCGGCTTCGGTCTGGCATCGGTCGTTGCTGCCGTCTCCACAAGTCCGGAGATGCTGATCGGTGCCCGAGTGCTTCAAGGTATTTCCGGCGCGACGCTCATGCCCGCCACGCTCGGTCTGATTCGTACCATCTTCATCAACCCGCGTCAGCGCACCGAGGCCATCGGCATCTGGGGCGCGATGGCCGGTGGTGGTACGGCAGCCGGCCCGCTGATCGGTGGGTGGATGCTCGAACATTTCTGGTGGGGCTCGGTGTTCCTGATCAACATTCCGGTCATGATCGCACTTCTCGCGCTCGGCCCGATTCTGATTCCGGAGTCCAAGGATCCGAACCCCGGCCGATTCGACCTGGTCAGCGCCGCGTTGTCGATGGCAACCATGCTTCCGCTGGTCTACGCGGTCAAGGAATCCGTTGTGCATGGCATTGATCTGACGATGCTGGGAATCGCTGCGTTCGGTCTTGCCGCGGGTGTTGCGTTCGTCCGTCGTCAGCGGAGCTTGAAGGATCCGATGCTGGATCTGAAACTGTTCTCCAATGCGTCGTTCACCACGGCGGTTCTGACGAACCTGCTTTCGATCTTCGCGCTGGCCGGTGTGCTGTTCTTCGGCTCGCAGTACCTGCAGTTGGTCCTCGGCAACGGTGCGTTCGACGCAGGTCTGCTCATGCTGCCCGGCATGTTGCTCAGCGCGTTCACCGCCGTCGCCGCAGCCTGGTTGGTTCGGCGCTGGACGGTGACGCAGGTGCTCAGTGCCGGTCTGATCATCGCCGGCATCGGCGCGGCCATGTTGCTGGCTCTCGGTGTCGACAGCGGGCCAATGGCATTCGTCGCCGGCTTCGGTCTGGTTGGCGCAGGTGTTGGTATCGCACTGACGCTCACCTCCGACCTGGTGGTCAGTTCTGTTGAACCGGAGCGGGCCGGTGCCGCTTCGGCGGTATCGGAAACTGCGTACGAACTGGGTATCGCACTCGGTGTGGCGATTCTCGGCAGCGTGGTCATGGCGATTTTCCGCAAGGGAATCGACACGTCGATGCTGGGCGCAGATCAGGCGCATGCGGCGCAGGGCACGCTCGGTGGAGCCCTCCAGGAAGCTTCTCACCTGCCTGGCGACGCGGGCTCGGTGCTGGTCGATTCCGCGAAGTCGGCCTTTGTCGACGGTATGCACGTAGCGACCGGCGCGACTGCGCTCGTACTGTTCATCTGTGCGGCGCTGGTTCTGCGGATGCTGCGGAGTACACCAGAGAACGCGAAGCGTTAGCGCGTGTAGCAGCAGAACGCGAAGCGTTAGCGCGTGTAGCAGCAGAACGCGAAGCGTTAGTTCTCCAGTACGACAAACGAATACCCAGGTACCACTGTTGCGGACGCGGTCTCGTCCTGCGTCGGTTGATCCCACCAGAGTATGGGGGTTCCGCCGGCCGGGACGTGGGCCGCGTCCGGTCCCAGATTGCAGACAATCTGTAAGGTGCCGCGGCGCAGCGTTATCCACCGCTTGTCCTCGTCGTAGTCGACATGAAGATGCCCGAGCCACGGGTCGGTGAGCTCACTTCGGCTCTTGCGCAATGCAATCAGATCGCGATAGCACGCCAGAATTCGAGTGTGTGGCAGCTCGACAAGTTCGTCCCAGTTCAGTTTCGATCGCAGGAAGGTCTGGGGGTCTTGCGGATCCGGGATGTCCTCGGTGTTCCAACCGTGGGCCGCGAACTCCGCTTTGCGTCCTTTGGCGGTCGCCTCGCCCAGTTCGGGCTCGGGATGCGAGGTGAAGAACTGGAAAGGGGTTGACGCCCCCCACTCTTCGCCCATGAACAGCATCGGTGTGTAGGGGGAGAGCAACACGAGCGCGGCTTTGACCGCCAGCTGTCCTGGCGTCAGGTAGGCACTCGGACGGTCGCCGAGTGCACGATTTCCGATTTGATCGTGCGTGCACGTGTAGGCCAGCAGCGCACTTGCCGGCTGATGCGTGATGTCGATGGGTCGACCGTGGACTCGTCGGCGGAACGACGAGTATGTGCCCGCGTGAAAGAAACCGAGGCGCAACGTGTTCGCGAGTGTTTCCAGTGAACCGAAATCAGCGTAGTAACCCTGACGCTCACCGGAGACTGCCGTGTGGATTGCATGGTGAATGTCGTCGTCCCACTGTGCGTTCAGCCCGAAACCTCCCGCCGCCCGCGCGGTGATCAGAGTGGCGTCGTTGAGGTCGCTCTCGGCGATCAGCGTCAGCGGCCGGCCGAGATGGGCGGACAGCGTTTCGGTTCGGACGGCAAGTTCCTCGAGGATGTGGGTGCCGGTGTGATCGACCAGCGCGTGGACGGCGTCGAGGCGGAGGCCGTCGATGTGGAATTCACGCATCCAGCGCAGTGCGTTCTCGATGATGTACTCGCGTACTTCACCGGACAGGGGACCACCGATATTGATGGTGCGTCCCCAGGTGTTGGCGCCGTCGGTGAGGTAAGGGCCAAAGCGTTCGAGGTAGTTTCCCGACGGACCGAGGTGGTTGTAGACCACGTCCAGGAGTACGCCCAGTCCGCGTTGATGTGCCGCATTCACCAAGCGCTGCAACCCGTCCGGTCCGCCGTACGCCTCGTGGACGGTGTACCAGAGAACGCCGTCGTAACCCCAGTTGTGAGTTCCGTTGAAGCCGTTCACCGGCATGATCTCCACGAATCCGATTCCCAGATTCACCAGGTGATCGAGGCGCTCGATCGCTGCGTCGAATGTTCCCTCGGGAGTGAAGGTTCCGATGTGAAGTTCGTACACCGACGAGCCCGCGAGTTGACGCCCTGTCCAGGCGGTATCGGACCATGCCGCGTGGTCGAGGGTGTGCAGTTGTGAGTGTTGGTGAACCCCGTCGGGTTGGCGCGGGGATCGCGGATCGGGGAGTGTATTGCCGTCGACGACAAAGCCGTAACGGGCATCCTCGGTGCAGTCGACAGCGGCGCGCCACCAACCATCGGTATCGCGCGTCATCGCGTGAACTACGCCGTCGACGTCGACCTGTACTGATTCCGGAGTGGGCGCCCAGACCTCGAATGTGTGCACGGCATCAGCATGCCTGGTTTTGCCCGGTTGTGCCGCGCACTGAGATGTGACTGTGCCGCGCACTCAGATGTGACTGTGCCGCGCACTGAGATGTCACTGTGCCGCGCACTCAGACGCGACTCGGTACCGCGAGCGGTTCCAGCGGCACGTCGAAGTCCACGGACGTCGACTGTGCGATCACGGCAATCTGTCTGGCTTGCGAGCCTGCTCCGTCGTCGGCGAGTGCGGTGAGGATGTATCGGCCAGACGAGGGGAGCGCGATTTCGTAGCGTCCGGCGTGGTCGGTGATGGTGGAGGCCACGAATTCGCCGGTCGGTTTGGTCAGCGTGATCACGGTTCCGGAGGTCAGCAGGCCGGCTATGGTGACCTGTCCGGAGATGGTGAGCCGTTCGCCCAACATCACGGTATGTGTTGATTCCGCGTCCTCGAAGCGCATGACCTGCGACGTCGGAGACCATCCGTCTGCGCTGGTCACCACGAGATATCGCCCGGGTTCGGGCAATGCCAGGGAGAAGACTCCCTCGTTGTCGGCGCGGCTCCAGTCCACGGGCGACCCGGCCATGTCCATGACGGTCACGACGGCTTGCTTGACCGGGCGCCTGTCGGCACGAATCACTCGCCCTGCCACGACGATGTCGCTGTCGGTGGACGAGATTTCGAAACCCTCGGGTGTGACAGGACGTACGGCGGATTCGGGCTTGGCGCCGTACCGCGGAATGAACGCCGCTGCTGCCAGTGCGGCGATGGCAGCAAGGGCGGCGAGCCAGAAGATGTTCTTGAACGCGTCGAGTGACGGCAGTCCGGCACCGGGGCCGGACGGGATTACCAACGCGGTGAGCATCGCGGCGACAACGGCGCTCGACATCGAGGTGCCCACAGAGCGCAGAAGTGAGTTGAGTCCGTTCGCGGACGCGGTTTCCGTGATGGGCACGGACCGCATGATCAGCATCGGCATCGCGGAGTAGGCGATGGCCGTGCCGATGCTGACGACGGCGGCGCTGATCACGATCAGTGGAATCGAACCGGTGAGAAAGACGCGGGCCACATATGCTCCCGCGAGCACTACCGCGCCGACCATCAGCGTTGTCTTTGCTCCGAATCGTTTGGTGATTTTCGCGGACACCGGTGCGAAGAAGACCATGGCGAGACCCGCTGGGATCATGCAGATTCCGGCTGCCATCACACCGAGTTCGAAGCCGTAGCCGGAGAGTTTCGGCATCTGTAGTTGCTGCGTCGTCGACAAGTTGTTGGCGTACATGGAGAAACCGACCATGACCGACGCGAGGTTGGTCAGCAGGACCGGACGTTTGGCCGAGGTTCGCAGGTCGACCATCGGTTGTGTCACGCGAAGCTCATACGGGAACCACAGTGCCAGAACTGTGAAGCCGAGACCGAACATCAGGATCGTCGGCTCACTGGTCCATCCCCACCGCGCTCCCTTGGAGATGGCAAGCAACAGTGCTGCCAGCGCAACCGACAGCATGACCGCGCCCAGGAAATCGAATTTTCCGCGGGTTCGCACGCTGGATTCGGGAATGACAAGCGCAACTGCAACTATCAGCAGCACGCCGACAGCAGCGGAGAGCCAGAATATTGCTTCCCACCCGAACTGTTCGAAGATCAATCCCGAGAGCGGCAGGCCTAGCGCGCTGCCGATTCCGAGGGTGGCGCTCATCAACGCCGTGGCCGATGCGACCTTGTCCTTCGGTAGCTCGTCTCGCATGATGCTGATGCCGACCGGGATCATCGAGATGGCAAATCCCTGCAATCCGCGTCCGATGAGCAGTGTCACAAACGTGCCACCGGCGGCCGCGATCAGCGACCCGAGGACGATCATTGCCATCGAAATCAGCATCATTCGGCGTTTTCCGAACATGTCGGCCAGACGCGAGACGATAGGCGTAGCGATCGCGCTTGTCAGGAGCGTGATCGTGACGAGCCACGACGCGTCGTCGGAACTGATTCCGAGAATTTTCGGGAAATCGGGGAGGAGCGGAATGACCATCGTCTGCTGGAGGGCGACCACGGTTCCGGAGAGGCAGAGGATTCCAGTGATGAGTCCGCTGGAACGGCGGGTGGCAGGTGCCGAGTGCAGAGCCAAGATGAGGGGCCTTCCTCGACGGGGTGAATGTGCGTTCACCATAAAGTGAACCACTGTTTACCTCGCTTACGCCACGAAATTCGGTGTGGATTTTGTCACGGCGCCGCGTCTGGGTTATTCGACGACGCAGTGGGGAACCCGAATTGTGAGTACTCGTCTCGAGGGAGGAATTCACATGCGTGCCCAGGTAGGTGATCGACTACATGTGCAGGGTCGAGTGGTGGGCCAGCCCGAGACGTCGGCAGAAGTGATCGAGGTGCACGGAGAGGACGGTGCTCCGCCGTATCTCGTGCGTTACGACGACGGGCATCAAGTTCTGGTGTTCCCAGGCAGTGACGGATGGATCGATCATCCGAAGAAATAGACCGCGACCTGCAATTATTTTATCTGCATCCGCACTGCATTCAATGCAGCCGATGGGATGGGCCGTTACAGTTCTTCTGTGATCGAGAAGCGGCGCTATCAATCGAAGGTTCGAGGCGATGCAGCCCGTCGCACTCGTGAATTGATCCGAGATGCCGGAGCTGCGCTCTTCGTCGACAAAGGTTATGTCAGTGCGAGCGCCAAGGACATCGCCGACGCAGCCGGTGTTGCGCCTCGCACTGTCTTCACTGCGTTCCCCGGGGGCAAGCTCGAGATCTTCGAGGCGGCATTCAGCCATGCACTCGAGGCGGAGTCGGTCGACGACAGCGCGCCCGTGCGCCGTGATCACTCCGGTCCCGACGACGTTCGGAGGTTGGTTGCGCAGATCGTCGAACAGAGTATCGGTCTTCTCGAACGGGCCGGTCCACTCATGATGACGGCGGTCCAGTCGTCGGGCGCCGACGCCGATATGCGTCGGCTGGCCGCGGAATCTTCGGAACAGTCCTTTGCCAACGCCACGTCGATCGCGGAAGGTCTTGCCGAACACGGATTATTGCGCAATGACATTTCGGTGGACAAGGCGTCGGGCGTTCTCGCTGCCCTGGTCTCGCCGCACGTGCATCAGCAACTGCGATCGATCGGAGGCTGGAATGTCAACGATTACCGCGAGTGGCTCGAATTCGCGATTCGGACGAATCTAATGTACTAATCGGTCTGTTTTAGCTAGCATGGCGGGAGTTTTTCGAATCTGGGAGGAAATCCAGCGTGCCTTACGCATTGTTCGGACTCATCACGATGCTTTTGTGGATTTTCTGCATCGTTGACGCCATCACTCGCGACGACGCGTACATCCAGCACCTACCCAAGGTGGTCTGGATTCTGGTGATCATCTTCCTGCCGACACTCGGGTCGGTGCTGTGGCTGATCGTCGGGCGTGGACACAACGCACCGGCGCGATACGTCGGATCAACCGGATACGGCGAATACGAGCGTCCGGGCCGGGCAGTTGCCACCGATCCGGCCGCGGACGAGGAATTCCTCCGGCAATGCCGCGAGCGGGCGGAGCAGCAGCGCCGGATCGCGAAGCAGCAGCGCGGCGACGGCGACGCTGGTCGGATATGAGTTACCGATAGCGCGCTCGTCTGCGGTGTTTCGCTCAGTACGCGTCCGCCGCGGCGATCGCGCCATCGAACACGTCTGCCACCTCGCCGAGGGAATCGAGAATCGGCTGACCTGATTGTTCGACGCGAGCCCGTACCAGCGAACCCTCGAGTGCCGACACTGCCAGGACGGCAAGGCGTTCCGCTCGAGTGCGTGCGACACCAGAGGCGATCAACGAGTCACTCAGTATCGACGACCACTGTCGGTAGACGGCCTGTCCGGCGGCGGTGACACTCTCCGAATCGGGGGCAAGCTCCAACAGCACCGTCGTGATCGGTGAGCCTTCGTGGAAGTCCGAATCGCTCACCCATCCGACAAGTAACCGGGCGTACTCGCGAAGCAGCGACCCGGCGTCCGCGTGGCTGTCTGCTAGTTCGGTGAGAGTGTTGGCCACCAACAGCCCGCCGACGCGGACGACCTCTGTGCCGATCTGCTCTTTGCCGTCGGGAAAGTAGTGGTAGAGCGAACCTTTCGGGGCTCCGCTCAACTTGAGGATCTCGTTGAGGCCGGTTGCCGCGTACCCCTGGCGGCGAAACAGATCGGCCGCTGCTCGAACAAGCGCTTCGCGGTGTTTCGGGGGAGTCGCCACGCGTTGGAGCTTAAACACCCCGGCGAGCCATCACAATCTATGTAGACTGGTCTACATGGAAGATTCCGAGATGCTCGAACAGTTGCGGGCGGTCAACGCGTCGGCGGCATTCAATCGGTGGGCCGGATTCGAAGTCACGGAGGCCGAACCGGGTCGCGTGAGTCTGCGACTCGAATGGCGTGAGGACCTTGGGCAGTACTCCGGGCATCTGCACGCTGCGCTCGTAGCGGGACTTATCGACACTGCGTGCGGATTTGCTGCCTTCACGCAGGTAGGCATCGTGGCGGCGTCGAACTGCGCGGTCAATTTCGTGAATCCGGGTGTCGGAACCGCATTTGTCGCCACGGCACGCTCGGTCAAGACCGGGCGCAAGCAGGTATTCGTCACGGCCGAGGTTCATGCCGAACGCGAAGGCGAATCGGTGCTCGTCGCCTTCGGTACGACGCTTCTGGTGCCACTTGCTCCGGGTTCCGAGGCGCAATAGTCTCCGAGGCGCAATAGTTCCAAACGTCAGGGAATCAGGATGAACTTCCCGGCAGGATGGGAACTCTGCAGCTCGGCATGAGCCTGAGCCGCGTCGGCCAAGGGAAATGTCTTGGCGATGTTCACGTTCAATCGCCCCGCCCCGGCGAGTTCGACGAGTTCGGCCCGGGCTTTCAGTCTGGCTTCGGCGCTTTGCGGATTGCCGCCACCGACGGCATTGAATCCGTCGGACTCTGCTCGCCCGAACGCCACGATCGTGACGATGCGTCGCTTGTCGGCAACCAACGCAAGCGACACGTCGACCGCTTCGTCTGTGCCTGCGGTGTCGAATGCGGCGTCCACCGAACCCAGTTCCCGGACGCGGGCTTCAAGCCCGTCGCCGTAGAGAACCGGTGTCGCGCCCAAGGATCGGACGTACTCCTGATTGGATGCGCCCGCGGTTCCGATCACGGTTGCACCGCGAGCAACGGCGAGTTGAACGGCAAGTGATCCGACACCGCCGGATGCTCCGTGGATCAGTACGGTGTCACCCGCGCTGACGCGGATCGTATCGAGTGCGTCGACGGCGGTCCCGCCGACCAGGAGTAGGCCGGCTGCCTGCTCCCAACTGATCGAAGCGGGTTTTGGCATGACGGACGACGAGGGAATCACAACCTGTTCGGAGTACAGGCCGCTTCCCGGGCTGACGATCACCTCGTCGCCGACGGCAACTGTAGTGACAGCGGGGCCGATCGCGGACACAACTCCGGCAGCCTCACCACCGAGATGTATCGGCAGTTTGCTCGGGTCGGTTCCCCATGCACCGCTGTAGAGCTTGTAGTCGAATGGATTGACGCCTATTGCTTTGACGTCGACGCGTACTTCTCCGCGCGCCGGCGGTGGAACCTCCACGTCGATCAGCGTCAGAACGTCCGGGCTTCCGTATTTCTGGGCTACCACTGTTTTGGTCATGTGTGGCGCAACGGGCCTCGGGGGAACGATATTCCCGAGACCCGCTGCACCTGTACCGGCTTGTCGGTGGGACTGGATCAGCGAAGCAAGGTTCCCAGGTCGAGTGGCATGGCAATGCCGGTGATGTGGTGCGCTTCGTCCGATCCGAGGAACGCGACCGCTGCGGCGATGTCTTCTGGCTGGCTGACCGGATCGGGCAGGGTCTGCATGAAGATCGGTCCGAGTGTGTGAGCGTGCTCCGCGATGAGAGGCTGCATATCCGTCATCTGCATTCCGGTAGCCACACCATGCGGGTGGATGGTGTTGACCCGAATGTTGTACTGGCCCAACTCCGACGCCATGGTCTTCGCGAGACCCGTGATGCCATGCTTGCTGGCGACGTAGTGGCCGAGGAACGGAAGCCCGCGCAGGCCGGCCACGGAACTGGTGAAGATGATCGAGCCGCCGGTGCCCTGCTTGATCAAGTGCGGAATTGCGGCCTTCGCTGTGTAGAAGACGCCGGTGAGGTTGACGTCCAGCGTTTCCTTCCACTGCTCGGGAGTGATCTCCCAGGACATGTTCGCGGAACAGATTCCGGCGTTGGCAACTACGACGTCTAGGCGGCCGAGTTCGGCGATACCGGCGTCGAGCGCCGCCGAGAGTGCGGCGAAGTCGCGGACATCGGTTTTGGTGGCAACAATTCGACGGTCGAGAGCCTTGACCAGTTCCACGGTCTCGGCCAAATCGTCTTCGGTTGCACCGGTGTACGAGGTGGAATCGAATTGGACGCACGCGTCGACGGCGATGATGTCGGCGCCTTCCTCGGCGAGCCGAACTGCTTCGGCGCGGCCCTGACCGCGAGCGGCTCCCGTGATGAATGCGACCTTGCCGGCGTAGCGACCTGTGGACATGTGTGCAACCTTTCGATGGTCCGGTTGTGCTGGTACCAAGAAAGTTAGCCTGGGAAAGTGTGTTGCACGACACGTAACCCGCTCACCGGAACACACGGGCAGGCCTGGTTCACGGTGACGTGGTCTCGCGAATCAGGAGAGCAGTCGGACCGCCGCGGAAGATGTCGCCGGCACGAGAGGACTCGATCACCTTGCCGGTTGCGCTGTCGGTCCAGATCCCCTCCGGCAGCCCGATCACCGTGTCACCCCAGCCGTGATCCGCAAGGACCATCGAATGCCGGGTAGCTAGAGCAACGACGGTGGCCAACCCATCGTGGGGACCGCGAGAGAGTCCGACGACGTGCCCTGAACTCTCGCCCGATGCCAGAACCGGGCGATAGGTGCCGCCCACGAACCAGGCGGGGTTCTCGCGTCGCATTGTCAATGCGGTGCGAACTACCTGGAGTTTTGCAGCGCCGGTCGCGTCGACGGAGGTTTCGGTACGCTCGACCAGCGCGCGACGGAGATCGAAGTCGATCAACCGACGATTGTCCGGGTCTACCAACGAATCTTCCCAGAGTTCGGTGCCCTGGTAGATGTCCGGGATTCCGGGTCCGCAGATCTGAAGTAGTTTCTGTCCCAACGAGTCCGACCAGGCATGCCGGGCGATCCTGGCGACCAGTTGTGTGATCGATGCTGCGACAGGTCCGTCGATGATGTTGTCGATCCATGTATGGACCGCCGTCTCGAATGCCGAATCCGGAGAATTCCACGAGGTCGCGAGCGCCGCCTCGCGAATTGCCTTCTCGGCGTAGGCGTGCAGACGCGAGCGGAAGTCGGGCGCAGCCTCACCCACCGGCCACACGCCGACGATGTTCTGCCAGAGGAACAATCCTGTCATCGGTTCGGGGCTGGGTTCCGCGTCTTCCCAATCCTGTACCAGCCTCGACCACAGTTCCGGTATCTGCGACAGAACGTTGATCCGGGCGCGGACATCTTCGCCGCGTTTGGTGTCGTGTGTGGACAGTGAGGTCATGGCTGCGGGCCACAGGCGAGCCCGATCGGAATTGGCCAGATGGAACTCGGCAACCGAGACGGAGAACGCGGCGGGATTGCCTCCGACCTCTTGCCGCGAGACTAATCGCGCAGTCCGGTAGAACAACCGGTCCTCGACGGATTTTGCCATGACTGCGCCGCACACTTGCTGGAAGCGCACCGCTGCCTCGCCGCCGCTGGACAGTGCCTGCGCCAGGGCGTTGAAGGCTTCTTCGTGGCCAGGAGCAAGTTCGTGGATTCCGCCGACAACCCGAGCCGTCAGCCCGGCAAGGGGGCTGTAGTCGGAGCGGTACACCGGCATGCGTGCGATAGCGACCACGACCGCGTCGTTGAGCGCCTTGTCGCTGCATCGGGTTCCGGTTTCGGTGCGAATAGCCCGCACCAGGCGACGGATTTCCGGGGCGAGTTCACCGCGCGCCGTCTCGCGTTTGAACTGACGTTCTGTGTGATGTAGCCAGGTGCTGTCGCCGTCGTTACCGGTCAAGGCGCCGGACAGTTCGGAAAGCTCGTGCTCGCCACTGGGATCGACAAATACTCCGCCCAGTTGGTTCAGAGCGTCGTACCCGGTGGTGCCGTCGACGGGAAGTAATGGATCGAGCGGTTCGCTGTGCCCGAGAATCTTCTCGATCACGATCCATTGATCCGGTCCCAGCAACGATCGAAGGCGTTCGAGGTATTCGATCGGATCGGCAAGTCCGTCGGGATGATCGATCCGAACTCCGTCGATCAGTCCCTCGTCGACCCACGATTTCAGTTCGCGGTGGCACAGTTCGAAGACCCGGGGATCTTCTTGGCGCAACGCCGCGAGTTCGTTGACGGCAAAAAACCTGCGGTAGGTGATGACTCCCGCGTCCCACGGAACCAGCCGGTACGACTGACGGGCGTGGATCTCCTGAGCCGTTCCGGTGCCGGTTCCCGGGGCAATGGGGAACCGGTGTTCGTAGAATGCGAGAAGCGGTGTCGCGGTGGCGTCATCGACGGTGAGGGAGTCGAGATCAGCGGGCTTTCCCAACACCGGGAGAGCTAGCTTTCCGTCCGCGCCGTTGTCGTGGTCCCAGTCGATGTCGAAGAAGTCTGCGAAAGCAGATGCTCGCCCGTGCGTGAGA
Organism: Rhodococcus sp. 24CO; assembly: GCF_050586165.1. Lineage (NCBI taxonomy): Bacteria > Bacillati > Actinomycetota > Actinomycetes > Mycobacteriales > Nocardiaceae > Rhodococcus > Rhodococcus sp. 24CO. Next base: position 26,072 of record NZ_JAZFNF010000007.1, on the reverse strand, counting down.
ACATCCCACCACCAAGCATTTTCGTGAGGTTTGGCCACTCCGACGTGGTTGGGGACCAAATCGACGATCAATCCCATGCCGCGTTCTCGGCACACGCCCGACAGCTTCACCAGTGCTTCTCGGCCACCGAGACCTTCGGCGACGGTGGTGGGGTCGGTGACGTCGTAGCCGTGTGTCGATCCTGACGTCGCCGTCAGGATGGGGGAGAGGTAGAGATGCGAAACTCCCAGAGTGTCAAGGTAATCGACGATATCGGCCGCGTCGTGGAGTGTGAACGCGTCTGGCCGCAGTTGCAGGCGGTACGTGCTGGTGATCGGCGTCATCGTTGTCTCCTCAGGCCGTTCTGCGAAGGACCATCAATGCACGAGCGCGGACGTCGAGAACTGTTCCGGCTTTGATGACTACATCACTTTCGCCGGTGGGCGCCGAGGTGTCGAGCACCACCGTCCACTCCGCGGCATAGTCGGAATTAGGAGTCGAGAATTCCATGTCTTCGTAATGGGCGTTGAAACACAACAGGAACGAATCGCCGACTACACGCTCGCCGCGGTAGTTGGGCTCGGGGATGGCTTCGCCGTTGAGGAACACAGCCAACGATTTACCGAAGCCGCTGTCCCAATCCGCCGGTGTCATTTCCTCGCCGGCGGGAGTGAGCCACGCGATGTCGCGGCTCTGATCACCACTGCGAATGGGCCGTCCCTCGAAGAACCGTCGACGCCGGAACACAGGGTTCTTGGCGCGCAACGCGATAGCGCGCTTGGTGAACTCGACGAGGTCGGCGTTGGTCTCCGCGAGCGACCAGTCCATCCAGGACAGCTCGGAGTCCTGACAGTAGACGTTGTTGTTACCCAGCTGAGTTCGGCCCATCTCGTCGCCGTGTGCGAGCATCGGGGTGCCCTGGCTCAGCATCAACGTGGCAAGAATGTTGCGACTCTGGCGTGCACGGAGTTCGAGGATCTCGGGATCGTCGGTGGGGCCTTCGACACCGCAGTTCCAGGATCGATTGTGCGATTCGCCGTCGTTGTTGTTCTCGCCGTTGGCTTCGTTGTGCTTCTCGTTGTACGAGACGAGGTCATGGAGAGTGAAACCGTCGTGGGCGATCACAAAATTGATGCTCGCGCCGGGCCGTCGACCGGTGGCCTCGTACAGATCGGACGATCCGGTGAGCCTGGACGCGAATTCACCGAGTGTCGCCGGCTCACCGCGCCAGTAGTCACGAACCGTGTCGCGGTACTTGCCGTTCCATTCGGTCCACAGTCCGGGGAAGTTTCCGACCTGGTAGCCGCCTTCCCCGATGTCCCACGGCTCGGCAATCAGCTTGACCTGACTGACAACCGGATCTTGTTGCACCAGATCGAAGAACGCTGACAGTCGGTCGACGTCGTGCAGTTCCCGGGCCAGCGTGGACGCGAGGTCGAAGCGGAAACCGTCGACGTGCATTTCGGTGACCCAGTAGCGGAGCGAGTCCATGATGAGTTGCAGCGTGTGCGGATGGCGTGCATTGAGGCTGTTGCCGGTGCCGGTGTAGTCCATGTAGTGCGCGCCGTCCCCGTCGACCAGGCGGTAGTAGGCCGCGTTGTCGATGCCGCGGAAACAGATGGTGGGCCCCAGGTGGTTGCCCTCGGCGGTGTGGTTGTAGACGACGTCGAGAATCACCTCGATGCCGGCCTGATGGAAACTGCGCACCATCGCTTTGAACTCCGCGACTGCCGCATCGGGTTTGGTGGCCGACGAGTAGTCGGTGTGCGGGGCAAGGAATCCGAAGGTGTTGTATCCCCAGTAGTTTCGCAGTCCCTGGTCGAGGAGAACCTGATCGTGCATGAATTGGTGCACCGGCATCAGTTCGATGGCCGTGACTCCGAGGTTGGTCAGGTGGTCGATGATCACCGGATGTGCCAGTCCGGCATAGGTTCCGCGCAGGTCCTCCGGAATTCCGGGGTGTGCGGCGGTCATGCCCTTGACGTGTGCCTCGTAGATCACAGTCTCGTGGTACGGGCGCCCCGGTGAGCGATCCGACGCCCAGTCGAAGAAAGGATTGATCACGACGGTAGACATCGTATGACCGAGTGAATCATGCTGTGGGAAAGATATTGTCGAGGGTTCGTCGACCAACTCGTCGGCGTCGATTGCGATGTCGCTGCTGTCGTCGTCGGGTGATACTTCGGCCTGAGTTTCGGCCTGAGTTTCATCCTGAATTTCTTCGACAACCGTTTCGTCGGTGCTTGTTTCTTCGGCAGTAGGTTCTTCGAGTTCGCCGGTGTCAGGCGTCGTGTTGTCGTCGTTCGATTCAGCAATGTCGGCCGCATCGATGTCGTAGGAGAACAGCGAACGATCACCGTCGAAGTCGCCGGCAAAGGCCTTGCCGTACGGGTCGAGCAACAACTTGCTGGGGTCGCAGCGCAGTCCGGCAGCTGGATCGTACGGACCGTGCACCCGGTAGCCGTAGCGCTGGCCGGGGGATACCGAGGGCAGATAGGCGTGCCAGACGTATCCGTCCACTTCGTCCATCCGGATTCGGGTTTCGGTTCCGTCCTTGGCTATCAGGCAGAGCTCAACGGCGTCGGCAACTTCGGAGAACAGGGAGAAGTTGGTCCCTGCGCCGTCGTACGTCGCGCCCAGAGGATATGCGCTGCCCGGCCACACGGCGATCGGTGTGCTGGCAGATTTGTCTGTCGGCGACTGCTCCATGAACGAACCCTATCGCCCACGTCGGACACCCTCCTGTCGGACGCTTACCCGCCAACCTCGTCAGGCCTGGCTGCGGGCGACTTCGAGCACTGCGGCTGTGATCTGTTCCACCTCGTCGGTGGAGCAGAGATACGGCGGCATCGTGTAAACGAGGTTGCGGAATGGGCGCAGCCATACACCTGATCTGACCGCGGCATCGGTGGCGCTGCGCATGTCGACCGGACGGCCGAGTTCGACGACTCCGATGCCGCCGAGAACTCGGACGTCCTTCACACCTTGGATCGACCGTGCGTCCGCGAGTCCTCGATCGAGTCCCTCGGTCAGTCTCGCGACGTCCCGTCGCCAGTTCATCGCCAGCAGGAGTTCGGTGGACGCGACGGCGATCGCGCAGGCCAGCGGATTGCCCATGAACGTCGGCCCGTGCATCAGGCCGCCGCCCTCGCCGGCGGTGATGGCCTCAGCCATGTCAGTGGTGCACAGAGTGGCTGCCAGGCTCAAATATCCACCGGTCAGAGCTTTGCCGACGCACATGACATCCGGGCTGACGCCGACGTGGTCGGCGGCAAACAGTTCACCGGTTCGGCCGAATCCGGTCGCGATCTCGTCGAAGACGAGAAGGACGTTGTACTTGTCGCAGAGCACTCGAAGGTCGACAAGATAGGCGGGGTCGTGGAATCGCATGCCGCCGGCGCCCTGAACTACCGGTTCGACGATGACCGCAGCCAGTTCGTGGTGATGTGCCGCGAGCAATCCGTCGAGATGCCGGACGTACTCGGGGTGGTATTCGGTTGGCGGTGCGTCGGCAAAAACCTGAGCCCGGAGAACGTCGGTCCAGAGGGAGTGCATGCCGCCGTCGGGGTCGCAGACGCTCATCGGGGTGAACGTGTCGCCGTGGTACCCGCCGCGCCAGGTCATCAGGCGATTCTTCGACGGTTTCCCGAGACTGCGCCAGTACTGCAGACACATCTTGACGGCAACCTCGACGGCGACGGAACCGGAGTCGGAGAGAAATACCTTGTCGAGCCCAACCGGGGTGATATCCACGAGGAGTTGTGCGAGCTTGGCCGCGGGTTCATGCGTCAGTCCGCCGAACATGACGTGACTCATCTTGCCGAGTTGGGATACCGCGGCGGCGTCGAGAACGGGATTGCGGTAGCCGTGGATCGCAGCCCACCACGAACTCATGCCGTCGACGAGTTGGGTGCCGTCGGACAAGGTCAAGGTGGCGCCGTGTGCGCTGTCGACGACCAGTGGTTCGGTTGTTGCCGGAAACGCTCCGTACGGATGCCAGAGGTGCGCGGCATCGATCGCGGAGACAGTGGCTGATTCCAGTCCGAGTGTGTGCACACCTGCACCATAGCGACATGCTTGAACGGCGTTCAAGTATGGTCGGAAATGTGACTACCTCGTTGAACTGGCTCACTGCCGTCGAAACGGAACGCCGCGCCGCCGGATTGCGCCGTGACCTGCGCCCGCGAACTGCCGACTCGCCGCTGATCGACCTCGCGTCCAATGACTACCTCGGATTGGTTCGTCATCCCGAAGTGATCGCCGGCGCTATGGCCGCATTGGAGAAGTGGGGCGCTGGTGCCACGGGCTCGCGACTCGTGACGGGAAGTACCACCGAACACGAATTGCTCGAACTCGAACTCGCAGAGTTTGTCGGGTCCGATTCCGCCTTGGTCTTCTCGTCGGGCTATACCGCCAATCTCGGCGCGGTGACGGCATTGTCGGGACCGGGTTCGTTGATAATCTCCGACGCCGGATCGCATGCGTCGTTGGTCGACGCGTGTCGTCTCTCCCGGGCGAGGGTGGTGGTTGCTCCGCATTCCGACATCGACTTCGTCGCAGGGCAGCTCGCGTCGCGAACCGAAGAGCGGGCTCTGGTGGTCACCGATTCGGTGTTCAGCGCTGACGGCGATCTGGCCCCGCTTCGCGCGTTGCACGGCATCTGCCGCGAAAACGGTGCTTTGTTGCTGGTCGACGAGGCCCACGGCATCGGCGTCCGGGGGAGCGGTGGGCGCGGGCTGGTGCACGAAGTCGGTCTTGCCGGTGAGCCGGACGTCGTGGTGACTGCAACGTTGTCCAAGTCCCTCGCAAGTCAGGGTGGGGTTGTGTTGGGACACGGTAAGGTTCGTGCGCATTTGATCGATTCGGCCCGGACGTTCATCTTCGACACGGGGCTGGCGCCCGCAGCGGTGGGTGCCGCACGGGCAGCGCTGACGGTTCTTCGGCGGGAGCCGTCGCGCGCGAAGGACGTGTTGGACCGTGCGTCGGAACTGGCCGCGATCACCGGCGTCGGAACACCCGAATCTGCGGTCGTGTCAGTTGTTCTCGGTGATCCGCAGCGGGCGTACGACGCGGCCGCGGAGTGTCGTCGGCAGGGGTTGCACGTCGGTTGTTTCCGGCCGCCGTCGGTTCCCGAGGGTACGTCGCGTCTGCGACTCACCGCGCGCGCTTCCCTGTCCCGGGCCGACATGGACCGGATCGGCGAGATTCTCGGAAATGTTCTGGCGGAGGCTGCGGTATGAGCATTCTTGTGGTGACGGGCACGTCGACGGACGTCGGAAAGACGGTCGTGACAGCGGCATTGGCGTCGCTGGCGCTGCAGTCGGGGCGCTCGGTTGCTGTACTCAAACCGGCGCAGACCGGCGTCGAACCCGGTGAACCGGGAGATCTGGCCGAGATCGATCGTCTGACCGGCGGCGGCGTCACGTTGGCCGAATTGGCGCGGTATCCCGATCCGTTGGCGCCCGATACCGCCGCTCGGCGCAGCGGTCGTCCGTTGCTGACCATCGACGCGGTACTGGCCCGTGCCCGGGAGTTGGATGCTGCTCATGACCTGACGCTGATCGAAGGTGCCGGCGGAGTCCTGGTTCGACTGGGTGCCGGTAACTTCACGGTGCGCGATGTCGCCGCGGAGCTTGGGGCGCCTGCCGTCCTCGTTGCCGCTGCCGGGTTGGGAACGCTCAACCACTGCGCGCTGAGTGTGGAAGCATTGGCGCACAGGGGTGTTCGGTGCTCCGGTCTGGTGATCGGATCGTGGCCGGACCAACCCGGTCTGGCTGAGCGGTGCAATCGCGACGATCTGGTGTCGGTTACCGGCGTTCCGCTCCTCGGATCGCTGCCTGCCGGAAGCGGTTCACTGGGTCCGGGGGAATTTGCTCGCGTAGCGTCGAGCGAATTAGGTGAGTCGCGATCGCCTGTTGGAGTGGATTGCCTGCCGTGACATCGCAACCGAGGCATTGACGACGGTCTCGCCGAAGCGCTCGAGAACCAGTGACTGGGTTGCCGCGAGGTGCACGCGCGCCAGGCGCTCGGCTTCGGCTGATCGTCCAGCTGCGATTTCTTCGACGATGCGGCGGTGCGTGAGTACCGCTTCCTGCGCTTCGCCCTCGGACGGATACTCGCCGCGGACGGTCAGCGCCTCTGCCCAGGCTTCTTCCTGCGCGGACCACAGCGCAACATAACTGCTCACCGCGTAGCGAATGGTGGCATTCGGGGTGAAGGACACAACAAGATCGTGAAACTCGCGCGCTGCGTGCGTGAAGGCGACGCCGTCGCCGATCTTTCGCGCGGATGCGTCGATGGACGCGGTCAGTGCCGGGACTACGACGCGGTTGCGGTCTTCCCGCTTCGCGCATTCGGCGGCGCACAGCGGTTCCAGCATCTGAAGGCCGGATGCGAGGTCGCGCAACGTGACTCGTGCGGCCTGGAGGGAGAGGCCCAGGTGGTAAGCGGCTGAAACTTCGTCGGGGCGATGCACGTCGGCGCCGCCGACATTGCCGCGCCGTACCGTCACCAACCCCTCGGTCTCGAGTATGCGCAGTGCTTCCCGGATGGACGGGTAGCTGACACCGAAGTCTTTGACCAGTTGTTCCTGGGTGGCGAGCCGGTAGTTGTCGTCGGCAAGGATGTGGTCGCGAAGTTCGTCTGCAACTGTTTCTGCAATGCGGCGCTGCGGGACGCGGCCGCGCCCGCCGGTATTCACACGGGCACCTTTTTGCTCATGGGGTGAATCCTAGACGGAGAATCTCGCACCTCCAAGTATTGCTATCCTTATTAGGATTGAACTAATGTAATTCCCATGGACTTCACGATGAGTGAGGCTGCGACGGCGTTCCGAGGTGAGCTGCGCCAGCTGGTGAAGGAGCACGTTCCCGAGGACTTCCGCGGGGCCTTCACAGATGACCCGGCTGATCTTGATGTGGCCCAGCGGTTCTGCCGCATTCTTGCCGACCGTGGACTGCTGTGCATGGCATGGCCCGAGGAGTTCGGCGGCCGCGGCGCCACGGTGTGGGAGCAAACGGTGGTTCGCGAGGAGATGTGGGCGCTTCACGAACCTCGCGGCGCGCAGTACATGGGCGTCAACTGGGTGGGGCCCACCATCATGCGACACGGAACGAGCACGCAGCAGAGCCTGCATCTCCCGCCGATCGCCCGAGGCGACGTCATCTGGTGTCAAGGTTTCAGTGAGCCAGAAGCCGGTTCCGATCTGTCGTCGCTGCGTACTGCCGCTCGTCGTGACGGCGACGGTTGGCTCATTTCCGGCCAGAAGATCTGGACGTCGTACGCGACGATGGCACAGTGGTGCTTCCTGCTTGCCCGGACGTCCACCGGTGAGCGCCGGCAGCAAGGCCTGACAGTATTTCTGGTGCCGATGTCCGACCCGGGTATCGAGGTCAGGCCGATCCGCGCCATGCTCGGACCGCACCACCTCAACGAGGTGTTCTTCAACGATGTGCGGGTTACCGAAGAGAACGTGCTGGGTCAGGTGGACGAAGGCTGGAGCCTGGTTCAGGAAGTGCTTGCCTTCGAGCGCGTCGGCATCGCCCGCTACGCGCGCTGTGAACGGCTGTTGCACGACGCCGCAACCGTTCTCGGAGACAGCTGGGACAGTGTCCCGGAAGGATTGCGAAACCGGTGGGCGAGAATGCTGACCCATTGCCGGCGTGCTCGACTGCTTGCCTATCAAGTGGTCGCATTGCAGAGTGAAGGAACGGTTCGCCCGGGCGATGCCGCCGCATACCGCATCGCTGTGACCACCCTCGATCAGGACAGTGCCGAAGTGCTGACGGAACTCGCGGCCTTTGTGCACTCGTCGGACGCTGCAGCGGGTGTGGCGGTCAATAACACAGACGCGCAACGATTCTGCCGCGATGTCGAGGAACACTGGCGCTATTCGCAGGCCGCGACAGTGGCGTCGGGAAGCATCGAGATGCAGCGAATTCTCCTTGCTCGGTCACTTTTGGCGGCCGCATGAAGCTTGAATTGAGTAACGAGGCAATCGAATACGGTCGAACAGCCCTGCGGGCCTTCGAGTCTGCGGGTGGTGATCAACTAATTCAGTGGGCGGAGCGGGACCCGGCGCGCCGGGGGAGTGTTGTCGCACCGGTGTTGGCCGACCTCGGCGCGTGGGATCTCGATCCCCGCGGTGACGGGGACGAACTCGAAGCAGCGGCCGCGCTGTGCCACAGTGCGGGGTACTGGGCCGTGCCGTATCCAGTGGCTGAGCGGCTGGCGAGGCCGGTCGACCTTGCCGTCGACGGGTTGATGGTGGTTGCCGACCGCTCCCCGGCCGGACCGGTAGCCGGTATCGATCTGCGCTGGGCCGCAGTGACATTGGACGGCCGTCGTAGCTCGGTAGTCGTCCGTCCGTCGCACGCCTCGCCTCGCACAACAGCATTCGTCGCGCAGCTCGATACGGACTTCGTCGACGACAACGGCGCGAAGGATGTGGCGCTGGCGTTGCTGTTGCCCTGTTGGACGCTACTTGGAATGCTCGATCGAGCAATGGACCTGACCCGCGCGCATGTATTGCTGCGCGAGCAGTTCGGGCAACCGCTCGCGAAGCTCCAGAGTGTGCAGTTCCAACTCACTGATGCACAGGTGCAGCGCAGTGGCCTCGAGGTGCTCGCGAAGTACGCCCTGTGGAGCGTCCAGACCGATAGCAGTGAAGCGCTCGACGACGCACTTGCACTGCGGTTGGCCGCAATCGAAGCTGCCGAAATCGTGTTCCGAGTTGCCCATCAATTACACGGAGCAAGTGGCTTCTGCGACGAGACCACGCTGTCGTGGCTCTCGCGGTACAGCCTTCCTTTGCGGCGGCTACCGCTCGGCTTGTCCGCGACGGGTAGCGCATTGACGCAGCGAATCGGCCGCCGTGGCCTCACCGGATTATTCAGTGACACAGCATCTATCGGTGATACCGCATCTGTCGGTACTACACGGGAAGTGGCAACGCTGTGACCTATGACCTTCCTGATGAGCTGACCGTCCAGTGTGACGGCCCGATTCGAGTTGTCACTATCAATCGACCGGCCGAACGCAATGCCGTGAACAAACCTCTGCACTGGGCTCTGGCGAACGTGTGGAGACAGTTGGCCGCGGATCGTGAGGCGGCTGTGGTGATTCTGACCGGGGCCGGCAAAGCCTTCAGTGCCGGCGGCGATCTGGACTGGATCTGTTCGTTCCTCGACGATCCGGTTGCCAGGGACGAAAGCATCCGTGAGGGCGCAGAAGTGATCGACGAGATGCTGAGATTTCCGCTTCCCGTGATCGCCGCGGTCAACGGTCCGGCCGTCGGCCTCGGGTGCAGTGTGGCTGTGCTGTGCGACGTCGTACTGATGTCGGACACCGCCTATCTTGCCGATCCGCACGTGGCCGTCGGCCTGGTTGCCGGCGACGGCGGGGCTGCCTTCTGGCCGTTGCTCACCCCGATCATGAGATCGAGGGAGTTCCTGTACACGGGTGATCGAATCCCTGCTGCTACCGCAGTCGAGTTGGGGCTTGCGAGTCGAACCTGCGCGCCGGAGGACTTGGTCGGGGAGGCGAGACGGCTGGCGCTGCGATTGGCGGCGCAGCCGCGAGAGGCATTGCAGGGGACCAAACGCATCGTCAACATGTACCTCTCCCAAGCACTCGGTGGTCCCATGCAAGCCGGTTTTGCCGCGGAGGTTGCCACCATGACCTCTCCCGAGCATCGGCAGCGTCTTGGTGCCATGCGATCGACGGCAGTGACCCGGTGACCGTGCTCGCTGGTGGCACGCTCGACGAATTTCGCGAGAACGTGCGGGACTGGTGCCGCGCCCATGTGCCGACAGACTGGCGAGCCGAGCAGACCGGAGCGTCGGACGAGGAGTTCGTTCGGTTCCAGAAGGCGTGGATGCAGGAACTTCGCACCGCGGGTCTGGCGGTGCCGCACTGGCCGCAGGAGTGGGGCGGCGGGATGTCCACCCCGCGGCAAATCGTCTTGTATCAAGAGCTTGCAGCTCATGACGCGCCTCGCCTCGTGCTGCCGTTCGTCTCGATCCATCATGCAGCGTCGACGCTGTTCGCGGCGGGTACTGACGAACAGCGGCGTCGTCATCTACCCGCGATCCTCGACGGCGAAATCTGGTGCCAAGGTTTCTCCGAACCGGGAGCCGGATCGGACATGGCGGCACTGAAGACTGCAGCGCGACGCGACGGCGATGTCTACGTCGTCAACGGTCAGAAGCTGTGGGCGAGTGGTGCGATGCACGCGGACTGGTGCCTTCTTCTTGCCCGAACCGATCCGAACGTGCCTAAACGACAGGGTATTTCGTACTTCCTGATGGATATGAACACTCCGGGCATCGAGGTCCGGCCGATTAGGCAGGCCACCGGTGAGTCGCATTTCTGCGAGATATTTCTCGACGACGTTGTCATCCCGGCAGCCCAGCTGGTCGGACGGCCAAACGAGGGATGGCAGGTTGCGCAGGAAACGCTGGGAGCCGAACGTGGGATGACAATGCTCGAGCTTGCAGAACGCCTGGGCTCGAGCGGGTTTCGGTGGCTGGTCGAGTTGTGTTCGCGTCACCACGGTGACGCGCTGGTGGCGGACAGGCTTGCGTCATTCGAGATCGAACTGACGGGATTACGTGCGCTGTGCGCAGACTTTGCCGCCAATCCTCGGCCAGGTCCGGCGGATGCGTCGATCGTGAAGTTGTACTACAGCGAACTCCTGCAACGAATGACGGATTTCGGCGCCGACATGGCGGGCCTGTCCGCGCATACCGTGCTGCGCAAACCTCTGTCGAGTGGGTGGGAATCCGGTGCGTGGGTTCTGGACTTCATCGGCTCGTGGGAATGGACGATCCCCGGTGGAACCAGCGAAATCCAACGCACCATTATCGGCGAGCGCGGCCTTGGTCTCCCTCGCGAACCGAGAGGCCACTGATGTCGTCGTCGCTTGCAGATCTTGCCGAGGTACATACCGAACTGCGTGCAATGGTTCGTGAGATTCTGGCAAAGCCCGGTAGTGAGGCGGTGAACAGGGAGGTGGACTGGGGGCTGCTTACTCGCTCCGGTGCTGTTGGTGTCGAGGTGCAGGCGGCATTCGACGGTGCCGACGCAACATTTGTGGAGGTCGCGATCGTCCTACAGGAAATCGGTCGTGCGGCCTCGCGCAGCCGATACGGGGCTGTAGCGGCACTTGGCGTCGGAGCGCTCAACCTGCTGGAATCGCGCCCGGAACGAGATCAACTGTTGCGCGATACCGCCGCGGGGTTAACGGCTCCGATTGTTGTTCTCGGGAGTGAATCGTTGGGGGATAGCTCGTTCCGCGTCGAGCGGACTGCAGATGGTTACCAACTGAGTGGGCACGCGAGCTTTGTGCTCGATGCGAGCGCAGCGGACAGTTACCTTGTGCCTGCGCGTGAGGCTGACGGGAACCTCGTTATTGTCAACATCGATCCGCGGGCTGCTGGATTGACCGTGATGGAACAGGTAGTTCTCGATGCCACGCGCAACTTCGGGTCCGTGACAGCTTCGTGCGTGGACGTCGGCCTGGAATCGGTGTGGCGTGTGCGCGGTGATGCGTCGAATGCTCTTACCCGACTGTGTGATCGGGCTGCGGTTGCAGTGGCGTGTGACAGTCTCGGGTTGAGCGAGGCAATGTTGGAGGCGACCGTCGACTACGTCGGAGTGCGTGAGCAGTTCGGACGTCGGGTCGGTTCATTTCAGGCCGTCAAACATGCGTGTGCCGACATGCTCGTTCAGGTGACTGTTGCCAGATCTCTGGTCGCGGCGGCGGTGCGCGCTCTGGCGCAGGATACGTCGGACGCCTCCGTCGCAGCTGCAATGGCGAAGTCGTACGCTTGCTCGACCGCTGTTGATATTGCCGGGAAGGCAATGCAACTCCACGGCGGCATGGGCTACACGTGGGAGAGTGGGATACACGTCTACCTCAAACGTGCGACGCTCAATCGTTCCCTGTTCGGATCGCCGGCTGCCCACCGAACGCGGCTGGCCCAGAGGTATTTTCAGGAGTCAGGAATGTAGAGGGTGCACCGGCTGATCAAATCAGTAGATATTGATCAGCCGGTTCACGCTCACGCCTTCAAGAGTTGTGCAGCACGCTCTCGAATTTCACTGGATTTGATTTTCGCGCTGCCGGTGAGAACGATCTGGTCCTCGTCGAAGAACAGCACATGACGCGGAACCTTGTAGCTGGCGAGTCGCTCTCGCAGGAAAGCGCGAATCTCTTCTTGATTCAGGTCGGTGCCTTCGTGCGGAACGATGCAGGAAACGACGACTTCGCCAAGCGTCTCGTGCGGCACACCAACAGTGCGGGTGACCTTGACTCCGGGATGACTGAGCAGCGCCTCGTCGACTTCGAGTGGTGAGACGTTTGCGCCACCGGTCTTGATGATGTCGGTGAGGCGGCCTTCCCAGAACAGTCGGCCAAGATCGTCAAGATATCCGCCGTCGCCGGTGTGGAAGAAACCTTCGGCGTCGACGGTCTCGCTGAGTGGTGTGCCGATATATCCGAGCATCAGTGTCGGACCCTTGACGCAAATTTCGCCGCGTTCGCCGAGCGGAAGAACGGCGCCGGTGAGTGCGTCGACAACCTTGACGGTTGTTCCGGGAAGCGGCTCACCGCTGCTGCCCCCCGTCACGTCGTCCGGCGTGTTGGCCGGGAAACACGTTGAAATGGTGAAGGTTTCGGTGTTTCCGTACGCATGGCCGGGTTCGAACCATGTGGCCGTGACGCTGGGGTGACGGGCTACCGGAGTGTTGAAATCGACGTACGACAAGCTACTCAAATCCGCGCCTGTCCAGTTGGGTGCGGATTCGAACTGTGCCCATTGGTGCGGCCACGCAAACGGAAAGTTGACGTGTTCCGACTCGATGAGCCCGATTGCCTCGGCTGCGTCGAACGTCGATTGCAGTACCAATGAGCCACCGCTCGCGAAGGTCGTTCCCAGCGCCATCGCAAAATTGCCTGACCAGAAAAAACCGTTGGCCGACCAGCATCGGATGTTGTCCTCGGGGTTGAAACGATACATGCGCCGAAATCGCCACAGCTGAATGCTGACACCACGATGCGCGCTGAGAATGCCTTTGGGTTTGCTTGTCGTCCCTGACGAGAAGAACAGCACGGCAGCATCACTCGGGCGCACAGCCGCCGCGATGGATTCGATCAACCCCCTCGATTGGTCGACGCCTCGCGAGCGGAATGTGTCCCACGTGTCGATCGCCCCGATTGCTTCTCCGTCGCCGACCATGGCCAGATGCCGAAGGAAGGGGAATCGCGGCGACTGGACCGTGCCGGGCGCTGCCGTACCGAACTGTGGTTCGAGCGTGGTCAACACGTCCGCAAGGTCCTTGCCGAGTACGGTGCGCTCGAACAGCAGAACCGAGACAGCAGAATTCTCCAGCAGGTAGTCCAGTTCCGACGCAGTCGAGAACGTGCTGAGTGTGACCGCTACACCGCCGGCGAGGGCGGTGCCGAACACCGACGCAATCCACTCCGGACGGTTGGTCATCAACACGCCCACCCGGCCGTCCTTGCTCAGACCGATACCCCGCAGTGCTTGGGCGACCTCGATCGCGCGCTCCCACAATTGTGTGTAGGACCAGCGGACGACACCGTTGTCGGAGCGCATGACCAGAGCTTCGCGATCGCCGTACAGCTGCGTCACTTCCCGGAGGAAGCCGGGCAGAGTCAGCGCGCCGAGCCCTGGTTCGTCGAGCAGCGGCATTCCGCGTGCGATCGAAACACCCTGCGCGATCGAAACAGTCGGTGCATTCACATCAGTGGTCAAGGCTTGCCTCTTTCGGGTCGAGGGAGAGTCAGGAGAACGGCAGTTCGACCTCGGCCGTGCAGGACACCAGAACGTCGCCGTCCTGATTGGTCAGACGCAGCTTGATCTGGACAAGCGGTACGCCCCAGGCTGATTGAGCTTCCTTGCCGACGACCTCGGCGTCGAAGTACGTCACGTCGCCTTCGAATGCGGGTGTACGGAAGTCGGCCTTGGTATGCCGAACCATGCCGTTGTGGCCGGCCCAGTTGGCCAGGAAATCGGTGCACCAGGCGCCCATCGTCGCGCCGTAGCCGTAGGCGCGGGCCATCCCGACTTCGCTGGCCTTGTCGCTGTCGATGTGGCCGCGGGACGGGCCGACGTACAGGCCGTCACGCTTGCGCGGGTCGATCTTGGCTCCTTCTTCGTCGTAACCGAAGCCCTCCACCCAGCCTGGATCCTGGTAGACCCAGGGATCTTCGACGCCCTCGGGTGCTACCCAGTGGAATGTGCCCCAGATGTTGAACAGGAATGCGCGGTACTCGGTGGTGAAGCTTGCGATGCTGTGCGGGCCGATGACGCGTCGCTGCAGTGTGTCGCCGATCTTGACCTCGTCGAAGTGCGGCGAAACACCCATGCGGTTGGACATGAGCCATTCGTGGCGCAGGTTCTCGACCTCGATGAGTTCTGCGTTGGTCCACCGTTTGACGGCCCCGACATTGTTGTTGTACATGCCGCGCTTTGTCGCCTCGTCGGCCAGATACCGGATGGCAGTGGATCGTTCGAGTGCAACCTTGGAGCCGTGTTGGTTGGTGTGGAGTGTGTCGCCACGCGAGAACATTGTGGGACCGGCGAACTTCGTATCGGCAACTTTGTAATCGTGGAAGCGTCGTTCTTGGAACAACGTGTCGCCGGGACGTACCGGCGTTCCGTAGAACCACCATTCCTCGCCGCCGAAGATCAAGTGGCTGTTCGGAATGTGTCCGACGCACGCCGGCTGAGCTCCGTGCCCGTAGTCCAGACCTACAGCGATGGATTGCGGTGCGATCAGACCGCCGAATTTGCTGGCTCGGGCAAATTCCTCGTCCCAGTGAATCGGGTTGGGGTTGTCCATCGCCATGACCCAACGCCGCACGTCGGTGGTGCTGCACGGATCCCACAACTGCCCGCCGCCGACGGGTTGGCCCACACGGTGATCTACATCGGACAGATCGAGTTCGACGGTTTCCGGTTCGGTCAACTTCGTGTTCATCGTCTCTTGCTCCCGGTTATCGATTGACGTCGACGACGATGCGTCCACGCACCGTGCCGTCCATGAGTTTTCTTGCAGCGGTGATGGATTCGCTCAGTGTGATGTCGTGGGCGATCGACTCCAGTGCCTCGGCATCCAGATCGCGAGCGAGACGATCCCAGGTGGCCAGGCGACGAGACTTGGGTGCCATCACGCTGTCGACACCGAGCAGTGATACTCCGCGGAGAATGAACGGTGCAACCGAGCCCGGGAAATCCATCCCCTGAGCGAGGCCACAGGCGGCGACGGCACCGCCGTACCGAGTTTGCGCGCACGCGTTGGCGAGGGTGTGACTTCCCACCGAATCGACGACGCCGGCCCAGCGTTCCTTCTGCATCGGTTTGCCGGCGCTGGAGAGTTCTGCGCGGTCGATCACCGTTGTCGCGCCGAGGCTTTGGAGGTACTGCGCTTCGTCGATCTTGCCCGTCGACGCAGCGACGGTGAAGCCTGCCTTTGCCAGAAGAGCAATCGCGACGCTGCCCACTCCGCCGGATGCTCCGGTCACGAGGATTTCGCCCTGGTCGGGCGATACACCGAAGTCGATGAGAGCGTCGACGCACAGGCTGGCGGCATATCCCGCGGTACCGATAGCCATGGCCGCATGGGCGGTGAATGCAGCGGGAAGCGGTATCAACCAGTCGCCGTTCAGTCGCGCGCGCTGGGCGAGTCCGCCCCAGTGGGATTCGCCGACGCCCCAACCGTTGAGAACGACGCGATCGCCGGCTGCCCAGTCTGGGTGTGAACTCTCGCTGACTGTGCCGGCGAGGTCGATTCCGGGGACCATCGGGAACTTGCGCACTACTGGAGATGAACCGGTAATGGCGAGAGCGTCTTTGTAATTGAGAGTTGAATAGTCCACGTCGATGCTGACATTTCCGTCGGGTAGATCAGCTTCGTCGAGGCTGGTGCAGGCGACGCTCTGTCCCGTGTCGTTCTTCTCGATGACTATTGCCGAAAACATCAGAAATGAATTCCTTCCTCAACCGGTTCGGAGCGCATGCGCGTCCTCAAATCCGTGGGCGATGCACTGCAGATCGCAGTGGGTACCGCTAGTGGGCCGAACTGCCGGGACTGTACTGCGCAGTAGCTGCCGTACAGGTCTTTTCGCACAGTACTTCAATCCTATTAATGATGGCAATACTTGACATTTATGCAGCTCGGGTTGTAAATGACGAATGTCCTTGATTTGACCGCTCCAAAAGGGATAATTAGCGCAATTCGTCGGTTTTCGGCGCACATTTTCCGCTGTATGCCCGATCACCTGTCACGTTTGGTCCAAAGATTAGGTAGGTAGGGCGGTGGAAGATTCGACGTCAACTGCGGCACTACGCCACAGCCTGCTTATCGGTCTTTGCGTTTTTGTCGCGTGCCTGATCGGAACGTTCAGCAGACTTCCCGGTACCCTGGCCGTGTTCTGGCCGGCTAACGCGCTGCTGCTCGGTCTGCTTGTGCGATCACCCCGTTCGGCAACCGTTCCGACGTGGTTCGTTGCGGCGGCCGGCTATCTTTCCGCGGGTCTTGTCACTGACGGTTCCCTCGAGGCAGTTCTATGGCTCGCTGCCAGCAACATGATCGGCGTTGTCGGTGGGTTCTACGCATTTCGATGGGTGGGCGCGGAAGACCGACGACTTTCGAGTATCCGGTCGGCAGGTTACCTCGTCGCCATGACCGTGGTCGCGGCGGCGCTGACAGGATGTGTCGGAGGAGCCGCGAATGTGGAACTCTTCGGCGGCACGTGGCCGGAAGGCTGGATTCTCTGGTTCTCAGGCAACCTCGTCAACTACATGACGATTGTTCCGCTGGTGCTGACTTTTCCGTCACTTCGACCTGAGGACCGAGACCCAGAGGCGGCGTCCAGGATCCTTCGGTTGTCCGTGATTCCGGCCGCATTTCTGGCGGTGTGCATTCTGCTCGAATGGGTCGTCGGCGGCGCCGGGGCAATTGCGTTTGCCATGCCTGCTCTTGTCACCGCGGCACTACTGACCAACGTCTTTGTCACGTCACTGATGACGGCCGTTTCGACCATATGTACGTTGGTCTTGACAGCCGATGGGCATCTGGGAACAGCTGTCGAAGGTTTATCCGTGGTCAGCGTTTCCGTTCGGATCGGGTTGGCTCTGTTGGCAACTGCGCCCCTCGCAGTTGCCTGCGTGATCTATGAACGTCGATGCGCTCTCGCTGCTCTGACTGAAGCTGTGATGCTCGACGACCTGACTGGAGCGCTTCGCCGGGACGAATTCATGCGAAAGAGTATCGGCGCCGTCGAATCGCTTCAGTCCGGCCTGCCTGTCAGCGTCCTGATGATGGACCTGGACCACTTCAAGAAGGTCAACGACACCTTGGGCCATCGGACCGGGGACACAGTTCTTGTTGCCTTTGCGGATCAAGTGCGGCGCCATCTCGATGAAACAGCACTGTTCGCACGCCTGGGCGGTGAGGAGTTTGCCGTTCTGCTGATCGACACGGATCTCGACGAGGCAACGGAAACTGCGGAAACAATTCGGGTGGCACAGCAGGAGCAATCGAGGACAACGCTCGGAGAACTCGGCCCGACTGTCAGTATCGGTGTGGCGTGTTCACCGTCCGGTGACGCGGACGTGGCCGGCATGATCGATTGCGCCGACGAAGCGCTGTATCTGGCAAAGAAGTTCGACCGTAACTGCACCGTGTCCCTGACTGCGCGAAGTTGACGACCGCCAGAAGTTAGTGACTGCCGGAAGCTGATCGGCTCTTCGGGATATCCCGGAAGGCGATGTTCTGCTCGTGCGTGCGTTCGCGCGGCATACCGAGTACTCGCTCGCTGATGGCGTTTCGAGCCATTTCGGTGGTCCCGCCGGCAATGCACCACACCTGTTGTCCGAGGTAGTCCGTGGCGCAGTCGCCGACGGTACCGTCGTCGTCGTCCCACGCGACTCCGGCAGGTCCGGTGAATTCGTAGATGATCGTCACCAGGCGGGTAGACATCAAACCTGCCATCAATCGGGCGATACTCGCGGCCTGATCGGACATTGCACCGGTGGTGATGCCCTGGACAACTCGATGCTGCAGTGCATTGTTGGCCAGTTCCAGCATGCGTGCCTCACCGATGAGGTCGCGGCTGACGGGGTCGTTCAATCGTCCAGCATCGCGCGCGACGGCAAGGAGTTCCGGCATCTTGGTTCCTCGTTGTGTGCTTCCCGCTGCCATGGTCGCGTAGGGCGAGTTCGACAGCATCCGTTCGTGGAACATCCAGCGGGTGCCGACGGTCCAACCGTCGTTGATCTCGCCGATACGGTCGCTGTCCGGAACGCTGACGTCGGTCATGAACTCCTGACAGAATTCGCGCGAACCGCTGAGCAACTCGATGCGGTTGACTTCCATGCCGCTGCGATCGAGCGGCACCATGAACACGCTCAGACCCCGATGCTTGGGGACGTCCCAGTTGGTTCTGGCAAGACAGAGCGCCCAATCGGACCACCAGGCGCCGGTAGTCCAGATCTTCGATCCGTTCAGTACCCAATCTTCGCCGTCGCGAACAGCGGTGGTGACCGCGCCGGCGACGTCGGAGCCGCCGCTGGGCTCGGAGAGCATTTGCATCCAGATCTCCTCGCCCTTCAAGATGGCAGGGATGTGGCGTTGCTTCTGCTCTTCGGTGCCGAATTCGAGAAGCACTGCAGCGCAGGGCACAAAGGTCGGAGACTGTAGACGTTCGGCGTACTTGTAACCGGCGAGTTCCTCGTTCAATGCCCGCTGGTGAGCGTGGGTGAGGCCTTGCCCGCCGTACTCCTGAGGGAAGCAGATCCCGGCAAGTCCCGCATCGAACAGCCGTCGCTGCAGTGCGCGTTGCTCCGCGACGTCGGCGAGTTCATCCTCGTCGGGTCCTTCGGCGCGCATGACACCGATGTTTGCCTTCGGGTCGCTGGGGCCGAGGTTGTTTCGGATCCAGGTGCGGGCGCGCGTGCGAAACTGTTCGACCGATTCCCTGTCGACGACGGTCTGGGGTGCCTGGGTGCTCAACGGTTGCTCTCCTGACGTACGGCGATGGCGGCGATCAATTGGCGGTGCTCTGCGGGAGTGCCGTAACTGGCGCGATTAGCTGCGGCCCGACGCATGAACAGGTGTAGATCGTGCTCGAATGTGACGCCGATTCCGCCGTGGATCTGCACACAATCCTGGAGTAGCTCGCCGCCGCGATCACCGATGTATGCGTGTGCGGCGCTGGTGAGTTCAGCGGCGTCCGAGCTTCCCACCGCAACTGCGGCGGCGGCAGCGTCGGCGAGGCCGTGGCTGGCTTCGAGCCAGGTCTTCATGTCTGCGAAGCGGTGCTTGAGTTCTTGGTACGACGCCAGGGGGCGTCCGAACGAGTATCGGTCGAATGCCCACGCCACGGTGAGGTCGAATGCTGCTTGCATCGCACCGACGGATTCGGCGCAGCCGAGCACGATGGCGAGTTGCCGACCACGCTCGACATCACGAGTCGCATCGAGAGTGTCTCCGATCATCGCGCTCAGGGGGAGACGTACGTTGTCGAACGTCACCTCGGCGTAGCGCCGTGTCAGATCGATTGATCGCAACGGTTTTACGTGAACGCCGGGCGTGTTGACGGGCACCAGGACCTGCGCGACGGAGTCGCCGCTCTGGCTGGTGACCAGAAGGATATCGGCGGTTTGGGCAGCTTCGACGGGGCGTTTTGTGCCGGACACAACGACGTCGGCGCCCTCGACTCGAATCTCCAGTGGGGGAGTGCTCACAAGACTGTTCGCTTGTGGTTGCGTGAAACACCATGCTGCGGTAGAAGTTCCGGAAAGAAGTTCCGCAAGAACTTTGCCCGTGGTTTCGCTGGGGTAGTTGTTGAGAAGTGCGGCAACGACGTTGGTCGGGATGAGTGGGCCAGGCGCGGCGGTACGGCCGAACTCGTACGCGATCAGTGTGAGGTCGATCAGTCCGCGTTCGCTGATTGTGCCCCCGCCGTGCTTTTCGTCAACCAGGAGGCTGGTCCAGCCGAGTTCTGCTCCGCGCCGCCAGTATTCGGAGTCGAAGCCGGCGGGGTTGTCACGCAGAAGACGCACAGCTGAGCTGGGCACCTGCGTGCTCAGGAATCGCGCTGTGGTGTCCCGGAAGAACTCCTGGTCGGGGGTTAGCTCCAACAACATGTTCGCCCTCTCGCCCTGCGGTTAGAATCGCAATAAGAGTATGAAACTCTTGATTTTGAGAATAGCATTTACAACGTGGAAATTAAAGAATCGAACTGAAGATCAGCGCAGGTGCTCGGACGCTCAGCGCGCCGTCCAGCCGCCGTCGACGACTATCGTCTGGCCGGTCACGTAGCGTCCCGCGTCACTTGCGAGCCAGAGAACAGCGCCGACAATGTCGTGCGGTGTCCCTTCCTGGGGAAGTGGAGTGTTTCGCCGTAGATACTCCGCCGACCGGTCATTGGCGTAGAGCTGATCAGTGATTTCACTCCGGAAGAATCCGGGAGCAACGGTGTTCACCCGGATGGAGTGCCGCGCCCACTGCACCGCGAGTTCTGCGGTGAGTCCTGACAATCCGGCCTTACTCGCGGCGTACGACGCCTGCGGGATACCCGGTATTCCCACCCGGCCGCTGATGGACGAGATGTTGACGACAGCGCCGCGGCCGATGGACTGCATGTGAGGAAAAGTGGCCTGCGCCAACAAGAACGGAGCGATCAGGTTCAGGTCCAAGGTCTTGCGGACGGCGTCGAGCGGCTCGGATTCCGCTCGTTCGTAGGTGAACATGCTGCCTGCGGCGTTGATCAGAATCTCCGGCGGGCCAAGGCTTTCGATCACGGCGGGCACAACAGACTCGACCTGGCCGGGGTCGGAGAGATCGCACGCGATAGCAGTGCCATTGATCCGTTCGGCGAGCTCGACGAGTTTGTCGCGCCGGCGAGCGACGACGGCAACTCGGGCACCGAGTGAGGCAAGGGCCTCGGCTATGGCGGCTCCGAGGCCTGACGAAGCGCCGGTCACGATGGCTATCCGGCCGTCCAGACCGAACATCCGTGCCGCGGTATCGCCGTGCGTTGTCACCGCAGACCTCGCTGCGGTGCCCCGACGACGGAAGCGGTGAGGTCGGCGAGTCCGGCGCGCTGAATTTTTCCCATGGCATTGACCGGCAGTGCGTCAACCTGTGACCAGAACTCCGGAACCTTGTACGGGGACAGCTCGCCTCGGCAGAGTTCGGCAAGGACGCTGAACTCCACTGGAGGCCCGACACTTTCGACAACGGCGGCAACCCGCTGCCCGAGCCGGTCGTCCGGCACCGGATATACGGCGACCTTCGCGACATCGGGGTGCGTCGCGATGACTCGTTCCACTTCGAGTGGGTAGACGTTTGCGCCACCACGAATGATGACCAATTTCTGGCGATCCAGAACTGTCAGCCAACCGTCGGCGTCGACGGTTCCGATATCCCCGGTAGCGAGTGGTCCGGGTTCAGTCGGACTGACACCGCCGTGCTCCCACTGGCCGAGCATCGGCGTCCACGAGCCCGCCCACGGACCGGAGCTTGCCGCGCACACACGTAGTTCACCCAATTCTCCTGCAGGTAGCGGGCTTCCGTCTTCGCCGTACGCTGCAACCTCGTACTGCGGCAGCACCTGCCCGCTGGTCCGGGGGTGCCATTCGCGCCCGGGAGGATCGATCGATACGACGGTCGGTGCTTCCGTCAGGCCGTACGTGACGCGGGGGACGAGGCCGTGTGCGTCGGCGAATGCCTGGCGCAGTCCGTCCGGTGTGTCGCCGCCACCGCACCAGATCTCCTGGAGTGAACTGAGGTCGACGTCGGGGCGCCGCGCGAGGTCGTACAGCTGCGCGGGCGCACCGTTCCACACTGTGACACGCCGTGAGGCGATCCATTCGGCAACCCCGTCGACGTCGCGACGGTTCATCACGACTGAGCACCCGCCGGCCTGGGCGGTGAGCAGCGTCGACAGGACCATGAGATTGAGAATGGTGAGCGGGAAACTGTCGCCCTTGCGTAGTTCGGGCCCCCATTCTCTGGTCGCGCACAGGACGGCGCCGGGGAGAAGTAGGTTTCGCTGACTGTGTACCACAGCTTTGGGTTGGCCCGAAGTGCCACTGGTGAAAGCGATTCCGGCTGGAGCGTCGATATCCAACTCAATCGAAGGGGCGGTCTCGTCGCGCCCGCACAACTCTGCCCACTGCGCCTCGCTGACGCAGTCGCTGGTGTCCAGCCGACAGTTCGGTCCGGCCAGGACGACGCTCGGCCGGCACAGAGTTTGTATATCTTTCTGCTCACGGGGCGACAGTGCTTCGCCGATTCCCACCCAGATCGCACCGATCCGCTGTGCGCCGTGAAATGCCGCGACGATGCCCAGATCGTTGGGCAGGCACGCGGCGACACGATCGCCTGGTCGCACGCCCAGTGACCACAGCGCTCCGGCACAGCGCCTCGCCTGAGTGTCGAGTTCGGCATAGGACCAGATACCGGATGCGGCTTCCACGGCCGAGGCCTGCGGGTTTGCCGCCAGTGCCGCATCGAGCACCGTCGCTATCGTGCCGAGGTCGGCGGTGTCGTTGGAATTCTTCACCACTAACTAATACCACTATCCTTGTAAGGATTCACCTGATAGCGTCGAATCGTTCTGAAGAAAAGTGGAGGTTCATTCTGATGAAGCACTCGGGTCCGTTGACCGGGGTTCGGATCGTCGATCTCACGGCGATGGTGATGGGTCCCTACTGCACACAGATCATGGCCGACATGGGGGCTGATGTTCTCAAGATCGAAAGCCCTGCCGGCGACAACACCCGCTACATTTCGGTGGGTCCGGAACCGGGGTTGGGCGGTGTGTTTGTCAACGTGAATCGTGGAAAGCGCAGCGTGGTACTGGATCTGCGAACCGATGAGGGTTCAGACGCACTGCGTGACCTGATTGCCGATGCGGATGTATTCATCCATTCCATGCGCGGCGCGGCAATCGCAAAACTTGGTTTCGGCTACGGCGACGTGGCCGCCATCAATCCGTCGATCGTGTACACCAACTGTTACGGATACGGGCGCCGCGGGCCGGATGCCGATTTGACAGCCTACGACGACACAATTCAGGCCGAATGCGGATTACCGCACGCGCAGGAACAGTTGACCGGCGAGAGTGGTTATGTCGGAACCATTATCGCGGACAAGGTTGCCGGCCTCACCGCCGTGTACGCCACCACGATGGCCCTCTTTCACCGCGAACGCACGGGAGAAGGCCAGGAGGTGGAGGTTGCCATGTTCGAGACGATGGCAGCATTCATGCTGGTCGAACATGCAAACGGGGCACTGTTCACACCGGCACTTGGACCGGCGGTGTATCCCCGTGCAGTGGCACCGAATCGGAAACCGTACCGGACCAAAGACGGCGAGATTTCGGCCCTGGTGTACAACGACAAGCAATGGGCGGCTTTCGTCGACGCAGTCGATCCACCCTGGGCAGGTGTACATCTCGCGACTCTCGAACAACGTGCCCGTCAGATCGACACGGTGTACGCGCGACTGGGTGAAACGTTCCTCGAACGCACGACGCAGGAATGGCTGGATCTGCTCCGATCTCACGATATTCCGGCCGCTCCGGTGAGGACGCTGGACGAGTTGCTGAACAACGAGCACCTCGATGCCGTGAACTTTTTCGAAGATGTCGATACTCCCTACGGCCCAGTGCGTTTCCCTGGTCCGCCGACCTGGTTCTCGCGCACACCCGGTCGCGTTGCTGGGCCGGCTCCTCGACTCGGTGAGCACACCGAGGAAGTCCTGAATGAGGTCGGTCGAGCGTGGAGTTGAATCGGTTCCTGAATTGGGGAGACCGCATTGTCATCGGTCAGGCGTGCGGCGAACCTACGACGTTGATCGAAGCTCTGATCGATCAGGGTGCGGCCATTGGCGGCCTGTCGGCGTTTGTCGCAACGAGTTTCTCGGGAGTCTTCAATGCCGAAGCAAGTGAGAGTTTTTCGCTCTCCAGTATGGGGGCGATCGGAACGCTGCGATCGCTGGCCAAAGCGCATAAGCTCAGTGTGATCCCGTGCCATGTCAGTCAAGTTGCACCGATGATCGAGGCCGGGTTGATCGGGTGCGACGTTGCCTTCGTGCAAGTCAGCGCTGCGGACCGCGGCGGCAATCACAGTTTCGGCTTGATCAGTGACTACGTTCAGGCGGCTGTGGCTCGGGCTCGCGTTGTCGTGGCAGAAGTGAACGATCAAGTCCCGTTCACGTGCGGGGAACTGCTGCCGGCAGCGAAAATCGATTACGCCATCCATGTGTCCAGACCTCCAGTTACCCTGGCGCCGGCAATAATTGGACCGACCGATCATGCTATTGCCGAACATGCCGCTGCGTATATCGAGGACGGTTCGGTCATTCAGGTCGGGATCGGAGCTGTGCCGGATGCACTGCTTCGGCTGATTCGAGACCGGAAAGATCTGGGTGTTCATTCGGGAATGGTGGGCGACGGCCTCGTTGATCTGGTGGAGTCGGGCACTGTGACCAATGCACGCAAGCGTATCGACAGGGGAGTGTCCATCACCGGCGCACTCATCGGCAGCAAGGAACTGTACGCGTACGCGCACCGAAACCCGGCGATACGTATGTGCGCGACTTCGTACACACACGACGCGGCAGTTCTGGCTCAGCTCGACAAACTGGTGACAGTCAATTCCGCACTGGAAGTCGATCTCACGGGGCAGGTCAATGCCGAGCAAAGCGGTTCGGCGTATCTCGGTGGCACGGGCGGTCAGGTGGACTTCGTCCGGGCCGGTTCGCGTTCACCGGGTGGTCACGCGATCATGGCTCTCCCCGCCACGGCCAAGGGAGGAACCGTCAGCAGGATTACCGCGCAGTTGTCCGGGCCTGTCACGACGGCGCGTAGTGACATCGATGTTGTGGTCACCGAATTCGGTGCGGCCGAACTGCGAGGACAGAACCTCGCAGAACGGGCACAACGTTTGATCAATATTGCCCATCCGGATTTTCGCGAAGATTTGATGCGCGAAGCACACGCAATCAAGCAGAGGGGATTCTGATGAATGGCGGTGCGTTCTCGAATGACGCTGTTTTGTCGAATGACGCTGTTTTGTCGAAGGATGCCGTGTTGTTCGATGCGCGTGACGACGGTATCGCCGTCATCACGCTGAACCGACCGGAGACCCGTAACTGTCTCGATCGGGACGTGCGAGAGGGATTACGTGACGCCTGGAACCGATTTGAACATGATCACGCGTTGCGGGTAGCGATCCTCACCGGTTCCGGGGACGAAACATTCTGTGCAGGTGGAGATCTCAAAGAGATGGTAAACACCGCAATGGCAGTGCCGCCGCGCGATATGTTTGCACTTCCCTACGACACAGTCGAACTCTCGAAACCCACCATCGCCGCGGTCAACGGGGTTGCCTATGCAGGTGGGTGGATGATTGCCCAGGCCTGTGACTTATGTGTCGCCAGTACCACCGCGAAGTTTGCCGTGACGGAGGTCAAGGTAGGGAGAAGCTCTCCGTGGGCGTCGCCGCTGATTCATATGATTCCGCAGCGCATCATGATGGAAATCCTGCTCACCGGTAAGCCGATATCTTCTGCGCGCGCCTACGAGATCGGTCTGGTCAACCGACTTGCCGAGCCTGCGGATCTGATGGCTACGGCTCTGGACCTGGCAACCGAAATACTCTCCGGTGCACCACTTTCTGTCAAAGCGGCGAGGGAAACTGTGATGCTGTCGACGGACATGGGTCGTTCGGCCGCACTGAAGGCCGCGCGCCACGTGTCCGAGTATTGCTACAACAGCGACGACGCGCAGGAAGGGCCGGCTGCATTTGCCGAAAAGCGTCGCCCGCAGTGGACGGGAAGTTGACGGGCTCCTGTGACTGTTGACCCTCGCAATGTGACAATGTGGGGGGAACGAAACGTGCCCGGTATGTCCCTTGAATCGAATATATGTTCGAGTATAATTGAGTCAGGGTGGGGAGGCCTTGATGACTACGTTGAGCGATTTCGTTTCGGTGGGGGATGTTGTAGCCGGTTCGGCTGTGGGTGTGCGCGGCAGGTTGTGGCGTTTGCGT